>NZ_JAVRDU010000003.1:0-317388 GCF_031846015.1 Novosphingobium sp. MMS21-SN21R | reverse complement strand
CACAATCGGCATCGATACGCAGGCGGCCGCAATCAGACGCCCGTCCATCCGATCCAGCAATGAACCAATGGCAAGGCGGCCGAAAATGGCCGTGAACCCGACCAATCCTGCGATCCATGCGGCATCCCCGCGTGCAATGCCGCTGGCAGACAATACGGGAACAATGCTGACCACCATCGTGACGACGACCAGCGCAATGCTCACGCCTGCGACGAGCAGTACCGGAAAGCGCCATGACAGGATGCCGCTTTGCCAGACCGAGGCACGGACTACCGGAGCTACCTTTTCAGTTCGGCGGGTGCGGTCGCGATCGACCACGCTGGTAAAGAAGAACCAGATCAAGGGCATGGCAATCACCAGCCAGATCGAACCGAGGCCGACCCACGCCAGTCGCCAGCCGAATGCCTCGATCAACGAGTGCGTCATCTTGGGAACCACGATGGACGCAAGGCTGCTACCGCACAAGGTTACGGCCAGCGCAAGACCGCGCCCGGCTGAGAACAGGCTGGTAACCGCTGCAGTCCAGACCATCGGTTGAACCAGCACGATGCCCAAAGTCATTGGCAGCCACAGCAGCCGCCAGTGCCAGATGTCCGGCCCGGTTTGGCTGAACAGCGCGATTGATCCGCAAATTGTGAAAACCGCTGCAATGCCGATTCGCCGGGGGCCATAGCGATCTACCAGAACGCCCATGAACGGGGCGCAGATAGCGGCGATAGTCGCGGCAATCGAATGGCCGGACATGATCTGCACCCGGCTCCACCCAAATTCGCGTTCGAACGGTTCGATAAACAGGCCGCTGGAGTAAGAAATGATCGACGCCATAGCCATGCCTGCGCATGCTGCCATGACCACCGTCCAGTTTGCCCGCCATTCGGCCGCCACGTTGCCTTCAATTCTCGTGGACACCGGCATCCTTCCCAAATTCTTGCGCTATTGATTGATTACGCTTCAGGCATTGCATAATGACATCAGACCCGCTTGTCTCGACAAATGGCATGGCGACGCAAGATGTTGGAGAACAAAGGTGCCGAATTCGACATGGCTGGCCAACGCTGCCGACCCGCTTGCACAACGCATGCTGGGGCCAGACGGCACGCACCGGTTGGAAACCGTCATGGTGCGCGGCATCCCGCAAGAAGTGTTTGCAGGCGCGCCGCGCAATCTTGCCGGGCTTTACTGGCAAGCGATGGAACATGCCGACAGTGTCATGGTCGTTCAGGATGGCCGCAGCCTGACATATGCTGACGGATTCGCTAAGGCTGGTGCGCTTTCCCATGCCCTGAAGACGCAATTCGGCGTTCGGCAAGGAACTAAGGTTGCGGTGGTGATGAGCAACCGCATCGAATGGATCGTCAGCGTTCTTGCCATCACCGCCATTGGCGGCGTGGCCGCGCTGGTCAACAGCCGCGGCGTTGCTGACGAAATGCTGCGCGCCATTGCCACCGCTCAGTGCGAACTGGCGATAATGGACGCCAATTGTGCCACAATCATCGCTGCTGCCCTGCCCGACCCCGAATGGCCGCGCATTGTGGTTGGTGATGCGTCGCTGCGCGTGGGCAAGGACGCCGACTATGCCGCCTTGACCGTGCCCCACGCCGACCAAGCCTTTGCACCTGAGCAATGCGATCCTGACGCAGGCGGCATCGTGCTGTTCACATCGGGCACCACCGGTTTCCCAAAGGCCGCGCTGCTGAGCCACGGTGCGCTGGCACATTCGGTGGCTATCGCCTGCTTCATGGGGCTGGTGCAGGATGCCCGCTATGAGGAGGAAACTGGCGAAGTCCTACCCGCAGACCGCCGCTCGATGACAACGCCTGCCGTCATTCTGGGGCCGATGTTCCACCTGTCTGGCATCATGCCGATCTTTCGCGCGATCAGCCTTGGCACGACCATCCACATCATGACCAAGTGGAACGTCGATATCGCCTTCGATATGATCGAAACGGTGGGCATGTCGCGCCTGTCATTTGTGCCTGCGATGCTGTGGGATATGCTGCGCAGCCCGCGCGCCACGCCCGAAACGCTGGGGAAAGTCGCGTACATGGCCAATGGTGCGGCTGCGCTCAACCCCACCTTGCTGGCCGAAATTCGCAAACGCATGCCCAATTGCCTGCTGTCCAATACCTATGGCCAGACTGAAACGACGGCGTGGACCTGTTCTATCAGCGGCGCTGCCTATCTGGCCAATCCCGGTTCGTGCGGCTGGCCTGCCCCGGGTATCCGGTTGTCGGTCCGCCGGGATGACGGTAGCGAAGCCGCTATCGGTGAGGCGGGCGAGCTTTGGGTCAGCAGTCCGGGTTTGATGACCGAATATCTAGGCGATCCCAAGGCCACTGCGGAAACCTTGAAGGATGGCTGGCTGGCATCAGGCGATATTGCCATCATCGACGAGAGCGGCATCGTCACGATTGTCGACCGGAAGAAGAACATGGTCATCTCGGGCGGCGAGAACATCTATTGCGCCGAAGTGGAGCGCGTGCTGGCCGATCACCCGGCCGTGCGCGATTGCATCGCCTATGGCCTCCCCGACGAACGGCTTGGCGAACGCCTTGCTGCGCATGTGGTGGTGAGCGCCGAGGCGACGGTAACCGAAGATGCAATCAAGGCGCACTGCCGCGATCATCTGGCTATATACAAAGTGCCACGCGTGGTGGTGCTATCACTTGATCCCTTGCCGCGAACTGCATCGGGCAAGGTGGATCGCGGCAAGTTCCTGAAGCAAGTCAGGCCCGCATAATCCGCACCAGAAGCGGATCGGGACAATGAGAGAGGATAGCAGGATGGGCGGCATAACCTTCGACGAGGTTTTCGATTTTGTCGTGGTCGGCAGCGGTGGCGGGTCCATGTGTGCCGCGCTGGTCATGCGCAAGCAGGGCAAAAGTGTCGTGATCCTCGAAAAGACCGATCTGATCGGCGGCACGACCTCGCGTTCGGGCGGGGTGATGTGGATACCCGACAACCGCTTCATGAAGCAGGACGGGGTGGCTGACAGTCCCGAACAGGCCATGCTTTACATGGAGGCCACTGCTGGCCAGTCTGTCGATGCGCCCGGATCGACGCTGGAAAAGCGGCAGGCCTATGTGGCCCATGCGCCCCGGATGATCGATTTTCTGGTCGAACAGGGCATAAAGCTGCGCCGTGCGCCATCATGGCCTGACTATTACGATGACCGGCCCGGTGGCTCGGTGCCCGGTCGCACCGTTCTGGCCGACCTGTTCGATGTCAACGAACTGGGTGAATGGAAGCACAAGCTGCGTCCCAACTTCATGTCGATTCCGGCTTATCACAGCGAAGCGTTCGAGATTTCGACGTTCAAGTCGTCGCTCAAGGGCAAGCTGATGATGCTCAAGGTCGGTCTTCGCGCAGCGGCGGCAAAGATAACCGGCAAATCGTGGACGCAGGCAGGTGGTGCGCTGCAGGGGCGGATGTTGCAGGCCTCGCTCAACGCCGGAGTGGATCTGCGCGTAAACAGCGCGGTCAAGGGTTTCATCATGCAGGACGGCGCGGTGAAAGGGGTCGTGATCGACAGGGATGGCCGTGATTGGCGCATCGGCGGGCGGCTTGGCGTTCTGGTCAACGCCGGTGGCTTCGCCCAGAATCAGGCCATGCGTGACAGGTATATTCCCGGCACATCGGTGGAATGGACCGCAACCACGCCGGGCGATACCGGTGAGATGATCGAGACGATGGAAGGGCTTGGCGCTGCGCTTGCCCAGATGAACGAACGCGTGGGCAACCAGATGACCATCCCGCCGGGCGCAGCCAACACCAACGGGCAGGGCGTGGATCTTGGCCGCGTCAGCGGGCAGATGAACTACTCCAAGCCGCATAGCATCGTGGTGGACCAGTCCGGCGTGCGCTACATGAACGAAGGCGGTTCCTACATGGCCTTCTGCCAGAACATGCTGAAGCGCAACGAAACCGTGCCAGCGATACCAAGCTGGTGGATTTCGGACGAACAGAGCATGCGCAAGTACCTGTTCTGCGGCACGATGCCCGGCACGAAAAAGCCGCAGGAATGGTACGACAGCGGGTTTCTTGTCCGTGCTGATACAGTTGCCGAACTGGCCGCAAAGATCGACGTTGAACCCGCCGTGCTTACCGCCACGGTTGACCGTTTCAACGATGCGGTCCGTCTGGGCCGCGACGACGAATTCAAGCGCGGCGCAAGGGCTTATGACGAATGGTTGGGCGACCACTATCACCAGCCTTCCAACACTCTTGGCACCATCAAGGAAGGCCCATTCTACGCGGCCAGGGTTTGGCCGGGCGATGTCGGCACGTATGGCGGAGTGGTAACCGACGTCCATGCGCGGGTTTTGCGAGAGGACGGCGCGGTCATCGAAGGACTCTATGCCACTGGCGTATCCACCGCCTCGGTGATGGGGCGCTTCTATCCCGGCGCAGGTTCCAGCGTCGGGCCGTCGTTCGTGTTCGGCTATCTTGCGGCAAGGCACGCTGCGAATGCTGGCAATTCGCTCTGACCGTGCAGGAGTTGGTTCATGAAAGAATGAACCTATGCTATTGCAATAATTCCGGCAAGTATTAGTGCAAGGATAGCAAGCCCGGATGACATGAGGATTCCGGGCTGGTTCCACGCAATGACCATGTCGAATGACAGGTGTGCGCTGGGGCAGGGCGATCAGGATGCGAGGAGCAAGGCTGTGGCATTGGCGACGAATTACGATACCGAGGCATTGAAGGCTCTGGTCAGCGACCGCGCCGCACTTATCAAGAACCTCGAATCAGCCGATACTGCGCCGTTGCTGATGGTGCTTGTTCACCTTGGTGGCGATCCGGCGTGGCTTGAGCTTGTAGGCCAGTATATCAAGGGGCCGTGGAGCTTCCATGATGAAACCCCGGCTGACGTGAAGGCTGAAATGCGTGAGGCAGTGGCCGATGTTCTGGCCGACTATGCCGCAAGCGGAAAGTCGCTGCCAACTTCACTGCCGACCTACCTGTTGCCGCGCATGCTCAAGGCCTGCACCGGTCAGGACGTGCCGCCGGAATACTTCCCGATGGTCGATGAGGAAATGGACCTTGCGGGCACCGATCCCAAGACCGTCCACTGGCGCAGCACGCCCGATCCAAAGCGCCTGGCCGATTTTCAGGTGCTGATCGTCGGTGCGGGCTTCTCGGGCATCGGCATGGGGATCAAGCTCAAGGAAGCGGGCATTCCCTTCACCATCATCGAAAAGAACGATGAAGTGGGCGGGACATGGTACGAAAACACCTATCCCGGCATCGGTGTTGATACCGCCAATCACTTCTATTCGTATTCGTTCGACAACAACAACGACTGGGACCACTTCTTCGCGAAGGGTGACCAGATCGAAGCCTATATCAAGCGCAATGCCGATCGGCACAATCTGCGCGAATTCATCCGCTTCAACGAAGAAGTGCTGACGCTGCGCTGGGATGAACCAAGCCAGCTTTGGCATGCGGAAATCCGTGGCAAGGACGGCGTGGTTTACAAAGCCACCGCCAATGCCGTGGTCAGCGCCGTGGGCATGCTTAACCGGCCCAAGGTGCCCCCGATCAAGGGGCTTGAAACCTTCAATGGCCCGGCATTCCACACTGCGCGCTGGGACCATTCGGCAGACTATGCGGGCAAGCGCGTCGGCATGATCGGCACGGGTGCGTCAGGCATGCAGGTTGGCCCTGCCATTCAGCCTGTGGTCGGCAACCTGACCATCTTCCAGCGTTCGCCGCACTGGGCGATGCTCAACCCGCTGTACTTTGAAACCGTCACGGATTCAAAGAAGTGGGTGCTGAACAACATCCCGTTTTACACCAAGTGGTTCCGCTTCCAGCTGTTCTGGTCATCATCAGACACGTTCCACCACAACCTGAAGGTGGATCCGAACTGGCCGGACAAGAAGCACACGCTCAACGCCAACAACGCGGAAATCCGCAAGCAGCTTGAAGCGCATATCGCCAATGAAGTGGGCCACGATCCCGAATTGATCCGCAAGGCGACGCCGGACTATCCGCCTTATGGCAAGCGCATGCTGCGCGATAACCACTGGTATCGCATGCTGACCAAGCCCAACGTCGATCTGGTCGATGATCAGATCGATCACGTTGAACCCGAAGGCGTTGTGACGGCGGACGGCAAGCTGCACCCGTGCGATATTCTGGTGCTGGCCACCGGATTTGAAACGCGCCGGATGCTTTGGCCGATGCAGATCGAAGGACGCGGGGGTGCAACCATCCTTGAGCGCTGGGGCGATGAAGACCCGCGCGCGCACCTTGGCATCACCGTGCCCGAATTCCCGAACTTCTTCGTGATCTATGGCCCGAACACCAATCTGGCGCATGGCGGCAGCGCGGTGTTCCATTCCGA
Organism: Novosphingobium sp. MMS21-SN21R; assembly: GCF_031846015.1. Taxonomy (GTDB): domain Bacteria; phylum Pseudomonadota; class Alphaproteobacteria; order Sphingomonadales; family Sphingomonadaceae; genus Novosphingobium. The sequence continues at coordinate 311,039 of NZ_JAVRDU010000003.1, read as the reverse complement.
ATGCCAGATCCGTTACATCATGCAGGGCTTGCGCGAACTGATCGAAAGCGGCCACGCGGCGCTTGAAGTGAAGCCTGAGCCGTTCTGGGATTATCAGGAAAAGGTCGATGCCGCGCACCGCGAACTGGTGTGGTCACACCCCGGCGTTACCAGCTGGTACAAGAACGGCGCGGGCCGCGTTCACGCTGCTTCGCCTTGGCGTCTGGTCGATTACCGGAACATGACTGAAGTGTTCAAGCCCGAGGAATACGAGTTTACCCCGGCGGTTTGATGCCGGGGAGGACGAAAAGCGGAGGGAGACGATCGTGGCTGGGCGAATGAACGCACGCAAGGTGCTGATTACCGGTGCTGCCAGCGGCATGGGCCGGGAAATTGCGCGCCTGTTCGCCGCAGAGGGCGCATCGCTCGCCCTGCTTGATCGTGACGAGGCGGGTGTCGCTACTGTTGCGACAGACCTGGGCGCACAGGGATACGGTTGCGATGTAACCGATCGGGACAGCGTCAACCGCATCGTCGCGATGGCAGGCGATACGTTGGGCGGCATTGATGGCGTGATCAACGCAGCCGGAATTCTCGACATTACGCCCTTCGTCGATCTTGATCCCGCCAGTTGGGACAAGATGATCGCGGTCAACCTCACCGGCCCGTTCAACATCATCAAGGCCGCGCTGCCTTATCTGACAGCGGCTGACGGTGCCACCATCGTGAACATCGCATCGGTCAGCGCACTGATGCCGATGCCGGGGACGGCCGGCTATTCCGCCAGCAAGGCGGGTGCGGCGATGTTCACCAAATCCATCGCGATGGACCTTGGGCCGCGCATCCGCGCCAACACCATCTGCCCCGGCGTGATCAAGACCGAAATGACGCGCTACTTGTGGGAAAACCCCGAACATACCGCCCGCGCGGCTGAACGCGTCGCGCTCAAGCGGCTCGGCGAGACGAGCGACATTGCCAAAGCGGCGCTGTTCTTCTCCACCGACGATTCAGGCTTTACCACTGGCACTGAACTGCCGGTCGATGGCGGTTTCAGCTGGCGTTGAGGGTAGCGGCCTGACTGTTTTGACGGCGCAGTACGCTTTTACCCCCAAAGCAGCGGCCACAACACCATCAGCAAACCGACGATGCTGACGAGGAACACCATCGTTCGCACTTTGGGTACGCCAAGGCCGTAAAGCGGAAGGTAAACGAGCCGCGCACCGAGCCAAAGCCATCCGCCCAGCGCGGTCATTTCACTGGTCCTTCCGGCAAGCACGACGCCAATCAGGGCAACAATGGCCACCGGCAGCGTCTCCTGAAAGTTCTCCTGCGCCCGAACGAGCCTGCCCGCCACAGGATTGAGCGGGGGAAGCGCTTCATCGCGCGCACCGGTGTTCCAGGTGATGCCATACTGCTTGGTCTTGAATCGCCCGGCCACAAAAATATGAACGAGCAGGAGAAAGGCGCCCAGAGCGATAATGTGCAGTTCCTGCGGCATTCGATACTCCTTAGGCTTGTAGACTGGACAGGCGCGCGCGTTCAGAAGCCGTTCTATTGACGAACGGTGCTACGCAACCGCTTGGTCCGCGATTGCTTTGGCCATCACTCGCAAAACGTCTTTCTTGACCTTGCCCGAAGGGACGCGCGGCAGATCATCGACCAGCACGACATGTTCGGGGAACTTCTGGCGTGCCAGACCCTGTTCATCAAGGAAGCGGCGGATTTCGGGAAGGTCGATCGTCTGGCCATCGCGCGGGATGATGAAGGCGCAGCCCTTTTCCCCGGTGGCGGCGCTGGGCATCGCGACGATGGCGACTTCGGCCACGGCTGGATGGTTGAACAGGACATCTTCCACTTCCTTAGGGCTGATATTCTCGCCCGACCGGATGATGATGTCTTTCTTGCGTCCGGTGATGACGATGTAATCGTCGTGCACGATGCAGCCAAGGTCGCCCATGCGGAAATAACCATCGCCGATGAAGTTGCCTTCATTGTCGGCCGGGTGGACGTAGCCGAAGAACAGGCCCGGACCGCGCGCGATGATCTCGCCTTCCTGGCCGTGGGGCAGGGGCGTGTCGTCGACTGCATCAATGATCTTCAATTCTGCCGGATAGACGATTTCGCCATCGGTATCAGCGCCCAGTTCTGCTTGTTCGCGTTCCCGGATGCCCAGTGTTGCCGTGACCATTTCGGTCGAACCATAGCAGCGGAAAAACAGGCAATTGGGGAAAGTCTCGCTCGCCTTGCGGATCAGGTCCGGCGAAACCGTGGTTCCGCCGCAGAAGAACAGACGCAGTGACGCAATCGCTTCGGGCCTGCTGCTGGCGGTATCCAGCAATTGCTGCAGGAACGGCGTTGCCCCGCCATTGACGGTGCAGTGGTGTTCCTCAATCACGCGGATGCCTTCTTCGACGGTCCAGACATCCATCAGCACGCTGGCAGAGCCGTGAATCCACGTGAGGTCAAACGCCCAGAGCGCGCCGGTGATGTGCGTGACCGGCGATGGCATGAACACCACGTCTTCAGGGCCGATCTTCCACGCATCGCCCATCGCGCGGGCACGGTGATCATAGCTGTAGTGGGTGTGCAGAACGCCCTTGGGTTTGCCCGTGGTGCCCGACGTATACATCACCATCATCACGGCAGACGGATTGACCTTGGGCAGCGCCGCTTCGTCGGCAGCATCGTGCGCCAGTGCCATGTCCCACGTCAGCGGGCCGCCATCGCGGACGACTACAATGTCGCGCAGTTCCGGCAGGTCCGCCTGCAAACCCGCCAGCATTCCGGCATGATCGTGCTTGCGGAAGGTGCCGGGGACGAAGATCAGCTTGGAACGGCAGTCGGCAAGGATATAGGCCAGTTCGGATTCACGATAGATTGGCGGGATCGGGTTGATGACCAGCCCGGTCATGCGCGCGGCGAGCGCTATGACAGCAGATTCCACCCAGTTGGGTAGCTGGAAAGAAATCACGTCACCCGGTTTCAATCCGCGCGAAAGGAAAAACGCCGCCAGCTTCAGCGCCTTGTCCCAACATTCGCGCCGGGTCAGCCGCACATCGCCCTCGATCAACAGCAGGTGGTCGGGATCTGCCAACAGAGACTTGCGCGCAGCATCGACCAGCGTGGTATTGGTCCAGTGCCCTTCGGCCAAGTAGCGGTCTGCCAGCGGCTGTGACCATCGCGTCTGGAAACCGCTGGGGTCAGTGCGCAGAGTCCAATTCGTATCGGCCATTTCAACCATCCACATTCCGTGCTGCAGGCCCGGCGAGGAAGGGCCGAATAAATGAACTGCTACACGTGCATTAATCCCGGTTCATGCTGTTGCGCAAGCACGGGGTAATTGCAACACGCTATCCTGTCGCCCTTTTCAGCCAGTCAGGCCTGCAGTGTCGAGAATGCGCCCGATGTGCGCCGCTGCGCGTTGCAATCCGTGCGCGACACCTTCGGTCAACAAGCGTGGACCGATGATTTCAAGATCGAAGTATCCTGCGTATCCCGCATCAATAATCGCGGGGAGCAGGCGTTCAAGCCGAATGGCGCCGTCGCCCGGCACCGCGCGGCAAGGCAGGCCGCGATCACCGGGAACGTAGTCGCTCACCTGCACCAGCGAAGTCAGCGCTGTGGCTGCGACAAGTGCCATATCGATATCGGCATCCACCCAGCACGCAAACAGGTCATTGACCACGCCGATCCCCGCTGCGCGCGCCACAGTATGGCAATCAGTCAGCCGATGCACAATCGAAGCATCGGCATAGAGATGCGAGGTCGGCTCGATCCCCAGCGTAACTCCGGCTTGGCGGGCAAGGTCCGCACAGGGGGCAACGGCTTCGGCAAAGCGAGCCACCGCATCGCGCCAGTCAAGCGTGCCACGGCCACCAGTGGTCATCACGATGCAGGGCGCGCCAATTTTCGACGCTGTCGCAATAGATCGTTCAAGCCGCTCACGTGCTGCTGGGATCAGAGTGGGATCGGCAAATCCGAAAGCGCGATGGGTCAACGCAGCGCAGGCCAATCCCGCATCGCCGATTAGCCGCCCCGCCTGCGCGGGTGTTAAGGCGCCGAACTGGGCAACATCAGGGGTTATCGCGCCGGCACCGATGCGCGCAACAAGATCTACCTGTCGGTCCAATCCGGCAGGTTCCAGGCTCAACACGTTGATCGCAATGCGCCGATGCATGGCAGCGGCCAGTTCAGCCGGCCATCGGTGTGGATTGGAATACGACCATCTGCCAGACATCATCGTTGAGGCTCCAGGCCGCCGTCACCCGGTTGACCAGCGCCTTGTCCACACCTTCCACACGCACATCGGTGTTCATCCGGCCCGTCAGGATTGCTGCGGTTGCGGCAAGTGCGATAACCTTTTCCTCGGACCAGTTAATCGCAACGTATTCGATGCGCCCGGCGGCCATCTTGGCCATGTAGGCATCCTTGTCGTCCACTGCGCCGGTAGCGTGGTGGAATTGCAGACGCGGATCGAGCAGAGCGCCGAGCGCAATATTGTCGCTGGCGAGCATCGCGGCGCAGCGGGCCTGCTCCGCAGCCTTGATCGAACGGGTGATGTCTGCGCTCAACGAATGTCTCCTCAATCCTGCCCGGCAACCGATTCGGATGCTCTTGATATGTCCCTGCGCATAGCCTTTCGCCCCCATGCAGAAAAGGAAATGCAACGCGGGCATTGACTAAAAATGCGGATTGGCCAACCGATATCGCAAAGAGCGAATACCCGCCACGGAGCAGGAGATGGGCATGGCCAGATTTGCAGGTAAGGTCGCAATCGTCACAGGCGGTGCAAACGGAATTGGCGCAGCAGTTGCCGCGCGTTTGGCCGCTGAAGGCGCCAAAGTGATGATCGCCGACATTCAGGAGCCCGCATCCACATGCGATTCGGTTGCGTTCATCGAGACCGATGGAACTTCAGCCCGGCAGGTTGCTGCGCTGGTCGACGCCACTGTCGCCAAGTGGGGCAGGATCGACATTCTCGTCAATAACGCTGGCCTTGGCGCATTGTCCGAAACACCTGAAATGGAAGAGGAGTTGTGGGACAAGGTGTTCGCGATCAACACCAAAGCCATCTATCTGTTCTGCAAATACGCCATTCCCGTGATGCGCGCGCAGGGAGGGGCCATCATCAATGTCGCTTCGATTTCGGGCCTTGGCGGCGACTATGGAATGGGCGTCTACAATGCCTCGAAGGGGGCGGTGATCAACTACACCCGGTCGTTGGCGCTTGATTGCGCGCGCGATGGTATCCGCGTCAACGCACTGTGCCCGGGCCTGATCGAGACAGCGATGACCGCGCTGACGGTGGCCCGACCTGCAGATCGTGAAGCATGGCTTGGCCCCATTCCTCTGGCGCGTATGGGCAAGCCTGAGGAAATGGCCAGCGTCATTGCATTCCTCGCCTCGGACGATGCGTCCTACATGACTGGTTCCATCCTGACCGCAGATGGCGGGATCACATGCCACACCGGCCAGCCGAATGTCCCCGCGCGGCGCAAATTGCGGGAGCAGCAGGGGTGAACGCCGAAGATCCGCGCAAGCTCCACCCCTATCATCAGGCTATCATCGACGCGAACCGGGCGGCAGGCAGGCCGTACTTTCACCAGTTGTCTCCGGCTGCAGCGCGCGAACTGCTGCGCGCCGGGATCGCGGCTGCGCCCAAGCCGACTGACCTGCCCGATCTGGCAAGTGTGACAAATCGCGAAATCGAGGGGCCGCTCGGCCCGATTGCGGTGCGTATCTACCAGCCGCTGGGCGAGCCGGTTGGCACGTGCGTGTTCTTCCACGGTGGTGGCTGGGTGATTGGCGATCTGGACCAGGTTGACGCCACATGCCGCCGCCTTGCAGGGAAATCTGGCTGCACGATCATCAGCGTCGATTACCGCATGGCCCCTGAACACAGCTACCCGCATCCCCTGAACGATTGCTGGGCGGCACTTGAATGGGCCGCCGCAGCGTTCAGCGGACCTTTGCTGGTGGCAGGAGAAAGTGCGGGCGGCAATCTGGCGGCGGCGTGTGCGATCCGGGCGCGGGATCGTGGTGGTCCGGTTCTTGCCGGACAACTGCTGGCCTATCCGGTGACGGATCACGATTTCCAGACGCTGTCCTACCGGGAGATCGGTGGACGCAACTGGCTGCTGTCCACGGCGGATATGCGGTGGTTCTGGGATCATTACTGCCCTTTAGGTGTCGATAGGTGCAGTTCGGAAATCTCGCCCTTGCACGTCGTGGAAACGCGCGGACTGCCGCCTGCGATGGTCGTGCTGGGAGAGTTCGATCCGCTACGCAGTGAAGGGCTGGCCTACGCGGTCCGGCTTGCCGATGGTGGCGTGCCCGTTTCCCTGCGATGCGATGCGCAGATGATTCACGGATATCTGGCCGCCGCCGCTGCGATTCCTGTCGCTGCAGCGGCGCTTGGTGATGCGGCGCGATGGCTGCGAGAATGCGCCGAATACAAGGTCTGACAGACGCAAGCGCCCTGCGGATAAAATCGGTCGGAGCAGACATGTAGCTACGTAAGTGTTGCCCAAGTGCCGCAGAACTTTGGGCTTGGCAGGGAAACCGTCCCTCATCGCAAACAATGCATTGCACAGATCACGTTGCATTCATATTGTCTTGCACGACAACGCCGCATCAAGCGACGGAAAATGACAACGCCCAACGGCGAGATGGAGGAGAAAAATGCCTAAAATCAAGACGACAGCTTCGTTTAGGCCACTGTTGGTGGGCAGCGTCGGCTTGCTGGCTTTGACTGCTGGTCCCGCCTGGGCACAAACCACGACCGATGAAAGCGAATTGAATTCGGCCAACGACATTATCGTCACTGCACAGCGCCGCGCCGAACGGCTTGAAAGTGTCCCTGTCGCAATCGTTGCGCTTACGGCGGACATTCTGCAGCAGTCGGGCGTGCAGCGCATGACCGACATCGGCCAGATCGCAACCGGTGTACAGATCAACCGTGGCGGATCGTTCACCCAGCCCGCGATTCGCGGGATTTCCACCCTCACACTTGGTTACGGGTTCGAAAACAATACGGCCGTCTATGTTGACGGATTTTATCAGCCGGACATGGTGACCATCAATGGCGATCTGGCGAATTTGGCGAGTGTCCAGGTTCTGAAGGGGCCGCAGGGCACACTTTATGGCCGTAACGCAACCGCTGGCGCGATTGTCATGGAAACGCTCGCACCTTCGCAGGAAACGATTGGTCGGGCGCAGGTATCCTACGGTCGCTTCAACGATATTCGTGCCCAAGCCTATGTTTCCGTGCCGCTGAGCGAAAAGCTCGCGTTCAGCCTTGCTGGGTATTACCGCAAGAGCGACGGTTACATCCGCGACATCGGCACTGATCCGGTTTCCAAGGCTGACGACCGGGACGCGGCACCGCTGCAGAATGAATCCTTTCGGGCCAAACTGCTCTACACTCCGACAGACACGCTCGACATAACGCTCGGCTTCAATCACGGCAGGGTCGAAGATTCGCGCGGGACGACATATACGATCAACAAATATGCGTTTGCCGTGCCGGCATCCCCGCCGCGTGCAAGCGCGCGCGATACGTCGTCATCGTCGTTTCTTGCAGACAGTTCCGCCAAGGCTGATGAATTTACCGGAAAGATCGCTCTTGAAACGGGAATCGGCACGCTGACTTCCTATACCGGCTATGCAAAGCGGCTCAGTTTTTCGGTTTTTGATTTCGACGGCAGCAAGCCGGTAATCACGCAGTCTGCGAATACGTCGATCCACCAGCGGACTTTCCAGCAGACATTGGACTATGCCATTGACGCGATCGACAATCTCAATCTGATCGTTGGTGGTTTCTACTACAACGACAAGATGGATTTCGGCGATGGCGGTGCCCGAAGCTACACCGGAAGCTTTGACGCGGCGGGTCTGCAAAATTCACAGTTCGTATTCCTGACGTCCAAAGCCTATGCGTTTTACGGGGATGCGACCTACCAGTTCGGTGAAAAGCTGTTTTTCACAGCTGGCCTTCGTTACAGCGATGAAAAGCGGACGATCCGTTATTTCGTTGTGCCCGGCGTCAATCCCGTTGTTGCGCCGCCTGCCCAGAATGCAGCCAATTTTTCGTCGGCGACGCCTCGCGCCGTGCTGCGGTACGAAATCGCGCCACGGACGAGCATTTATGCATCTTTCTCAAAGGGCTTCCGATCGGGTGTTTTCAACCCCACTGTAGTTGCATCGCCTGCATTCGTATTGCCGATCAAGCCTGAAAAGCTGACCGCCTATGAGGTTGGCTTCAAAACCGCATCTTCCACCTTCCGTTTCGATGCTGCAGCGTACTACTACGATTTTCGTGACCTCCAGGTTGGCGTGACCATCCCCAGCCCGGTCAATGCCAATGCGGTGATCCAGCTCATCAGCAACGCAAAGCGGGCAGAATCATACGGTATTGAAGCACAGGCCACATACACACCGACCGAAGATCTGAGCATCCGAGCGGGCGCATCCTATACCCACGGACGCTATACCGACTTCAAGAATGCAACCGGCAACGGTTTGAATGAAGCAACGCAGCGGAACATTTCCGGTCAGGTGCAGGACTGGACCGGACAACAAATGGCGCGCGCGCCTTCGTTTACCGGGAACCTTGGCATAAACTATGAAATGGACATGGCGGGCGGTCGGCTCGCGCTTTCCGGCAATGCCAGCTACACGTCTTCGTTTGTGGTATCCAACCCATCGCTGTTTGGACCTCGTGGCCCAGCGGGCTTGGCCAACAAGCAGCGATATCGGCAAAAGGGCTATGGAATTGCGAACGCCCAGATCAACTGGACTGATCCAAGCGACCACGTAACAATTGGCGCTTATGCTGATAATATCACCAACACGCGTTACAATTTCGTGCTGTCGGGTGGACTGTTCGGCGACTATGCGCAGGGCAATGAACCTGTCACTTATGGTGTGCGTGCCGGGTTCAAATTCTGATCGGCTATAAATGTGACTACCCGGATAATAAAATGATCCGGGTAGTCCAAGCCTTCTGCCAGCGTGGTTGCACCGTCAATGGCTATAAGACACAACCTGTTTGACAGGTACTGACATCTGGGAATGTCATCCCATCGGCCAAGGGGTGGAAGTGTCCGTCTGAATTCAATCCGCTGGTCTTGACCATCAATGCAAGCGAAAAGCCTGAAGACAGGGATATGGCATGACGACCAAGCGTGATGAATGGGCAAGATCATGGCCTCTGCCCCTGATCGCGATGCTCGGCATTACCGGCCCTGCAGCCTATGCCTATACCGGCGGCATATTCATGGGCGAAATGACCCGTGAATTTGGTTGGACGAAGACGGAATTTTCCACGGCGATGACGCTACAAATGGTGATCGGCCTGATCGTCGGGCCGGTGGCTGCGCGGGTGCTTGACCGGATCGGATCGCGCCGGATGCTTCTGGCTGGTGTCGTGCCGTTCGCGCTGGGCCTTGCCATGCTCAGCCTGGCTACCGGCGCCGTGTGGCAATGGTGGATGCTGGCAGCCCTATATGCACTCACGCATTTCGGCGTCGGTTCTGCGTCATGGATCAATGGCGTCGTGCAGAGCTTCGATGCCGCGCGCGGGATGGCTATTGCGGTGTGCCTGACAGGCATCGGACTTGCGACCGTGGGCTGGCCCTTGATCGCAGCCGAACTGGTTGAAGCGTTTGGCTGGCGCATGGCCTATCCCGCCATGGCTTCAATATGGCTGGTTATCATCCTGCCGCTGGTGTTCCTGTATTATCGCCCCGTTCCGCGCAAGGACGCGGCGCATGGCGGGCCGGTTCCCCCGATTGGTCCGGCGGTAAAGACGCGCACATTCTGGTTCCTTGTCTGTGCAGGCGGGCTGTTTTCCAGTGTGCAGTTCGGCCTGATCGTCCACTTGTTCCCAACGGTACGCCTGCAGGGCCTGGACATGACAACTGCGGCCAGCATGGTCAGCATAACCGGCGTGTTTTCAATCCTGGGACGTTTGGGAACGGGCGCTCTGCTTGACCGGATGCCAACCAAGCCGCTGGCCATTTTTGCGTTTCTGCTGCCGCTGGTGGTCATGGGCCTGTTTGCCACAGCCGATGGCTCATTGCCGATGCTGATGGCCGCATCGGCCTTGCTTGGGTTTGCCGCAGGGTCCGAGATCGATGTCGTCGCCTATCTGTGCTCGCGCCGCTTTGACCAGCGCATCTTTGGCACTGTTTACACGCTGTTCCAGATGACCTTTGCGGTCAGTTCCAGCGTGGGGCCGTTGCTGGCAAGCTGGCAGTTCGACAGTTCGGGAAGCTACCTTGGTTATTATGCGATTGCTGGCACGATGATCGTAAGCGCTAGCATCCTGATCGCATTTCTGCCACCACCGCCAAAGGCCGTTACCACCTAATGACCAGCGGCGTTGCTGCGCCTGCAATTAATGCTTTGCACGATGTGCATTTTGATCCTCGTCAAAGCCGTGGATCGTTTGTCTCCTAAGATTGGGTAATAGCCGAGGGTCACCACCTCCGGTCGGTCCAATTGTTTACGGAGATGATCATGTCCAGCCAGCCTTCGGCCAACAACCGTGGATATGCCGGCCTGCCTATTCCCTTTGGCTGGTTTGCCGTTGCCATGTCTGATGAAATTGCCGCCGGTGATGTTCGGACGATGAAGTATTTCGGCAAAGAATTCGTGATGTGGCGCGGCGAAGATGAACAGCTTCGGGCAGTTGATCCCTATTGCCCGCACCTTGGTGCGCATCTGGGCGTCAACAGCAACGTCGAAGGCAATGATCTGCGCTGCCCGTTCCACCACTGGACCTTCAACGGCGAAGGCGGTGTGACCGGCATCCCTTATACCAAGGTGATTGCCCCTTCAATGAAGCGGTCCTGCCTGCCTTCTTGGCCAGTGCAGGAATCGGCAGGTGTGGTCTACGTTTGGTATCACCCGCGCAAAGAAGCCCCGAAGTGGGAACTGGCGCAACTGCCGCGCTGTATCGAGGATGGTGCGGACATTGGCGATTGGGTGCCGGCCGGTCGCCACGAATGGGTCATCGACATCCACATTCAGGAAATTACCGAAAACGGGCAGGATCACGCCCACTTTGCCGCCGTCCACGGAGTTCCCGGTGCGCCCTCGGCCGAATTCAAGCTTGATGGCTGGCAGCGCCGCAACATGGTGGTGGCTGAAATGAACACCCCGCGCGGCCCGATGACCGGCACGATCGACATTACCGCAGTCGGCCCAGGCCAGTCGATCACCGAGTACACTGATGTGACGCATGTGCTGCAGGTGCAGCAAGCCACACCGATTGATGCAGAGCACACCCAGATCCGCTGGCAATTGTACCATGCCCCCGGCATCAGTGACGGCCGGATGCGGGTAGCGCAGGCCCGGATGCGCGATCTTGCCAAGCAGATCGAGCAGGACATTCCGATCTGGAACCAGAAGGTCTTTCTGGAAAAACCGCTGCTGGTTCAAGGTGATGGGCCGCTGCTGGCCTATCGTCGGCAATACGCCAAATTCTATGCCGATCCGGTCGCTGTCGAGAATACCGCAGTCGCAGCCGAATAGCCGGCACAACTTCAACATATACGCACCGCAAAAATTCAGGAAGGCCACGATCATGGGCGCCACGCAGAGCGAACATACCGTACCCCAGTTGCCGGAACACCGCCCCGGCATCTTGCAGGATCTGATGAAGGAGGAAGCGCAGCTTGATGCGCGCCTTGCCGAACTGGACGTGCAGCCGCTGCTGCTGGTTTACGGCCACCTGACCGAAGATACGGCAACGCTGGAACGGTTTGCCCCGTTCATTCAGGGCGCATGGGGTTTTGAAGAAACCGTGCCCGAAGAAATGAAGGCCGATCTGCGCGCCAAATTGATCGCCACGCTCAAGGATTATGCGTCCAGCAACCGTCCGCTGCCGCCTGCGCCTTCGCGCGAATTGCTGGGCAAGATGGTGGATGTGGCGGTGGGCCGCCATGTGCCCGATACGTATTATGACATGATCTATGACGAGCTGAACTTTGACGGCAAGGACGCCAAGACGGTCAAGTGGCGCAAAACCCCGTCTCCGGCACGGCTGGCCAGCCTGAAAGTGCTGGTCATTGGTGCCGGTTTTTCAGGCATCGCGCTTGGCGCAAAGCTGAAAGAGGCCGGATACGACTACACGATCATCGAAAAGAACGACAACGTCGGCGGCACCTGGTACGAAAACACCTATCCCGGCATTGCGGTGGATACGCCCAACCACTTCTATTCCTATTCCTTCCGGATGGAGCCGAATTGGGACCACTATTTCGCCCGTGGCGATGAAATCCAGAATTACATCCAGAAGTGCTACGCCGAAATGGCGATTGCCGACCGGGTGCGGTTTGAACAGGAAGTCGTCTCGTGCGTCTGGGATCGCGATCTGGCGGTGTGGAGCGTGACCGTTCGCCAGAAGGACGGATCGACCTATACCGAGGCGTTCAACGCAGTCATCAGCGCTGCCGGATTGCTCAACATCCCGTCCTATCCTAGCATCCCCGGCCTCGACAGCTTCAAGGGGCCATGCTTCCACGGCGCACGCTGGGACCATACGGTTGACCTGAAGGGCAAGACCGTGGCGATGATCGGCACCGGCGCTTCGGGTATGCAGATCGGCCCGGCCATCGCGCCCGAAGTTGGCAAGCTGGTGGTGTTCCAGCGTTCGCCGCACTGGGTCCGCCCCAATCCGCTGATCTTCAAGAAAGTGTCACCGGCCTGGAAGTGGGCGCTGGCCAACATTCCCTATTACAACAAGTGGTATCGCTTCCTGCTGCTGTGGGCCACGGCTGACGGTCTGCTGCCGCAAATGCGCCGCGATCCGAACTGGGCCAACCCGCTTTCGCTCAACGCCGAAAACCAGCGCAACCGTGATTGGCTTGAAGCCAATATCCGCGAACAGGTGAACGGCGACGAGGACCTGATCGCCAAGGTGACGCCAAAGTTCCCGCCTTATGGCAAGCGCATGTTGCGCGATGGCGGCTTCCTGAAATGCCTGACGCGCGACAATGTCGAACTGGTGACAGGCCCGATCCAGAAGGTCACGCCCGATGGCCTGGTGGACGAACACGGTGTGGAACACAAAGCCGACATTCTGGTGCTTGCCACCGGATACAAGGCGCAGTGCCCTCTCACCCCGATCGAAGTCATTGGCACAAACGGCAGCATCCGCGATCATTGGGGCGAGGATGATCCCCGCGCGCATCTGGGCATCACCGCGCCCGATTTCCCCAACCTGTTCATGATCTATGGCCCGAACACCAATCTGGGCCACGGCGGTTCGGCCCTGTTCCATTCGGAATGCCAGATCCGTTATATCATGCAGGCCTTGCGCGAGATGGTCGAAAACAATGTCGACGTGATCGATGTTAAACGCGAACCGTTCGAGGAATACAACCGCAAGCTCGATGCTGAATTCGAAGGCATGGTGTGGATGCACCCCGGCGTCACCAGTTGGTACAAGAACGCCAAGGGCCGCGTCGTCACCAATTCCCCGTGGGCGTTGAGCGTCTATCACAGCCTTACCGCTGAATTTGATCCGGCAGAGTTCGCGATGAGCAAGGCCAAAGCCGAAGCCTGATCGCATTTGTAAAGCAACAAGCGCCGGCAAAGCACATAGCTTTGTCGGCGTTTTTTTTTTGTGCGCGCGCCGTTTGTGGACGGGCACTCGCGAATATCCCCCTTTACCACGTGCGGCGTCGCTGATATTGAAGTCTACAAGTGTAGACACAAGAGGATGCCAAGGATGTCGGACCAGAGCGCGCAAGCCACGGTTGCGCAGTTTTCCGCCAAGTATGAAGCTGAAAGGCAGCGCCGCTTGCGCGCCGACGGACCGGCCCAGTACAAAGCCTTCGAAGGCCAGTTCGAAGCGTTTGACAAAGACCCCTATGCTGATCCCGATTTCCAGCGTGATGCCATTACCGAAGATACAGACGTTGCCGTAATTGGCGGCGGCATCAGTGGGTTGCTCACCGCCGTGAACTTGCGCAAGCAGGGCGTCAGCGCATTCCGGGTGATTGACCGTGCGGGCGATTTTGGGGGCACATGGTACTGGAGCCGCTACCCTGGCGCTGCTTGCGATGTTGAATCCTATATCTACATGCCGCTGTTGGAAGAGACCGGCTATATCCCGACCGAAAAGTACGCCAAGGGCCCCGAAATCTTTGCGCATTTTCAGCGCATTGCCCGGCAATTCGATCTTTACCCCCACGGCCTTTTCCAGACGGTGGTCAAGGATTTGCGCTGGGACGACAAGGCCAGTCGCTGGATCGTGAAGACGGATCGCGGCGATGTGATCCGCGCCCGCTTTGTCGTCACGGCAGGCGGCATTCTGCACAAGGCCAAGCTGCCCGGCATCCCCGGCATGGAAACTTTCAAGGGCACGAGCTTTCACACCGGACGGTGGGATTATGCCTATACTGGTGGCAGCCCGACCGAACCGTTGACCGGCCTTGCCGACAAGCGCGTTGCGATCATCGGCACCGGCGCAACCGGCGTCCAGATCATCCCCAAGCTGGCGCAATCGGCCCAGCATCTCTTTGTTTTCCAGCGCACGCCCACCAATGTGGGTGTCCGCGCCAACCGGCCCACCGATCCTGAATGGGCCAAATCCCTGAAGCCGGGTTGGCAGAAAGAGCGGATCGAGAATTTCACCAGAATCGTCACCGGCCAGACGGCTGATGCCGATATGGTCAATGACGGCTTTTCGCGCATTTTCCGTGAAAACCCCAATGCCATGGGGCTGGCGACCGACGAGGAAAAACTTCTCGATTTTCAGGCCATGGAGGAAATCCGCGCCCGCATTGACGAAGTGGTCGAAGACAAGCGCACCGCCGAACTGCTGAAGCCTTGGTATTACCAGATGTGCAAGCGTCCGTGCTTCCACGATGAATACCTGCCCACGTTCAACCGCCCCAATGTCACGCTGGTCGATACCGCGGGCAAAGGAGTTGAGCGTATTACAGAGGACGCGATTGTCGTCGACGGTGTGTCCTATCCCGTCGACTGCATTATCTATGCGTCGGGCTACGAAGTGGGTGCGACTTATACCAGCCGAATGGGCTTCGAAATATATGGACGGAACGGCACCAGCCTGACCGAAGCATGGTCCGAAGGGCCAGGTACATTGCACGGCATGACGATCAGGGGTTTTCCGAACCTGCTGAACATCCACACCCTGCAAGGCGGCATCGCCATCAACTTTGCGCACCTGTTGACCGAACTTGCCGCCCACGCCGGATGGCTGCTGGGTCATTGCGTCAAGAACGGAATTGTCGAGATCGAACCCACTGCCGAGGCGCAGGAGGCGTGGTTCCACACCTTGCTGGGCAGCCTTGGTACGCAACCACAATTTTTTGCTGCTTGCACGCCAGCCTATCAGAACAACGAAGGCAAGATGGAGATGAGCCCCGCTGCCATCCGCTCCATTCCCTTCTTCGGGCCAACGCTCGATTTTCTGAAGATCCTCGAAGACTGGCGCGATGCGGGGGCTTTGGCCGGTCTTGATGTCCGCAAGGGCTGAAGCAACAATACGATTAGGCAGGAGAATATCGACGTGGCTGAACAGGAATTTGGCGGCAAGATCGTGATCGTTACCGGCGCTGCATCAGGGCTGGGTCGGGCAACCGCGCGGGCCTTTGCTGCCGCCGGGGCAATGCTGGTGCTGGCAGACCGCGATGCATCGGGCCTTGATGCCACCCGCGCCGAACTCGAAGCGGCAGGCAACACCGTGACCGCGGTGCCAACGGACATTTCCGATGCCGGAGCATGTCTGGCGCTGGGCCCTGCTGCCATCGCCGCCTTTGGCCGGATCGACGTGGTGTGCAACGTGGCAGGCGCGTTCCGGTTCGATCACGCCAGCCAGATCACGCCCGATGTGTGGGACATGATCCACAGCGTAAACGTGCGCGGCCCGTTCTTCATTATCCAGGGCGCCATGCCGCACCTGCTGGAAAGCGCGGGCACCGTCGTCAACGTGGCAAGCGCATCAGCGTTTCTGGGCCATGCTTACCTTACGCATTATGCATCCAGCAAAGCCGCGCTGGTCAACATGACAAAATCACTGGCGATGGAATATATGCAATCGCCGGTACGGATAAATGCCATCGCGCCGGGCGGCATCAACACCGCGATGACCGCCACGCCTTCAATTCCCGATGGCATAGATTTCCAGCTGTTGGCGCGCTATTCGCCGCTGCGTGGATCATCGGAACCCGAAGATCTGACGGACCTGATCCTGATGCTGGCAGGCCCGCGCGGCAAATCAATCCACGGCGCTTGCATCAATGCCGACCGTGGCATCACCGCCGGGTAAGCCCAATTCGCCCCACAACCCGCCCGGTAGGACAGCATTGATCTATCGTGATTGTTCAAATAATGCACATTCGTTGGAGCATTTATTTGAGCTTGATTCGGTCGCAAATTTCAATGGTTATCACCACGTTGTGCTGATAGCCCATTGGGCCGCATCAACGGGAAGAGGGACCAGAAGTCATGAAATTCACAATGGATATCCCCGTTGGCGTCACCACTCCTGGTGAATTCCAGACGGCTGAGGCCGTGAAGGTCATGGCGCAGGCTTTCGAAGCGGCTGGCGTTGATGCATGCTATGTCACTGATCATCCAGCACCATCTGCAGAATGGCTGCATGCCAACGGCCACGACGCGCTTGATCCGTTCACCGCACTGTCGTTTGTGGCAGCCAACACCACCAAGCTGATGCTGCACACCAACATTCTGGTGATGGCTTACCGTAGCCCGTTCGTCACCGCAAAGGCTGCAGCCACGCTGCAAGTCCTGTCGGGCGGCCGCTTCATCCTGGGGGCAGGAGCGGGTTACCAGAAGGTCGAATTTGACGCTCTGGGCGTTGACTTCCACAAGCGCGGCAAGCTGTTCGACGAAGCCATCGATACCATCCACATGGCGTGGAACGGCGGCGTCGTGGTCAAGGAAGGCATGGGCTTCAATGCTGTCGGCAACGAACCGCGCCCTGTTCCATCGCCAAAGCCTCCCATCTGGATCGGCGGCGGCAGCCCCGCAGCGGTCAAGCGCGCGGCCCTGCGCGGTGACGGTTGGAGCCCGTTCTTTGCAGCGCCAACAATGACCGCAGCCAATCAGGAATCGGGCATCCACACGATTGAGCAGTTGGCCGAAAACATCGTCAAGGCACAGGAAATGCGCGCCGAAGCAGGCCGCACGGGCCAGTTCGATGTTGCCATCGGCACGCGCGCCAAACTTGATTTCAAGACGCGCGCCACTGCTGATGCTTACATCGAAGAAGTGCACAAGCTGGCCGATGTGGGCGTGACGTGGATCATGATCGAAGCCCCGCACCCAAGCCGTGCCGCTTTCCTTGAAAACGTGCAGTGGTTTGGCGAAGAGGTTATCGCCCGCGTTTAAGCCCGCGCGCGCCCGCGCCAGTCGCGGGTTTCGATCGAAGGAAGCCGAATGATGGGTTTTGCGGGCATGACTGCCGGCGCGATACTTCAGGATCTGGAAGCGATACCGCTTGCAGACCTGATGGCGCGTGCCGAACAGGCCACGCTTGCCCATCATGGTGCGCTGGTCACATATTCGCGCAAGGTGTTCATCCCGCTGACGCAATTGTGCCGCGATGTTTGCCATTACTGCACATTTGCCACCACGCCCGGCAAGATTGGCAAGGCCTATCTCAGCCGCGACGAAGTGCTGGCAATCGCCCGTGCAGGACAAGCCGCCGGTTGCCGCGAGGCCTTGTTCACATTGGGGGATCGCCCCGAAGACCGCTATCAGGCCGCGCGCGATGGTCTGGCGGCCCTGGGCCACGAATCCACGCTGTCCTATGTCCGCGAAATGGCCGAGGCGGTTCTGGCCGAAACCGGCCTGCTGCCGCATCTGAACCCCGGCATCATGGCCGACGCCGATTACGCGATGCTGCGGCCCTATGCGGCGTCGATGGGCTTGATGCTGGAAACCGTTTCGGACCGGCTGGCACAAAAGGGCGGCCCGCATTTCGGATCGCCGGACAAAGTCCCTGCGGTGCGGCTTGAAACGCTGGAAGCTGCCGGTCGGGCCAAGGTTCCGTTCACCACCGGATTGCTGATCGGGATCGGCGAAACCCGCCTGGAACGCATTGAAACACTACTGGCCATCCGTGACAGCCATGCCCGCCACGGCCATGTGCAGGAAGTGATCGTCCAGAATTTCAAAGCCAAGGCCGGTACGCGGATGGCAGGTCATCCCGAACCTGGGCTTGACGATCATTTGTGGACCATCGCCGCAGCGCGGATGATCCTGGGCCCGGCGATGACCATTCAGGCACCGCCAAACCTTCATGCCCCTGACGAGCTGGCAGCCTTGCTGGCCGCAGGTGTCAATGACTGGGGCGGCGTTTCACCTGTCACGCCAGATCACGTCAATCCAGAAGCGCCCTGGCCACATCTTGGCACTTTGGCAAAAGCGACAGCCGCTGCTGGCCGCGTGTTGGTTGAACGACTGGCCATTGGCCCTGCCTTTGCGCAGAATCCCAAAGCATGGCTTGACCCGGTGCTGGCCGTAAAGGTTCGCCAGCAAGTGGATGCGCGCGGCCTTCCAATCATCGAAAGCTGGCGTGCAGGCAGCGAAGAAGCGCCGCCCAGCCTGCCGGAAGCAGGACGGACCGCCATCAGTCCGGTGATCGAAGCGATCATCGCGCGCGCACAAGCAGGCACGCGGCTTGACATTGCCGAGATTGAAACGCTGTTCGCAGCTGATGGCCCCGATGTGGCCTTGATCACCTCCGCTGCCGATGCCTTGCGCGCGCAGACCGCAGGTGATGCGATCAGTTACGTCATCAACCGCAACATCAACTACACCAATATCTGTCTTTACCGCTGCACATTCTGCGCCTTTTCCAAAGGCGGCAACAAGGATCTGCGCGGGCCTGCCTATCTGATCGACGAAGCTGAAATTGCCCGTCGCTCGGCCGAAGCGGTGGAGCGCGGGGCCACTGAAGTTTGCCTGCAAGGCGGCATCCATCCCGAATTTGACGGCAACACCTATCACCGCATCCTGCGCGCCGTGCGTTCGGCCGCGCCAGACATTCATATCCACGCTTTTTCGCCGCTCGAAATCACCCATGGCGCGCAAACGCTGAACATGCCGCTGCCCGAATATATCGCATGGCTCAAGGAAGCCGGGCTTTCCACGCTGCCTGGCACCGCTGCTGAAATCCTTGTTGATGAAGTGCGTGCCATCATCTGCCCCGACAAGGTGAACACCGCGCAATGGCTGGATGTCATGCGCGCGGCCCATTCGGTTGGCGTCCGGTCAACCGCGACGATCATGTTCGGCCACGTCGACCGGTATGAGCATTGGGCAAAGCACTTGCTGGTTGTCCGCGATCTTCAGGAAGAAACCGGCGGCTTTACCGAATTCGTGCCACTGCCGTATGTCCACATGGAAGCCCCGATGTGGCGCAAGGGCCAGTCACGCTCAGGACCAAGCTTCCGTGAAGCTGTGTTGATGCATGCCATTGCGCGGCTGGTGCTGCACCCGCTGATTCCGAATATTCAAACGAGCTGGGTCAAGCTTGGCCCCGAAGGCGCGGTTGACGCTTTGCGCGCAGGCGCCAACGATCTGGGCGGGGTATTGATGGATGAATCCATCACACGCGCAGCAGGCGGCCAGAACGGCCAATTGTTCGGACCAAACCGCATGGCCGATCTTGCCGTATCTGCCGGGCGGTATATCCGCCAGCGTACAACGATTTATGGAAAGGTCGGAATTCCGGCCAGCACGACTTTGGGAGTATGTCATGTCGACTGAAAATGCGGCGACTATCGCCGTACTGGGCGGAACAGGTGATCTGGGCTCAGCCATTGCGCGGCGTCTAGCCAAGGCTGGCCGCAAGGTCATCATCGGTTCGCGCAAGGCTGAAAGTGCGCAAGCGGCTGCCGAACGTCTTGGCTTCGGCCTGACCGGCACCGATCTGGCAAGCGCGGCCAAGGCTGCGGACATCGTGTTCGTCACGGTGCCATTTTCGGCACAGGAAGCAACGCTGTCCGAGATCGCACCACACCTTTCCGGCAAGATCCTGGTCGACACCACGGTTCCACTGGTTCCACCGCGCGTGATGCGCGTGCAGTTGCCCGCAGAAGGCAGCGCAGCTGCCCGCGCGCAATCGTTCGTCGGTGACGATGTGAAGGTGGTTTCAGCCTTTCACAATGTTGCTGCACACAAGCTGATCCAGGACATCGACGTTGGCTGTGACGTGCTGGTATTCGGCGATGACAAGGCTGCGCGCGGCGAAGTGATTGAACTGGTCGAAGCTTGCGGCCTGCGCGGCATTCATGCCGGCGCGCTCGTCAATTCGGCGGCTGCAGAAGCGATGACCTCGATCCTGATTTTCCTCAACAAGACCTACAAGGTTGACGGTGCAGGCATTCAGATCACCGGCACACTGATCCAGCCAGAAGCCTGATCGCTGTTGCACGAAATGTCCCTGCCAGCATGATCGAGATTCATCCGATCACGGGAATTGGTGAAGTCCGGCCAGGTGACGACCTGGCCGCTTTGCTTTTGGCTGCCCTGAACCACAATGGCATCACCCCGCGCGCTTGTGATATTCTGGTAGTCACGCAAAAGATTGTCTCCAAGGCGCAAGGCCGCTTCGTGTCTTTGGCCGACGTCGTTCCGG
Organism: Novosphingobium sp. MMS21-SN21R; assembly: GCF_031846015.1. Lineage (GTDB taxonomy): Bacteria > Pseudomonadota > Alphaproteobacteria > Sphingomonadales > Sphingomonadaceae > Novosphingobium. The sequence continues at coordinate 290,413 of NZ_JAVRDU010000003.1, read as the reverse complement.
GCGATGAGGCCATGCGGCTGGCCGAATTGACGCGCAAGGAACCGCGCCTTGTCGAACTGGTCCTGCGCGAAGCCGACGGCGTTGTCCGGGCAGCACCACATGTGCTGATCACCCGCCACCGGCTCGGTCATGTCATGGCAAACAGCGGGGTTGACCGCTCCAACATCGGCAATGGTGAAGATGACCGCGCACTGCTTCTGCCGGTTGATCCTGATGGCACCGCCGCGCAACTTTGTGCGCAATTGGGGCTTGCGGTTGTCATATCCGACAGTTTCGGAAGGCCATGGCGCATGGGTGTGGTCGCAGTGGCCATCGGCGCTGCTGGCTTGCCCGCGTTGATTGACCGGCGCGGCGAGATTGACCGCGATGGCCGCATACTTGAAGTGACTCAGGTGGCCCTTGCCGACATGATTGCCACTGCTGCCAATCTGGTCACGGGCGAGGGCGCAGAAGGCATTCCTGCCGCACTTGTCCGCGGTTACCCCCTTTCTGAAGGAAACCGTCCTGCCAAAGACCTCGTCCGTCCGGCGGCTGAGGATTTGTTTCGATGAGTGGCACTGTAGTACTGACCGGCGGAGTAGGCGGCGCCAAATTGGTGCTGGGCCTGCTCAACACGGTGGACCCGTCATATGTTACAGCCATCGTCAACGTGGGTGATGATTTCCGCCACCTTGGGCTGCACATTTCGCCCGATATAGACACGCTGCTTTACACCCTGTCCGGCAAAGCCAACGCAGCCCAAGGCTGGGGACGGCAGGACGAAACCTGGTCATTGCTGACCACCTTGAAGGAACTTGGTGGCGAAGACTGGTTCCTTTTGGGCGACCATGACATGGCAGTGCACGTTTTGCGCACCCATATGCTGGCACAAGGCCAAACCTTGGCCGAAGTCACGCGCCATGTGGCCAGTAAGTGGGGCATTGCCGCCACAATCTTTCCAGCCAGCAATGATCCCGTCGCCACTTTGATCGACAGCGACGAAGACACCTTGGAGTTTCAGCGATATTTCGTGGAAAAGCGCTGCGCTCCGGCGGTCCGGGCTGTCCGCTTCTCAGGGGCTGAAACCGCAGCACCTGCCGATGGTGTTATCGAAGCCATCCATGCTGCCGATGCCGTGCTGATCGCGCCATCAAACCCTTGGCTCAGCGTTGATCCGGTACTGGCCATTCCCGGCATCCGCGCAGCATTGCAGCAATGCAGCGCGCCTGTGGTGGCGGTATCACCATTGATTGGCGGAAAAGCCGTGAAGGGGCCAACCGCAAAGCTGATGGGCGAATTGGGGCTGGCCATCAGCAACACCGCCATTGCCGAACACTATCGCGGCCTGATTGACGGCCTGCTGATTGACGAGGGCGATGAATGTGACGGGCAGGAATTAAGCATTGGCCGTACCGCAACTTTGATGAGCACGCTGGACGACAAGGTGCGCGTAGCCAAAGCCGCATTGGCGCTTGCCGCGCGGCTGGCATGACCGGCTGGACGGCCATCGTGCCCTTGAAGCTTGGCACGGATCAGAAGTCTCGGCTTTCGCAGCATATGTCAGCCGAATCGCGCCGCGAACTGGGCATGGCCATGGCCGCCCATGTCATCACTGAATTACGCGAAGTTGATGCCATTGCCGAGGTGATCGTCCTGACGCAGGGCATCGTCGACCACTGGCCGGTCCGCCGCGTCGAAGACAAAGGCCGTGGTTTGAACGCCGAACTTCAGGACGCCGCGACAAGCGTTGCGGGGGGCGTTCTGGTCATTCATGGTGATTTGCCGCTTGTCGCTGCACCTGATATTCAGGCAATGCTTGCCAAAGCCGAACATTGCGGTTGCGCCATCGCGCCGGACCGGCACGGCACCGGTACCAATGCGCTGGCGTTGCACACGCTGCCCGTTGGCTTTTGTTTTGCCTTTGGACCCGGCAGTTTTGCCCTGCATCAGCAGCGCTTGCCCGCAGAGCTTGCGATCATGACCAACCACGGGCTGAATATCGACATCGATACAAAGGATGATCTGGACGCCGCCATCGCATGGGGATTTGATCCCGGCGCAGGCCAATTGCTCCCGTAGCCAGCCAGACCCACTACCAGAACCAAACCAGCAGGAGAGAGACGTGGCCCTTTACACAACCATTCACCTTCACAATGTCCCCGCCGACAAAATGGCAGACTATGCGGCCTGGTTTGATGGGCCGCATCGCGAAGCCCTTGCACGGTTGCGCGGCTTCAAGGCTGCCGATCGTTTTGAAATCACTGAACAGCAACTGGGTGACGCATTCCAGCCTTGGCAGTTTTTGAGCGTCTATGATTTCGATTATACGACGCCCGAAATCGATCTGCCCGCGCTGGGCCCGCTTCTGGCCGATGCCCGCGATGCCGGATTGATCACCCCGAACGAGAGTGAACGCATCCACAGCTATCGTCTTTACGGTGACTGGAAGGGCAGCCCCAACTGGCAGCGCGACAAGCCGCTTTCCGGTGTCAGTGTGCTTTTGGGCAATTACGTTGCGGGCCGTTTTGAAGAATATCAGACGTGGTATGAAAACGTGCACAGCGTTGAAGTGGCCAACGTTCCGGGCCACGTTGCCATGAAGCGCGGCGAATTGTCCAACTTGCAAGTTGAGCCGCGCTGCTATTGCCCCGGCGATCAATTGGTGATGACCGCCCAGCAGACTGATGATCTGGCATTCACCATCGGTGACTTTGTAGCCCGCGCCTTGGGCCATTCGCCCAGCGGTATTGCCATGGAGCCAAGGTCAAGTGCAGGGTCGCTTGCCCGCACGGTGCACTATTTCAAGAAGATCAGCGGCACGCAATTCTGGGACGGCGGAATTGCCTATGGTGGCGATTTGTCGGTCTATCCCGACAAGGCTTGACGCCCGAATGACTGGATGCAGGGGCAGAGGTGCCCCTGCATTCAGAAATCCACTTTGCCAACAGCCGCACGATAAGGTGCGCGCGCCAGCCATAGCAGCAAGGCCGCCAATGGGCCGGTAATGGCAATGGTCGATGCCATTGAACTGCCCAAAGCCGCATCGCTGGCAAATACGTGGTCGGTAAAGCTGGCCACGATGGTCGGGCCAAAGCCCATGCCAAACAGGCTGAGACAGAACAGGTAAATCGCAGATACTTGCCCGCGCATCTGATTGGGCGTGATTTCCTGCAACGCCGCCACTGCGCTGCCCCACGGCATTGCACAGCCAAACAGGAATACCGCAAACAGCAACAAGGCTGATGTTGCCGTGCCTGCAAGGCTGGCAGCAATCCCGGACGGCATCGCCACAGCGACCGCCAGAAGACCGATGAGCAGGTTTGCGTCCATGACGCCGCGCGCACGCAAACGCGTGGCAATTGATCCGCCAAGGATGATGCCGCAGGTGCCGCTGACAATCGTGATCAGGCCATATGGCAGGCTGACTTCACTGGCAGTCCAGCCAAACGTCCTGATAAAGTGCGTCGGAATCCAGGCAATTGCCCCGTTCCACATGATGCCGCTGATCGCATAACCCAGGATCAGCAGGCTGTACGCCGATTTCTGTTTCGCCATATGCCGGCGCACTTCGGCAAAATTGGCCTGCGCCCCGGCTTTGACGTCGGTGCGCACTGGTTCACGCATGGTCAAAACCCACAATGCCACCAGCAATCCGGGCAAGCCGACCAGCACGAACAGGCTTTGCCATGCTTCGAGGCGTCCCAACACTGGCAGAGTCAGCGGGGTCATCATCGCAATCAATGCGCCGCCCGCCATCGTGGCAATCCCGCCGCCCACATACGCCGCGCTGATATAGAGGCTGAGCGCGCGGGGCCTTTGATGCGGTGGGAAATAGTCACCGATCATCGAATAGGCACCGGGCGAAAGGGCGGCTTCACCCACGCCCACGCCAATGCGCGCAATGAACAGTTGAACGAAGCTTTTGGACAAACCGCAGAGCGCGGTCATCACGCTCCACACCGCAATGCCGATTGCAATGATCGTGGTGCGTTTGCGGCTGTCTACCAGGCGCCCGATCGGGATGCCCATGACCGAATAGAACAGCGCAAAGGCAAAGCCATGCAGCAGGCTCAATTCAAAATCGCTGATCTTCAATGTGGCGCGGATCGGCCCTACGAGCAAAGTCAGGATCTGACGGTCAATGAACGAGAACGTATAGGCGATGATCAGGACACCGACGACGTACCACGCATAAGGCTCGGCATTGGCACGACCGGCCGCACTCGCCAAGGTTTGGTCCTGCGCCATCCTGTCCCCCCGAAAACTTGGGCTTGTGCCCGATTAGAGCGCGATAACTTGCCCGCGTTCGGACGATTCGTCGATGGCATCAAGCAGGCGCGTCAACCGAACAGCGCGATCAAAGTCTGGCACGGTGCGTGAACCGCTGCGGATGTCTTTGGCAAAACGTGCCCACACTTCGGCGACATTGATCGAAGGCTGGACGACATTGCTGACCGTCGCTGGCAGTTGCGCTGCAGATTCCGGTGTGGTGGTCACGGTAAGCGGCCCGACCTGATAGCCGCCGGGGTGGCCACCATTGATCGACAGCGTCCCGTTCGTTCCGCGCAGTTCAAACTGGAACGGCACGTCAACCACACCTCCAACCACTTCAAGCGAAGAGATGCAGCCGCTTTCATGTTTACCAAATGTCAGCAAGTGATCAGCGCACGTGCGTTTGACCACTTCATTGCTGCCCATCAGCGTCATTTCGTCGCGCAGAATGCTGGCGCGCGCGCTGACCTCGGTAAAGCTGCCGATGATCGCTTCAATGGCCGCCAACGTGTGTCCGCCTGCAATGGTGGAAAGCGTTGCGCCATTGGCCTTGTCCTGCAGGTAGGCGTAGTTTGGCGGTGAAACCGCACCCCAGCCACCAGTTGGCGAAACAACGCGCAACGAAAGCGGGCGACCGATGACGCCATCCTTAACCAGTTGCGCCGCATGACGCACGGCCCAGCTGTTTGCGCCTTGCAGCCCGATGGCTACGTGCACGCCTGCTTTGCGCGCGGCATCGGCCATTTCCTTTGCTTCGGCCAGATCACGACCCAGCGGCCATTCGCAATAGACGTGCTTTCCCGCCGCAATTGCTGCCAGCACAATGGCGCGGTGTTCCGGCACTTTTACCGTGACGGCTACAATATCGACGTCGGGATCGCGCGTAAGCTCAAGCGAGTCGTCATAGGCCTTGGCCGCGCCGAACATCGCCATGGCACCATCTGCAATGTCCTGCGTCCGCGCTGAAACCGCGTGGACCACAAGATCGGGCAGGGCGTTTATCGCGCCAAGGTGCGCATCCTTGGCCCAACCGCGTTCAGCATTTGCACCGGCTAAGCCGATGCGCAATGGCGCAGCGCTCATCGTGCCCTCGGCAACGACAGGACGCGATCGGCGATGTTTTCACGCTGGATTTCGTTGGTTCCGCCAGAGATCGAGAAGATCCAGCTCCACAGGAAATCATAGGTCCACGGATGGGCGCTGCGATCACCGTTGAATTCGAGGAAGTCCCAGCCCATCATCTCGCCCACGACTTCGCTCAACGCCTTGTGCGTATTGGTGACGAGCAGCTTCATCATCGACCCCTTGGGGCCGGGCTGTCCGGTCCGGTCGGTTTCGGCAATGTCGGCCAATGTCATCGCGCGGATGGCCATGGCATCGGACTTCAACGAAGCCAGTTTTTGCGCAATGGCGGAATCATCAATTGCCAGCGTGCCATCATCAAACCGAAGCTTTCCGGCAAGATCGACCGCGCGGCCGACACGCTCATACAGCTCAAGCTGGTCACCGATGAAGCCAAGCCCGCGTTCAAACGAAAGCGTCGCCAATGCGGTGGACCAGCCTTGGCCGATTTCGCCGACGACATTGGCAATCGGAATGCGTACTTCGTCATAGAACACGGTGTTGATGTGTTCATCGCCCAGCATCGTGCGGATCGGTTTGATGTCGATTCCGGGCGTTTTCATGTCGCAGATGACCCACGTCAGGCCTTTGTGACGCTGCGAATCCGGATCGGTGCGGATCAGCAATTCTTGATAATCACCGTGCTGCGCATCGGTGGTCCACATCTTCGCCCCGGTGACCACAATGTCATCGCCATCAACAACGCCGCGGGTCTTCAAGGAGGCGAGGTCTGATCCGGCGTTGGGTTCCGAGAACCCCTGGCACCAGAGCGATTCACCCGACAGGATGCGGGGAAGGTGGAACGCCTTTTGTTCATCCGTGCCGCGTGCAATCAGGGTGGGACCAGCATGCATCATCGCAACGTAAGTGGTGTTGATGTAATGTGGTGCACGGGCGCGGGCCAGTTCCTCGTACCAGAGAACCTGTTGCAAACCGGAAAGACCAAGGCCTCCAAATTCCTTGGGCCAGGACACGCCGGCCCAGCCATGGTCATAAAGCTTGCGCTGCCAATCGCGGTCAAATGTCGCCGAAGCGTGCCCGTGTGCGGGGCGGGCTTCGGCGGGAACATTGGCCGAAAGCCAAGCCCGCGCCTTGGCCCTGAACTCACGATCCTGTTCGGAGTATTGCAGGTCCATATCAGTCTTCCAGTTCGGCGTGGAGCAGGCGGGCCAATATTTCCCGTCGGCCACCAAAAAGCTTCGCCAGCACGAGCGAATGCTTCATATAGAGGTGCGCGTGGTGTTCATCGGTTACGCCGATGCCGCCATGAAGCTGAATGTTGGAATCCGTGTTGGCAAGCGCTGCAACATTGGCCTGATGCTTTGCCGCATCCAGATGGACCCCGGCATCAAGTGAGCCTTCCTTGATTGCCGTTGCCGCATACCACAATTGCGATCTTGCTGCTTCAAGCCGCACGGCCATATCGGCGCAAGGGTGGCGTACGGCCTGCCATGAACCGATCTTCTTGCCAAAAGTTTCGCGCACTTTGGCGTATTCGACAATCTGTTCAAGCGACGCTTCGGAAATGCCGACCAATTGGGCCGCAGTGGCCAATTGTCCCATCATCCACACATGATCGCCAGCGCGCGTAGCGACAACCGGACAGCCGGCAGGAACAACAGCCATGGACAGCGCCAGATCGAGCGACGATTTTGCGCTGACTTGCGCGCCCTGCAAATCCAGGAGGCACGCCTCATTGCGCGTGACCTGCAAAGCATAGCGCGCAGCAGGCGAACCGAGTAGGCGAAGGCTATCGCCATCGACAATGGCCAGAGAAACGCCAACCGCGCCGCTGGTGATTTGCGCGCGCAGATCAGCGTCGGCGACAGTCATTGCTGCAAGACACTGCGCCATGACTTCGACCGGACCACACTGGCGGCCTACTTCGCGGAAGAACAGCGCGTGTTCGATGGCCGAAAGGCCGCTGCCACCATCCGCTTCAGGTAGGGCAAGTGCGTACCAGCCCATGTCGCCAAGTGCGTTGCGTACATCATCTTTCAGATCAGCAGGGTTTGCAGCATGCAACCGATCAATCGGCATTGCATCTGCAAGGTATTCTGCAGCCGCGCTGGCGATTGCTAGTTCTTCATCATCAGGTACGAGATACATGGCGCCCCCACACCCCAAACGTTAATTCATATGTCATCATTTCGGCCATTTGCCATAGTGCGAACTTGCTTTATCCAACCGTTCGGAAAAAATGCAACAGCATAATTGCATTGTGATCAACATTGCGGTGATTGCGCAATGCTGCAGGTTTCATGCCCCCGGTATGTCATGATGCCAATACAGTGTCTTGCAAGCCGCAAACGCCGGGGTTTGTTGCAAAAACGCCGCCATTGGCAGCGGCCCCTGGCAGATCCGGTTTGATCAGCATTTGCGTTGACGTAACGTACAATGTTTTCAGATCCGGCCCACCGAACGCAGGCTTTGTCGGATTGGAACAAGGCACCTCGATCACCCTGTCAAGCTGGCCATCGGGTGTGTAGCGCCGCACCGTTCCGGTTGCGACCACCGCCAGCCAATAGCCGCCTTCAGCATCGACGGTGGCCCCGTCAATGTGTCCGTCTCCAGGTGCAAGCGTAATGAAAGGGCGCCGGTTCGATACTGCGCCGGTCTGCGCATCAAGATCGAATGCCTCCACCGTACGGCTGGGGGTATTGGCGCAATACAGCGTCTTGCCATCGGGGCTGAATGCCAAGCCGTTGGACACCGACACATTCGGTATGGCCGGAATAAGCGTATCTCCATCCAGCCTGAACCATGCGCCGCCTGCAGCATTGCGATCTGCTGGAAAGCCGTGGTCAAACGAGCCGACCCAGAAACGCCCCTGACGGTCACAGTGGCATTCGTGCAGGGTCACGTGGCCTGAATGCGAAACCGGCGCAAGGGCGCGCAAGTGCAGCGCCGATGTCGCAGGATCGAAGTCATAGACACCATCAGCCAGCGCCACGAGCAGGCCGCCATTTGCCTTGTGCACAAAACCGCCGACGCGGGATGCGAACGGCCATATGCGGTGCTCGCCCGATGCTGGATTCCAACGGTGGATTGCTGGGGGATTTTCACAGTTGACCCACCACAGCGTCTGATCGGGCACCGACCAGATTGGCGATTCACCAAGATGATTCCTGGCATCAAATGCAAGTGTCACGCCTGCCATGTCACAGTGCCCCTCCGGCATTGGGAAATGCTATTACCCTTGTGCATTGTGCTAAGATCACGCTACGAACGAGTCAACCTGAACAACCGGCCTGAGCAACGGGCCTTGATCTTGTGGCCTGCGCTGCAGGCCTGCACGATGGGAAAATGAGAGAGGATACGCCGTTGAGCCGGATGGACCGTGAAACGTTGGACAAGACCGTTTTTCCGGTTGTGGCCACCATCGCCACCCGATTTGACGATGTGGATGTTCAGGGCCACATCAACAACGCCGCTGTTCCGGTCATCCTTCAGGAAGCCAGAGTAGAGTTCAACAAGGCCATTGATCTGCCGGCCCTGATCGGAACGATGCGCCCCCTGATTGCCGGTCTGACGATCGAATATGCTGCAGAACTGTTGTATCCGGGAAATGTTGAAATCGGTTCGGTTGTCTCGCGGATCGGACGCACATCCTTTACCATCCAGCAGACTGCCCGCCAGAACGGACAGGTGGCAATTTATGCTGAAACGACGCTGGTGGTTGCTGATGAAAATGGTGCAGCGCCGCTGCCTGAAGGATTACGCAAAAACCTGAACCGGATATTGCTCGGTCAGGCAACACAGGAACCGCATGGCCATGTCTGAAGACCATATTCTGGATCGCTTCTTCAATTCGATGCAGGGTTGCCGCACCGATATTGTGCGCGAATGCTTGACCGAAGATGCAATTGTTTGGCACAGTTTTGACAGGGTGGCGATGACGCCTGATGACGTGGTCAAATCATGGGAGGCGATTGCTGCGCGTTACACTGAAACCAGTGTGACCGACATACGTCGCCAGACCACGCCAACCGGGTTTGTGCAGCAGCATTTGTTCGTTGTGCGCGCAGGCGATGGCCCGCGCAAGGCTTGGCCGGTTTGCGTCGTGGTGCAGATTGCCGATGGTCGCATTGCGCGGCTTGACGAATATATCGACCTGTCCGGCGGATTCGAACCTGCCGAGGGCGATCTCGTAACGCCGGGGCTCTGAGCGCGGAACCGGCCTGACCGGTTGGATGTTCCCACCCGGTCAGGCCAGTTATTATTGCGTCAGGGCGCTCGCAAAGGTTGCGTCCGGCCCCATGCGTTCAGCCGCGATGCGTTCCTGCACAGTTTCAAATTGCTGCGCTTGTGTGCCCCAGGCATAGTTCAGCGAGAATGCCCGCTTCAGGTAGAAGTGCAGATCCACTTCCCATGTCATGCCCATGGCACCATGCGCCTGAACCGACATGCGCGAAGCAATATCGGCCGCAGCACCTGCAGCAATCTTGGCATGTGCAACCCGAGCACGCGCGGGCAGCGTGCCCAGTGGCAGCTCTGCCGCGGCGGCATGAACCACGGGGCGGGCAAATTCGACTTTGACTTGTGCAGAGGCGATCATGTGCTTTATGGCCTGCGTGGTGCCGATTGGCTTGCCAAACTGCACGCGGTCCTTGGCGTAGGAGACTGCAAGATCAATGCAGCGCTGGGCAAGGCCGATCATTTCCGCAGCGGCCAATAGTGCACCACGTTCTGCCGTATCGCCCCAGCCTTCGCCCACAAGCGTAGTGGCAGATGGCGTCCACGATACGGTGAACAGACGGCGGAAGGGATCAAAGCTTTCGGCGCGCGTGATCGTTACTGCATCGGCTGTGACAAGATGGATGTCATCGCCATCCGCCAGCAGAAACGCATCGGCGCTATCGGCATTGGCGACAAACGGGTTGATCGGGTGGCCAACCACGACCACCGCACCTGCCAGCACTTTGTCAAGCCAGCCACGATTGTCTTCCAACCGTGCCAACAGCGGCACGACAATCCCGGCCTGTTCGATCAGGGGTTCAGGCAGTCCGACGTATCCTGCAGCTTCAGCAATGCCGATCAGGTCGACCAGACCCATGCCCAAACCGCCTGCATCTTCAGGCGCAAGAAGGGCGATAAGGCCCATTTCAGCGATGGTGGCCCAGCGGGCATCATCGCGCGGAGACGCGGCTTCAAGCTGCTTGCGCAGATCGGCAGGTGTGCAGGTCTCGACCAGCATTTCGCGGGCGGCCTGTGTGATCGTCAATTGATCTTCGGTAAATGCGAATTGCATTGCGCTTAGCCTCTTGGCAGTCCGAGCATCCGCTCGGCAATGATGTTGCGCTGAATTTCGTTGGACCCGGCATAGATCGGACCGGCGAGGGCGAAAATGAATCCGTCCAGCCAGTCAACCGGGGAAACCCCGTCCGTGCTTTGGCCGAGCAATTCGGCGCGCGGGCCCAGAATATCCAGTGCCGTCTGATGCAGTGCCACGTCCATCTCGGACCAGAAGATCTTGTTGGTCGACGATTCCGGGCCGATCTTGCCGCCTGCTTCCAACCGCGATGCGGTGGAATAGATGGACAGCGCATAAGCATCCGCATCCATCCAATGCTGCGCAACACGCTCCCCAATGGAGGCTGGGAGATTGGCCTTGTTGGCATGGTACAGTGCAGCCAGCTTTTGCGCGGCAACCTGATAACGGGCAGGGGAGCGCAGCATCAGGCCGCGTTCGAAACCGGCAGTTGCCATGCACACGTGCCAGCCCTGTCCTTCATCGCCAAGGCGGTCGGCCACAGGGACACGCACGTTGTCGAGGAAGATTTCGGCAAAGACCATCTCGCCGTCCATCCGTGCAATAGGCCGACGGGTTACTCCGGGGGCATCGAGCGGGAACAGGATCAGGCTCATGCCCTTGTGGCGTTCGCTGCCCGGTTCGCGGAAAAGGCCGAAAGCCCAATCGGCAAAGACGGCGCGCGTAGACCAGATTTTCTGGCCATTGAGCACGTATTCATCACCATCGCGCGTGCAAGTAGACCTCACCGCTGCAAGATCGCTGCCTGCGCCAGGTTCAGACCATGCTTGCGCCCAGATGTCATCGCCCGCTGCCATACGCGGCAGAAAACGCTGCTTCTGATCGTCGGTGCCGAATTCCATCATCGTCGGGCCGAGCAGGAAAATCCCGTTCTGGTTGACGCGCGTCGGGGCACCAGCGCGATAGTATTCTTCTTCGAAGATCAACCAGCGGATCAGGTCAAGCGCTCGCCCACCATAGGCTTCGGGCCATGTCACCATGCCCCATTGGCCTTGACTCAGCTTGCGTTCCCAATCGCGGTGAGCCTCAAAGCCTTGGCGGGTCAGATCGAAGGACGGAAGCTTGCCTGCGGGCACATTGGCTTCCATCCAACTGCGTACTTCGGCGCGGAAGGCCTGCTGTTCGGGCGTATAATCAAGTTTCATCAGTCGGCTTGGCTCTTGTTTGAAGCGGCGGCGGATTTGCCGCTGACCCCGGCGATGGAATCACCTTTGACCAGATCGTTCTGTGCGTGTGCAAAGTGGTGCATGTGGAACACCGCATCCATGGCGGAACGCTTTCCACGCAATTCCTCGACGTGATTGACCGACTGTTTTGTCAACCAATTGCCAAGGCGGCCCTGGCCTGCCAGCTTGTCGGCCCAAGCCGTGGTTGCCGCACGAAGTTCATCACGGGGCACAACCTTGTTTACCATGCCAAAGCTGTACGCGCGGGCAGCAGGCATGCGTTCGCCCAGCAACAGGAACTCCTTTGCCACGCGCGGCGGCAGTTCATAGGCATGGGCGAAATATTCAACGCCCGGAATACCCATCAGCGGATTGACCGGATCTTGGAAGAACGCATCTTCGCTGGCCACGATCAGATCACAGACCCATGCCAGCATCAAACCGCCAGCAACACACGCACCTTGGACCATAGCGATGGTTGGCTTGGGAATGTCGCGCCAGCGGCGGCACATGCCAAGGTACTGTTCCTGTTCGCGGGTATAAAGCAGCTCTGCGGCAGGCTTGTTGGTGTGCGGTGGCAGCATCAACCGCTTGTCGAATTCAAAATGCAGATCGCGTCCCGGCGTGCCGATATCGTGCCCGGCCGAGAAGTGTTTGCCATTCCCGGCAAGAACGATGCACTTCACCGCATCGTCATTCACCGCGCGACCAAACGCATCGTCCAGCGCGTACGTCATCTGACCGTTCTGCGCGTTGTTGAAGCCGGGGCGGTTCATAGTAATCCACGCCACGCCCTCGACAACCTCATAGAGGATCGGTTCTTCGGTTTCGTAAACCGGGTCAATCTGCCGAGGCTCTACCAGATCGGTCATGCTGCCTGCTCTCCTTGGGCCGCATCTGCTTCGTTGAGCAGAACGAGTGCGTCCACGGCTACTGCGCCTTTGCCTTCGGGCATCACCAGCAGCGGATTGATTTCAACCTCGCGCAATCGATCGCCGCCTGCAAGCACTGCTTCGCCAAGCGCTGCGATCGCTTTGGCTGCACCAGTGATGTCGGCCTTTGGCGCGCCGCGATAACCGTCAAGCAGCTTGAAGCCCTTCAGGCTGCGCAGCATCGCTTCGGCACCTGCGGCATCTACCGGCAAGAGATTGTGGCAAGCGTCTTTCATCAGTTCGGTCCAAACCCCGCCCAGACCGACCGTCAGCATCCAACCGAACACCGCATCGCGGGTTACTCCGGCAAGGATCTCAACGCCGCCTGAAAGCATCGGTTCAAAGGTGACGCCTTCGATATGCACGTTCATGGAGCGCGCCTTGGCCATCATCGCTTCGAACGCTTCAACCGCTGCGTCGGCATCCTTGATCGACAACCTGATCAGGCCGTGTTCGGTCTTGTGTGCCACATCCGGGCTGACCAGCTTTGCCACCAGCGGGAAGCCGACAGTCTGCGCGGCCTCACGCGCTTCTTCTGCGGTCTGAACCAGCGCATCATGCACCACGGGCACGCCAAACCGCGCCAGCGCATCCTTTGACTCCGTTTCCGACAACGCGGCACGACCGGCTTCGATCTCCGGCCAACTGGTGACGGGCGCGGCAGCTACCGGGGTCGGCTTGCCCCCCTTTGCCCAAGCGCCATAGGCTGAAACTGCACGTGCGGCGCGGTCAAAATCATCGAAATAACCGATACCATGGGCCGTCAGGTGCGACCGATCCGCCATGGCAAAAGTATCAATCACAATAAGCGTCTTGTCCGTACCGGCCGCCGCCTTTTCAACCTGGGGCAGGGCGCCCGTCAGGAAGGCTCCGGGCAGATAAAGCAGCAACACGTCAACATCATCAGGCTGCAGCGCAAGCTTGATGCATTCCAGCAGGAAATCATTGGAATTGACGATATTGCCGGTCAGGTCGACCGGGTTGGACACCATCGAGTGCCCTGGAATCTGTGCGGTCAATCCATCTTGCACTGACTGCGGGAAAGTGGGTGTATCACCTCCTGCCAGCGCGAGGGCATCGGCGAGAATCGCACCAGCGGCGCCTGAAATGCTCAAAACGCCGCAATTGTTACCACGGATCTTGCCTGCACCCAGCGCGTGGAGATAGGCAAGGTCGGCCAGCTCTGCCAGAGAGCCGGCGCGAGCCACACCCGCACGCGAGAACGCCGCATCATAGGCGGCGCTATCTCCGGCCAACGCTGCAGTGTGCGAACGAGTAGCCTCCGCTCCCTTTTCAGATGCACCCACCTTGTAAACCGCCAGCAGCTTTCCGGCGGCGCGGAAACGGGCAGCAGCGGTCAGGAACTTGGGTCCATCGCGCAGTTCTTCGATATAGCATACCGCAGCATGCGTGGCATCGTCACCGGCAAGGAAATCAAGATAATCGCTGAATTCGACCGCCGCTTCGTTGCCCGTGTTGATCACGTGGCTGAAGGTGACGCCAGCGCGCCGCGCCATACGGAACACCGTAGCGCACATATTGCCGCTTTGCGTCAGCAGCGCGGTGTTGCCCGCAGGTTCGCCCGGCTGGAACGATTGCCCGAACGTGGTGAAGACGCTGTCGGTGAAGTTGGCATTGCCCATGCAATTGGGGCCGGCAATCTTCATGCCCGAAGCCTTGGCAAATGTGACGAGCGTTTCCTGCCGCTGGACGCCCACTTCTTCGTTGGTTTCGGCATAGCCCGAGGCATAGGCCATTGCGGCAGGAATCCCGAGTGCGTGGCAGCGTTCAAGCATCGGCAGCGTAGCTTCGGCGGAAACCGCAACGATCACCAGATCAACCACTTCGGGGACTGATTCGATGTCCTTGTAAGCGGTCAGTCCCTGAACGGTTTCGTTCTTGGGATTAACCGGATAAATCCGCGCAAAACCTGCGCGCTTCAAAAGATCAACCGGGACGCCGCCGATGCGCGCCTTGTTGTCCGATGCGCCGATGATGGCAATTGAGCGTGGCTTGAGAAGCGGGGTAAGGCTCATGCCGACACTCCCGACCGTGCACTGGTCATGTTCAGGCTTTCTGCAAAATGGTCAGAAACTGACCAACCGTGATTGATTGGAGCTGCAGCATGGTTCAAGTTGCAGGGCATAGCATTATCCCGGCGTTCGCCGCGGACAGAATCGCCAAGGCCGGGCTTCAAGAGCCGGATTTTCCCGTGCAACACACCGCCATCCTGTCCCGTCTACATTGAAATGCGATAGCAAAGATGCATTTTGCCGGCAACAGGTTTTACCTTGCCCCCGTTGCCGATCCGCCTGCGGCGCCGTGACTTTGCCTCGGCCCTGCCTTCGGATTACAGTGGTGCGCCAGAATAAATGCACATCCCTATTGTCATTTTTTTTCCGCCGTTTCATACGCACTGGCAATCGTTCAGGGCCGATTGCACAATGGGTTTACTGGGCAGATGGGATTATCGGCCGCAACACCGTTGCAACGGTGTGACTGTCGGCATGCTGAAGGAAGACGACCATGCGCGTGATTGACCATTTTGTTGCTGGCGGCCCCGTTCCAGAGATAGCGCGCTTTGCCGATATTCTTGATCCTAACAACGGCGGCATTCAGGCGCAGGTTGCCTTGGGCAATGCTGCTGTTCTGGACATTGCCGTTGCGGCGGCATCGGCAGCGCAGCCTGCATGGGCAGCGACCAATCCGCAGCGTCGTGCGCGGGTAATGTTCCGCTTCAAGGAACTGATCGAGGCGAACATGGATGCGCTGGCGCACATGCTTTCGTCCGAACACGGCAAAGTGATCGCCGATTCCAAGGGCGATATTCAGCGCGGTCTGGAGGTGGTGGAATTCACCTGCGGCCTGCCGCACGTGATGAAGGGCGAATTCACGCAAGGTGCAGGCCCTGGCATTGATGTCTATTCGATGCGCCAGCCCATCGGCATCGGTGCGGGCATCACGCCGTTTAACTTCCCTGCGATGATCCCGTTGTGGATGGGCGCTGTGGCTGTTGCCACCGGCAATGCCTTCATCCTCAAGCCATCAGAGCGTGATCCTTCGGTGCCCAACCGGCTGGCTGAACTTTTCCTTGAAGCAGGCCTGCCTGCAGGTATCTTCCAGGTTGTGCATGGCGACAAGGAAATGGTCGACGCGATCCTTGATCATCCGGCGATTGGCGCGGTCAGCTTTGTCGGTTCGTCCGACATTGCGCATTATGTCTACAATCGCGGCGTTGCTGCGGGCAAGCGCGTACAGGCAATGGGCGGCGCCAAGAACCACGGTATCGTGATGCCCGACGCCAATCTGGATCAGGTCGTCAATGATTTGTGCGGTGCAGCCTTCGGTTCGGCCGGGGAACGCTGCATGGCACTGCCGGTGGTCGTGCCGGTGGGCCACGATACCGCAGAACGTCTGCGCGCCAAGCTGATCCCTGCAATCAACGCGCTGCGTGTCGGGATCTCGACCGACACCGAAGCTCATTACGGCCCGGTTGTCACTGCGGTGCACAAGGCCAATATTGAACGCTGGATCCAGACATGCGCCGATGAAGGCGGCGAAATCGTGATCGATGGTCGCGGCTTTACGCTTCAGGGCCACGAAAACGGCTTCTTCATCGGCCCGACGCTGATCGATCATGTGACGACTGACATGGATAGCTACCACAACGAAATCTTCGGCCCGGTGCTGCAGATCGTGCGGGCTGAAAACTTTGAAGAAGCCGTGGCGCTGCCCAGCAAGCACCAATATGGCAACGGTGTGACGATCTTTACCCGCAACGGCCACGCCGCGCGCGAATTTGCCGCCCGCGTAAACGTTGGCATGGTGGGCATCAACGTGCCAATTCCGGTGCCGGTGGCCTATCACAGCTTCGGCGGTTGGAAGCGTTCGGCCTTTGGTGATACCAACCAGCACGGCATGGAAGGCGTCAAGTTCTGGACCAAGGTCAAGACCGTCACCCAGCGCTGGCCTGGTGGTAGCGTGGGCGATCTTGCCAACGCTTTCGTCATTCCGACAATGGGTTGATCTGGTAGCAATAACTGCCCCGGCAATGGTGAAATAAGGGAAATGCGCGACATGACTTCGGCTCTTCACAGGCCCGCTCTGATTACCGAGCTTGTCGCGCAGTCCTTGAACCGGGACACTGACCGAGTCGTCATGGTTCTGAGCGATGGCCAGACGCAGACCGCCAAAGAGATGCGCGATCTTGTCAGTCAGTATCAGCAGGCGTTCAACGCCATGCAGCCAAAGCCGCTGCGCGCGGCAGTTATTGCCAAGAACCGCGTTGAAGTGCCCGCTGTGATGACGGCGCTGACGTTTGCCGGAATCGTATCGACGACCTTGCACCCGATGGGCGCGATCAATGATTACCTGTATGTCATCGAAGATGCTGAAATCGATCTGCTCGTCTATGATGATGAGCATTTTGAAGCGACTGCAGCCGAGTTGAAACGTCTGGCGCCGCGCCTCACGCATCTGATCGCCATCGGCAAGGCGGGCGTCGGCCAGTCGATCGGCGAACTTGGCGCTGGCTATACGCCAACGGCGTTGGACATTCCGGCGGCAGAGCCGGAAACGGTTGCACGCATTGCGTATTCCGGCGGCACCACGGGCAAGCCCAAGGGCATCATGGTCACGCACCGCACCATGGTGACGTCCACCATGATCCAGTTGACCGAATGGGAATGGCCTGCAGAAATTCGCCACCTGATTTGCGCACCGTTAAGCCATTCCGGCGCCGCCGTGCTCACTTCTGTGCTGCTGAAAGGCGGCGCTATGGTTGTTGTTCCCGGTTTTGAACCTGTCGCAGTCATGCAAGCCATTGAAAAGCATCGCATCACATCGGTGCTGATGGTGCCCACCATGGTGCTAGCACTGCTCGATCACCCACGCTTTGGCGAGTTCGATCTGTCCAGCCTCGAAGTGATTTTCTACGGCGCATCAGCTTTCCCCGCAGCACGCTTGAAGGAAGCCATCGAAAAACTGGGACCAATCTTCTTCCAGTTCTATGGCCAATCCGAAGCGCCGATGTCGGTTACGGTGATGCGCCGCGCCGAACATCTACCCGATGATCCGCTGCGCCTTGCATCATGCGGACAACCGACGCCCTGGAGCAGGGTTGTCCTGATGGATGATGCGATGAACCCCGTGCCCGATGGCGAACCGGGAGAAATTTGCGTCCAAGGGCCACTACTGATGGGCGGCTATCTGAACAAACCCGAAGAAACCGAAACCGTCTTTGCCGGTGGCTGGCTGCACACTGGCGATGTTGCGATCAAAGGACCGGACGGCTTCTTGCGTATCGTTGACCGCAAGAAGGACATGATCGTCACTGGCGGCTTCAATGTCTTTGCCCGCGAAGTCGAAGACGTTCTGGTTTCGCATCCTGCTGTGCGCCATGCCGCTGTCATTGGCATCCCGGATACCAAGTGGGGTGAAATGGTCCATGCCGTGGTGGTGACCGTGCCGGGCCAGACGGTTGACGCGGCCGAGTTGATTGCCCTCGTCCGCAGCCGCAAGGGTGCGGTTCAGGCGCCGAAGTCGGTTGAATTTGTCGATGCCATCCCGCTGTCAGCCGTTGGCAAGCCCGACAAGAAAGTCCTTCGCGCGCGCTACGCCGGATAACTTCCGGGCTGCGCCGCCGAAAGCGAGCCCGCATCTGCCGCCAGACAAGCTCATTTGACCTGACGGGTACGCGCGGTCTTGGCGCATTTCGTGCCGAAGCGGCCCATGATGAATAGCTCGAGCCTTTCTTCAATATCGGCGCGTTCGGGCGGGGATGAATCCCAATTGGTGTACGTCATGATCGGGTGGCTACCGAGCACGAGGTCCGAAAAAAGTTCGGCCGAGCGCGCATGGTTTTCATCAGGGATAAGGCCAGCCTTTGCCAGCCCTTCCAGCACCCGTTCGATGTTACTGCGGAAATTGGCAAAGATCGTCCGCGCCACCGATTGCATGAAATCGGGAAAGCGATTGCTCTCGGCAATCATCAGGCGCATCAAGCCAATCGACTGCTCGCGATACGTGATTGTATAGGCATAAGTCGCCATAGCCATAAGCGCATCATACAACGTATCGCCAGATTGTACCTTTGGCGGTTGCAACGCGGCTTCTGCATCGCGCGCAAAGATTACGTCGCGGAAAATCGCCTCTTTATCACCAAAGTGCTGATACAAAGTGCGCGTGGCGACGCCTGCTCCGCGGGCAATATCAACCAGCGATGTGGCCGCATATCCGCGTTCGACAAATAATTGCGTGGCAACTTCCATTACGCGAAGTTTACGCTTTTCCAGTTCGGAAGCCGTAGGTCGTCCGGCCTGGTTAAGACGCTTGCGCTTAGGCTTGGGGGTGGCAGCGCGATTAATCGTCACGATCCGGCTTTCCATCTTAGTAGCTACCACGTATGCGTCCCCTGAATTTTGTATGCAATGCGTTGCATCGCACTCAATTGTCAATCGCCTTGAACGGGCCGGCGCGGCACGATCGGGCGATGGTAGCTCAGATCATTCCGATCCCGGGTGGCAGGCAGCAATGGCCCATGGCTCGTATCGCCTGCGCATATTTGCGAGTCGCCGGGATATTCGGTCAACTGGAAATTCTTCTCGATAACCGTCACACGGCCGGCATATTTCCACACCCCGTCACGCTTTTGCAGATGGTCGATGTAACGCCCCATCGACAACAGGTGCGGGGGTTCGATATTGTGTCCGATAAAGGTGTAATACGTCTCACAATGCGCATCATCACCGATGATTTCACAGACATGATTGGACAGTCCATGATGCTGCCGAATGCTCATAGCCCGTGCATCTGCAAAGGTCACGTCGATGAAATAATCCGGCGATCCGACATAGGCGTGATGATCGTCAATCGCATCATCCCAGTAACACGATCGGACTAGGTCCCGGTCCAGTCGGTCAATACCTCGGGCATAGCGCAGCACTACGTCCCAAATAGCCTGCCGATCCAAAAGCTCAATGAGCCTTTTCTCCAGTTGCTCATCCATCTCCATACTTTCTTTTTTAACGAATGCATTCAGGTCTGACATTCTGAACCGAATGCACTCGTTCTGATGCATTCTTACGGAAGGCATATCCTTGCGCAACATTAATCTGTTGCGCGGATTTGATTGGCTTACGCCTGGCAGATGATACCCGCTTCCTGTCACCGATGCGCAGGCGGTGTGCTGGCGGATTCCACTTGGCGATTTTTGTAGAATGCGCTACGTGAGTTGCATTAATCGTGCTCGCTTCATGCTGGCGCGCACAATCCGCATTTTGTTTATGGGAGCTTTGAGCCAGTCATGCCATTTCTCAAGAACACATGGTACGTAGCGGCAAGTGCCGGTGAACTGGACGCACCGATGGTCAGCCGCACGATCTGCAACCAGCCAATCGTGCTGTTCCGCAATAGCGATGGCACCCCTGCCGCGATCCATGACCGTTGCCCGCACCGATTCGTGCCGCTGTCCATGGGCAAGCGCGTGGGCGACACCATCCAGTGCGGCTATCACGGCTTGGCGTTTGATGGCACCGGCGCTTGTGTTGATGCGCCGCATGACGACGACAGCCAGAAGGCCCGCGCCTGCATCAAGGGCTATGCCGTAGCGGAAAAGCACAAATGGATCTGGATCTGGATGGGCGAAGCGGCTGACGCGAACCCTGATCTGATCCCGGATTTCGGCTTCTTCGACGAAGAAGATACGATCGCCTGCTGCCAGGGTTATACCCATATGAAGGGCAATTATCAGCTGATCTCGGACAATCTGCTCGATCTGAGCCATATCCATTATCTGCATCCTGAAGTTCACCAAGGATCGAATTTCGAAGACTTTACCAACAAGGTAAAGCGCGATGGCGACACCGTTTATTCGATGCTGTACCGCCACCATTACCATATCGATGCGGCCAAGCGCGGGATGTTCGGCCTGGGCGAAGGCCCGGAAGATGTTGAGGGTCAGGGCCATTCGCGTTGGGACGTGCCGGGCGTACTGTTCGTCGACACGGCATTCTGGGATCATGGCAAGACCATCGATGAGGGGTATCGCACCCCCAATGCGCACCTGATTACGCCGGAAACCGAAACCAGCAGCCACTATTTCTGGGGTTCCGGCCGCACGTACATGCTGGACGTTCCGCAGGTAACCGAAATGGCCGCTGCAGTGATGAAGAATGTCTTTGAAACACAGGACGGCCCGATGATCGAAGCGCAGCAGCGCGACATGGGCGAGTCCACCGACTTCCTGAATCACAAGCCGATCATTCTGAAGGCCGATGCTGCTGGCGTGATGGCCCGCCGCATTATGCAGCAGAAAATCCGTGCCGAAGCTGGCGAAACCATTCTGCAAGACGCTGCCGAATAAGGCGAAGTTTGACCGGCCAGAGTGCTCTTGGGCACCTTGGCCGGTGTAACGCAGGTCCGGACTGGCCTTATCCTGATATGCCAGTGGCATGGCTGGCCTCTTAGCGCTGACATGACAAGCTTGTGTCTTGTCGAGCAGCGCGAGACTTAGACAATATCAAACCGACAAAATTGTTGAACAATCCTTGGGGTTTGCGAGATGGAGCAAGTAGAGTTTCAAGGATTCGGCGGCATTGCGCTGGCGGCCACCGCTTTCGGATCGCCAGAGAATCCTCCGGTCTTGTTGCTGCCATCGCTTGGGCAGGTCCGTGAGTTCTGGTTTGGATCGGCCAAAGCGCTCGCGGAAGCTGGCCGTTATGCCATCTGTGTCGATCTGCGTGGCCATGGCGATAGCGGCCATTCCCCCGACGGACACTATGAACTCGATGCCTACATCGGCGACTTGCGCGCGGTTCTGGCATCATTGTCAAGCCGCGCCGTGGTCGTATCTGCCGGTTTGGGCGCGCGCGTGGCCATGCTGGCCGCGGGTGAGGGCGCACCGCATCTGGTCACGGGATTGGCGCTGGTCGATACCAATATCTGGGTAGAACAGGCCGTGGTTGACCGTTTGGGCGGAGCAATGGCGTTGCGCACAGCCAGCTTCGATGATCCGTCTAAGATCGTCGACGCGATTTCGGCGGCCTATCCCAATGAACCGCGCCCATCGCTGACCGAACGGACAATGGCTGCCTATGCACAAGGCAGCGATGGACAATATGCTTGGCGTGGTGATGTGCGGGCCTTGGCCGCCGCTTCATTGCCCGATCTTGAAGAGCGGTTGAGCGAGGCTGCTGCACGGCTTGCAGCACCGGTCACGCTGATCAGAGGATCGCTGAACGAAACGGTTTCTGCCGAAGTCACACAGCGTTTGTGCGCACTGATTCCAGGCTCGGAAATTGCCGAAATCGAAGGCGCAGGACACTATGCAGCGTCTGACCGCGAAGACGATTTCAATGCAATCCTCCTCGACTTCCTTGAGCGTAAGGCTCCGCGCCAGCCACTGACGTTCATTCGCGGATCAGAACCGCGTGTTCTGCGCGACGCACTGGGTTGTTTTGGAACCGGTGTAACGATCGTCACTACGATCAATGAAGATGGCGAACCTATCGGCCTTACCGCCAACAGCTTTACCTCGGTATCGTTGGACCCGCCGCTGATCCTGTTTTCGCTTGCGCGTTCTTCTGCCAACCTTGAAACCTTCGAAAAGGCTGGAAAGTTTGCAGTGAACGTTTTGCATATCGGGCAACAACCTGCCGCAGGCCGCTTTGCCACGCGCGGCGTTGCCCGCTTTGAAGGCATTGTCTGGTCGCAGCGCGATGAAGGCGGTTCGCCATTGCTCGAAGGGTCACTGGCATCATTCGACTGCACCACACATGCCATCCATGACGGTGGTGACCACCTGATGTTCGTGGGCCACGTTGATCATGCGACGTTCGAGCCGCACCGAGATCCCTTGTTATATTTCCGTGGCAAGTTCCGGCGTCTCCATTTCGCCTGATATTGCCGCCAATACCCGCAACGACGTGCAGTATCGTGCACGGAAGACCAAAAACACGAGGATGTTCGACCAAAAAGGTCGAGACAGAGGGATTGCTTAGATGACGCAGATTTTTGAAGGTGTCCGGGTTATCGAACTGGCGCAGTATGTCTTCGTGCCCGCAGCCAGTGCGTTGATGGCCGATCACGGTGCCGAGGTCATCAAGATCGAAACGCCGGGAACGGGTGATCCGTACCGCACGCTCAAGATCGGTGACGGGCGCGAAACCGCGACGGCCAATCTGGCGATGGAACAGAACAACCGCGGCAAGAAGAGCATCGCTCTTGACCTCAAGAACCCTGAGGGCCGCGAAGCCTTGCTCAAGCTGATCGAAACGGCAGACGTCTTCATCACCAGTTTGCGCCCGCTTGCGCTTACCGGCCTGAAGCTTGATCCGGCAGACCTGTTCGCCCGCAATCCGCGCATCATCTATGCGCGTGGCAACGGCCTGGGCTTCAAGGGTGAAGAGTTCAACAAGGCTGGCTACGATGCTTCGGCATTCTGGGCACGCGGTGGCTTTGCCGATCTGCTCACCGCGCCAGACGCCGATGTGCCAACCCGTCCACGCCCGGCGCTTGGTGATCATACCAGCGCCATTTCGCTGTTTGGCGGCATTTCGGCAGCGCTGTTCCGCCGCGAACGCGATGGCAAGGGCGTTGTGGTGGAAACCTCGCTCCTGCAGAACGCCGCTTGGGTGCTCAGCTCGGACTTGTGTTATTCGCGCAATAACGATGCCTATGATCCCCACGCCGGATTTGCCAACGGCCACAAGGCTCCGCTGATGCGCGCCTACAAGACCAGCGATGGCCGCTTCATCCAGCTTATGCTGCTTGCACCGGACAAGCCTTGGCCAGAACTTTGCGAAATGATCGGCCAGCCAGATCTCGCAACCGACCCACGCTTTGCCACCAATCCTGACCGGATCAAGAATGGCGCAGAACTTTGCGGAATTCTCGACACGGCCTTCCGCGCCAAGCCATGGGCAGAATGGGCGCCGCTGTTCCTGGCATGGAACGCACCGTGGGAATTGATCAGCAACCTCAAGGAACTTGGCGAAGATCCACAGCTCAAGGCTGCTGGAACCGTGTTCAAGATGCCGCTCAAGACCGGCGAAATCGTTGACGTGATCGCTGGCCCAATCGGCTTTGACGAACAGTGCGCACCGTCCGCCCCGCTATGTTCGCCAGCCTTGGGTGAACACAGCGACGAGGTGCTGACCAGCATCGGGTTCAGTGCCGAAGACCTCGCCCGCCTGCGCGCCGCCAACGTGGTCGGTTAAACAACCCTGCAATCATCAGGAATTGAGGACAGATATGCACAAGATGGTCGTGCTGGCGAAAGCCGTTGAAGGTCAGGTTGAAGCGCTGGCAAAGTGGTATGACGAAACCCATATGAACGACCTGCTGGCCGTTCCCGGCCTCGTCACCGCTGAACGCCACAACCTTGTCACGCTGAAGCAGCCCGAAGGCACCCCGAAGTGGGACTTCATGCTGATCTATGAACTGGAAGGTCCCGATCCGATGGTGGTTCTTGGCAATATGGCCAAGGCTCAACCCGTCATCAGCGACCTGCTGGAAAGCAGCTCGACCTTGTCGGTTGTGGGCATTTCACACGGCGTGAAAGCCGAAGCATAATACAGATCGGGCGCGGGGCAGCGTAACGACGTCAGCCCCCCGCCTGATTTCACGCAATCATCTGGCGGCCATCGGCAGATGCCAGCGCAATACCGTCAATCAGGCGGGCCAGACGTCTTGCAGTATCGAAGTCCGGCACAGAACGTGTACCACTGCGCACATCTACCAAAAACCGCGCGTAACTTTCCGAAACATTGACCGATGCGCCTTTGAGGCCGGGAACAGTGGCGTTTAGCGGCGTGACGCCCGCCCAGCTTGTTTCCAGAAACACCGGGCCGGCCTGATAATCTACGGGCACCCCGACACGATTGGCTCCGAACAGGCGTATCCATCCGTTTTCACCTTCAAGCGTCAACGAAAACGGCGTGGTGGACGATCCTCCCGCAATTTCCAGCGTCGAAACGCACCCGCCGTCATGCTGCCCCAGCACCATCATGTGATCGGCGCAGGTCCGCTCAACTTTTTCATCGGTGCCCGATACCCGCACTTGTTTACGCAGAATCGAATTGCGCGCGTCCACTTCGCAATACCGCCCCGCCAGTGCCTCGATCAGGGCAAGGGTGTGACCACCCGGAATTGACTCTAGCGTTGCTCCGTTCTGCCGGTCTTGCAGGTAGGCATAGAACGGCGGCACTTCTGCCCCCCAGGCCACAGATGGCGAGGTGATGCGCATGATCCTGAGCGCACCCAAGGCCCCACTGGCGATCAGGCTTTGCGCATGACGCACTGCAGGCGACGACAAACCCTGCAACCCGATCATCGCATGGCTGTTTGCTGGAACGGCTGCGGCCATTTCATCGGCTTCGGCAGCGGTCCGGCCTAGCGGCCATTCACACAACACATGTTTTCCAGCATCCAGCGCCGCCATGACGAGATCGCGATGTTCGGGCACGCGGACTGTCACCAGTACGATATCAACTGCAGGAGACCGGACAAGCGCCAGCGAATCACCGAATGCCTGCTGGGCACTGAAAGCCACGCGCGCTTCTTCGGCCAGTGCTTGCGTGCGCGCTGATACCGCGCTGATTACCAAGTCATCGGGAAAGCAGCGGATCGATGGCAAATGGGCCGAAAGCGCCCAACCACGACTGGCATTGGCCCCGACAATTCCGACCCGCAATGGGGCATCACGCGACACTGCGTGAGGCAGGGTGATGGCGTTCGTCGAGGACATGGTGATTCTCCAGAAAAGGGCGAGTGAACGACCCTTTGTATACTATTACGTAGGCGTATGATCTTGTCGTATAGACACACACACTCCAGGTACAGGCCGAGTGCGTTTCATCTGCCGAGTTTGAGAACTTCTGTGGGCGGCACGGGCCGCTGTGTCATCTGCGGGGCCAGCGCACCAAGGAAGCCGCAGATGGCCTTCTTCAACACGGCCTTGGCGCTTTGGTGATTGCGCTTCCAGACAAAGTCCGTGACCGTACCAAGCATCAATTCATGCAGGATAGATCCCGCAATATCGGCCTCGACTTTGTCCACGCCCTGCTGTTGCAAAAGGATGCTGTAGAAAGAAACGGATCTCTTGTTATATTCGAAGAATAGGGTGTTCGATTTTTCATGGACCGAAAAGCCATTGGTCAAACGTTTGATATTGAAATTGTTCTGCCGGTGAAAATCAAACATTGCATCAATGGATACGTCGAAAAATGCATGGATGTTGTCCTGACCGGAATTGCGGATCAGGACAAATTTGGACATATCCTTGAAATATCCGTCCAGAAGACAGGAAATCACTTCCTGACTATTGCCGAAATGCTCATAGACAACGGGTTTGGCTGCGCCAGACAATTCGGCAAGGGCTGACATCGTCAAAGCCCCAATGCCATCTCGATCAATGATCTCATAGGCGATCTTGAGCAATTGTTCGCGTCGCTCAGCCTTAGGCATGGGCCGTCGCACGGCAGTGGCTTTAACAGGCGTGGAAATGGTCGGATGCCTTTTGGCCACTGTAATCATACCCTTCATTTACCCGAAAACACCGCAGCATAAGCGCACCACGCCGTTGCTGCCCCGCTCTGGGGCAATCACCTTTGCAAACCGTAGCGCGACATGCAACTCTTGCTTGATCACTACACCAACGTAGGTGTAGTTTATGTCATTGCAAGCGTTGATTTGCATTCAAAACCAGGAAGGATTGCCAGTGAGCACGGATATACCGCTCGGAAATGATCTGACAGGGCAAGTCGCCATTGTCACGGGTGGCGGGCGCGGCATAGGCCGGGCTATCGCGCTGGGTCTGGCCAAGGCTGGTGCAGCCGTCATGGTCAGTGCAAGATCCACCAACGAGATCGAAGAAACCGCCGAGATGATCCGCGCCGCAGGGGGCAAGGCCACAGCCTGTGCCGCCGACGTATCAGACCTTGCCGCCGTCAAGGCGATGCTTGCTGCTACAGAAGCCGAACTTGGCGCGCCGTCCATTCTGGTCAACAACGCCGGTGGCGGCGTTCCCGGCAGTAGCGGTCCGTTCGAAAAGATCGAGCCTGAAGGCATCACCGCCGGGATCGAGCGCAATCTGGTTGCCGCGATGATCCTGTCACGGCTGGTCCTGCCCGGAATGCTGGAACGCAAACGTGGCCACATCATCAATGTCGCCAGCGGTGCCGGGATGCTGGGCATGCCCTTTATCGCACCCTATAGCGTCGCCAAGACAGGCGTGATCCGCTTCAGCGAAGTGCTTGGCTTTGAAATGCTTGGACGCGGGGTTGCGGTTTTTGCCATCACGCCGGGCAACGTGCTGACCAAGCTTACGCAGCCGATGATGCCCGCGCTCGACACCATGATCGAAGCCATGCCGGCAGGCGCACCGTGGATATATCCTCCCGGCCATGAACTGGAACCGGTAGGCTGGTATCCGCCAGAACGCGCCGCCGATCTTTGCAACTTCCTGGTTTCCGGAAAAGCTGACGTCCTGACCGGCCGCTTCTTCTCGGTCCATTATGATGAGGCAGCTATTCTGGCCAATGCCGAACGTGTTGTGGCGGATGAGCTTTACACTTTGCGCGTCCCAACCTTGAACGGCCTTGAACCTGCGCTTTACTATCGCAATCCCGAAGACGTCCGCGCCAGCGCAGCCGCCAAATAGGATGAACGGGCATCTGGCCGGAACGGGTGGCGACGCCGGGCAACCGCACCGCCGCTGTTGCGTTCCGACCAAGCCTTGACCGGGAGACCGAATATGTCACTGACCATTCCCGCCGCACTGGAACCCGTGCTCGGCAACATCTACCCGCACCGGCCCCGCGTCTTGTATATCCTCAAAAAGCGCGCCGATGTTAATGACACGGATTTTACAGCAGCGCTTCATGCGTGGCGCTGCCAATGGTCTGTCGAAATCGGTTTCGGCAGCGTGGTGGTGCGCGCTGGCGCGGCCATGACGGACCAGCAGGAAGTCATCAGCGGCCGGTTTCGCGCAGGCGGTATCGAAGTGTCGCCTTATGACGGCTATGTCTCGCTTGATCTTGAATGCTATGCGCCCACCGCAACAGATTTTGAACGCCTGTTCGACCTTGCCAAAGGCTGTCTTCATTCGCTTGAGGGCGTGATCGACAAAGCGGCCACCATCGCCTTTGGCGGTGTCACCAATATGGTCATCCCCGGCAATGGTCCGCTTACCATGATCCTTGTGCTGGATCGCGTGGACGGCCTTTCGCTTGAGGATTACAACGCATGGTGGGTGCATCACAGCGACGATCATCGCCGCTTCAATCCTGCGCAGCTGGGCTACAACCAGTTGCACAACGCACCCGAATTCAACGCCTTGGCCGCGCAAGCCGCTGGCGTTACAACCACTACGCTGTGCGTGGTCGACATCATGTACCTGGCCGATGTCCATGATGGTTTCCCCAAACCCGGTGGCCGCTCTGCCGAAGATGCCCGCGCCATGTCGGTTGAAATTGGCACACACGTATCGTTCGCAACGGTCTGTGGAAGCTACTTCAAGGAACTGTAAAGCGCATCCCAGCACCGACCAGCCTAACAGAGGCTATTGCACGTTGCGCTGTGCAATAGCCTCTGGCGGGTGGGGTTGGTTCGTGCCATGAAAGCCAGCTGCGGCCTTGGCGCTGCAATGAACGACGGGTGCATAAAAGAGGAAGCCGCCGGGTGGATTTGAGGCAGATGCGGCAATTCGTGGCAGTAGCCGAAGAGCTGCATTTTGGCCGCGCCGCAGCCCGCCTCAACATGGCCCAACCACCACTGAGCCAAGCGATCCGCCGACTGGAAATCAGCCTTGGAGTTGATCTTTTCGACCGGTCCAAACGCAATGTTGAATTGAGCGCTGCGGGCGAGGTATTCCTGATCGAAGCGCGGCGCACCCTGCTTCAGGCCGATGTGGCACGCAAAATGGCGCAACACGCCGCAGCAGATACGCCCGAAGTGCGCATCAGCTTCATAGGACCGGCGCTTTATCAAGTGCTGCCCGAAATTCTGGTCCGGTTTCGCGCCGCTGTGCCCAATGTGCATGCGCGCCTGTTCGAACTGCCCACGCCACAACAAATCGGCGGCATCATCGCGGGCGATTATCACATCGGGTTCATTACCCACGGCATTCGCCACGAAGGCTGCGCCAGCAAACTGGTTGAGCGTTCGGGGTTTCTTGCCGCCGTGCCGGCCAACTGGCCACTGGCCAAACGCAAGACGATCAGTCTGGTGGAATTGGCAAAGCATCCGTTCATCATGCCACCGCGCAAATATTCCGAACAATCCGAAACACTGAACCTGTTCAAAAGCGTGGGCGTTATCCCCATGATCGAACAGGAAGCCAGCCAGACCAGCACCAGCCTCAGCCTTGTGGGTGCAGGGCTTGGCTGCAGCCTGGTGATGGCCACAGCTGCCCTGCAAACCGCACGCAATGTTGCCTTTTTACGTCTTGAAGACGATCTGCCCAATGCGCGCTGGGAACTGGCCATGGCCTGGCACCCTGACCATATGAGCGCCGAGACGTCGCTGTTTCTTGACCATGCCAACGGCTATCTCGAAGCCAATCCGCAACTCCTTGAAACCAACGCCTATCTGGCGTGGCTTTAGAGGATAAGCACTTGGACGGACCCTGCTAATGACACAATTCAATCCCGCACCCGTTACACTGGCTGAAGTGCTTTCGCCGGAATGGCTCAGCACGATGTTAGCCGCACGTTGGCCCGGAACGGTCGTGCGCGGCGTCGAAGTGGTCGAAGTGCTGGCCACGCAGGCCACCAAGGCACGCATTGCGCTGGATATTGCAAGCGAAGGGAAGGGCGGGGGCGGCACTGTACCAACCCGCCTGTGCATCAAGGGCGTGTTGACCGATACCGGCGCGGTGCCATCTGCCTCGATTGTCGAAACGCTGTTCTATCGCGAAGCAGCCGCTGGCCTGCCTGTATTGGTCCCCGGATGCATTCACGCCAGTCTTTCTGCCGATGGAACGCGCGGGGTGATCGTGATGAACGATGTCATCGTTGCAGGGGGGCGCTTCTGCACTGCGCTGGAACCCTTCACAGCCGACGAAGCGGCCGATGGCCTTGCTGCGCTGGCGCGGCTGCACGTTGCCAGCCAACCCGGATCAGCCGCATTCGGCTTTGGCTGGGCGCGCAGTTTTCTCGATCAGATTTCAAAGCAGCCGATCATTGCGCAAGACGCGATGCAAGCCTTGCTCGATGGTCCGCGCGGTGTTCTGTTGGCTGCGGAAACGCGCGATGCGGGACGTTTGCAGAAGGCGCTGGAAGCGCTTGCCGCAGACGTGCGCGCGGGGCCTTTGTGCCTTGTCCACGGCGATGCCCATGCAGGCAACGTCTACCGGCAAGCTGACGGTGCGCTGGGCCTGGTGGATTGGCAGATCCTGCAAAAGGGCAGTTGGGCGATGGATGTTGCCTATCACCTTGCCGCCGTGCTGACGCCAGAGGTGCGCCGCGCCAATGAACGCCGCTTGCTGGCCGAATATTGCGCGCAGCTTGCCGCGCTGGGCGGCCCTGCGATCAACGCCGATGATGCGTGGCGCGCTTATCGGGTTGCGATGATTTACGGCTATTACCTGTGGGCAATCACCCGCAAAGTTGATGCCGATATCACCAATGCCTTCGTGCATCGCCTGGGCACGGCGGCACAAGATCTTGAAAGCTTTGCATTGCTGGGCGTCTGACGCCCAGCAATGTCTTTGCCATCAAATCCGGTCGAGAAGTGCTGCGGTCCGCCGTCCGGCTTCGGCGTTCTTCACTGAATCCGGCATTTCGCGCAGTTCGATCATGCGGACCGCCAGAACTTCCATCTTCAGGCAGGCAAAAGCCTCATACCATTCGATGTCAGCTGCTGATTTGCCGGAAACTTCGCTCCACAGTGCAATGGTTTCCTCGCGGCTGCCCATGCCTTCCAGAGGGGTAATGCCTTGCGCGATGGTCTGGTTGTGATCGCATTGCAGCCACCAGCCCAGATCGTGAAGGGCTCCGCCCAGTCCCGGCTGTTCCCAGTCCATCACGGCTGAAACCTTGAAATCCGGGCCGATCATCATGTTGCCGATCCGCGAATCGCCCCAGACAATCCCTTCAGGCCGGTTCGCCGGCTTCATTGCCAGCATCCGCTCGAACGTATCGCGCAGGAATGTCCGCTCACCCTTTGGATCGACCCACGCGATGAAGCGCTGCCAACGGTTCACTTCCTGATCGAAGCCATCCGGGCCGCCCGGCAGTTCAAGGAATGGCGCTTGGGCTACCGGCACCAATTGGATCGCAGCAAGCTGGCTGACTGCGCTTTCCCACAAAGCGCGCCTGTCGGCAGGGGAGGTGTCCACCAGCCACCCCGATTTGGAATAAGGTGGATAGCTGACCGTGACCCGACCCTGCACCTTCTCCATGACAAAGAACGCCGCGCCCAGAATTGATGGATCAGATTCAAACCACAGTGGTTTGGCCACGCGCACCGCGCCATGATCGTGCATCAATTGCATGATCTGGTATTGCGGGACAAACAGATCGTCGGGATAAACCGTCTTGGTGGTCGGCTTGATCCTGACAACCAGGCCTTGCGTTTTTTCCGTGCCACCCTCATGCCAAGTCGCATCGAACAGGATCGTTTCGTGCGACATGCCCGCACCCAACGGGTAGCTGAGATTGTGGATGCGCAGATCATTGACGCCGTCAATGCGTTGGCCAAGCCAGTCGGCCAGAATGGCGGAAAGATCACCAAGATCGCGCACATTTGGCGCAACGATTGCGGGCGATGAAGTATTGCTCATGCGCTTGCTTGTGCTTGATCTGCAAAAAGCGCGATCACGGCAGGCCGGTCCACCTTCAACGAAACCGTCTTGGGCAGTTCATCGACGAACTTCCAATGCACGGGAATGTATGTTGCCAGCACCCGTTCGCGCAGAAATGCCTCAAGCTCTTCAATCGAAGGCTGTTGCGCACCGGGCTTCAGTTCCATTGCCACGGCTGGCACCTGACCCAGACGGCGTTCGGCAATACCTACGGCTGAAACTGCAGAAATTGCGGGATGGCCCAGCAGGGCTTCCTGAATTGTTTCCGGCAGAATCTTGAAACCGCCCCGCATGATTGCGCCATCGGCACGGCCACGCAGGAACAGGAAGCCGTCTTCGTCCAGAACGCCAACATCGGACGTATGAATCCATTCAGGCCCCATCTTGGGCGAGACCACTTGCAGCAGGCCTTCCTGACCGGGGCCGAGGATTTCACCGGTTTCCTGATCGACAATACGGATTTGCGCGCCGCCAAACGGCCTACCGACGCTGCCAAACTTGCTCTTGCCAAATTCGGCATAGAGATCTGGCGACATCGCGCAGACCGGCCCGCCAAATTCGGTTGCGCCATATGACAGCAGAACCGGGATGCCGTAGCGTTCTTCAAACGCACTTTGCACGCGTGGATCAAGTGGGGCCGCTCCGGTGCTGAAGTACTGGATCGAGGCCAGGTCTTCCTTGGGAATGCCGGCATCCAGAATCATCTGTACCGCAGCTGCCGGAGTGCCGTTTGATGTCGGACGGTATTTGACAATATACTGGTGCCAGTCCTTCACGGAGAACCGATCAATCACGATCAGTTTCAACCCGTTCAAAACCGAAGGCAGAATGCCGAACAGGCCGGAGATGTTGCCAAGCGGATAGTACAGCAGCGCAGGTGGCAGTTCTACTGCATTGGCATCCTTGCCGAACAGCGCCATCGTGCCGCCCGTGAAATAAGTTCCCAGCATCTCATGCTTTACGGCAAATGGCTTGGGCTTTCCGGTTGTGCCACTTGTCAGAATTTCGATCTGCGGTTCGGCAGGAAGGGCGGCGGGCAGGGCAGCTGTCGATCTTTCGAACCCGGCAATATGGGTTGCGTCCATTTCCGTTATCGAAATGGCAGCCGCACCGCGGGCACGAATGCCCTCCAGCACTTCCTCTTTCAATTCCCGCTCGGTTGCCACCACGATGGATGGCTCCATCATTTCGATATCGCGCACAATCCCTGCGGGGGATTGGAACGGATAGACCATGCGGATGGTGCGGCCTGTGCGAATAAGCGCAAGGAAAGCGCCAATGGCCGAACCCCGGCTGCGCGCAATGAACACCACCGGACCGTTTTGCGGACCGCCCGATGCATCGATCAACGTGGTAAGCTTGTCAGCAAGGGCAACAACTTCGTTCCAGCTGTACCAGCGTCCTTCGAACTCCAGGGCTGGTTCATCAGACCTGCGTTCCAGCACCTGGGCTGCCAATTGCGAAAGCTTGTTCATATTCTCTCCACTGGAGGGCGTCCCTCCTGGTCCGGCTGCAAGCCGACCATTGGCCACCTTTTAATTTGCACCAAACGTATTGCAATGCCGCATGCGCATATATCACGTCAGATTTCCGACATTTGTGCAGCGGAAAGGTGCGGCAAGGCAAGCTGTTTCGTGCGCGCGGACGTCCGGTCAAGCCATTGGCCGCTGTGCGAACCACGCGATCGCGTCGGCAACCGTCCGGGATAACGGGCGTGGCTGCCAACCTAGCTCTTTGCGGGCCTTGGTGCTGTCCATTTCACGGAACACGTTGGCCAGAAATATTGCGTCGCCAGTGACCACCTGATCCCGGACCCCCAGAAACTTGCCTATCGCGCCAGCGATTGCGGCAATGCGATAGGCCAGCTTGTATGGGACAAACCGGGGAAGGGGCCGTCCGGTACAGGCAACAGCCATTCCAAACATCACACGGTTGCTGACAAATTCGTTGGCGATAATGTAGCGTTCGCCAACCCTTCCATGAACCTCTGCCAGAAGCGCGGCTTCGGCCACGTCGCGAATGTCTACGGTAGGCTGGCTTACATCGATGGCCACACGGACCTTGCCACATGCCACATCCCACAGCCCGCCGTTATGCGGAGTCGGCTGGAAATCCTGCGGCCCATATGTGTTGGCAACGCACAGGGCGATGCCGGGAAGGCCCTTGGACTTGCAGTACGCCAGCAGCCGGTTTTCAGCCTCAAGTCGTGCCTTGATATAGGGCGTCGCGCGGTCAATCCAGTTGAACGCGATCTCCTCTGTCACAGGACCATCAGGGTTCAGGCCGAGCGTGCCCATCGAACTCGTAAACACGAAACGTTCAACGTCGCAGGCCAGCGCCGCCTCCATGGCATTGACCAGCCCTTCGACATTATTGCGGAAAATCGGCGTCTGGTCAGTCAGCCAGAAGCGCGGATCGACCACGCTGTAAAAGACTGTCGCGCAGCCCTGCATTGCGGATCGCAAGGACGCAGGATCAAGCACGTCACCATGAACGATGTCCACCGTCAGGCCTTCAAGCGCAGCCACGCTGCTGGTCTTGCGCAGCAAAACCCGGACTTTGCGGCCACGCTCTACCAGCAGGCGCGCAATATGGCTTCCGACAAAACCGCTTGCCCCTGCGACAAGCACGGGGCGATCGTCGCGCTCGATCCTTGCTGAGCCGGTCGTCATTGCGACGGAGGCGTAAAATCAACGATCAGGCGGGTAAGCTTGCTCCGTGCAATCTTCCAGGTGCCATCCCGCCGGATATAGTGTTCGGCATAATGGCCATAGCCGGTAAGACTGGCCCCGCCCGGCCATATCAAGCGATCCTGCATGGCCCAGATACCATCGGCACAGTCACCTGAAATGGTAATCTCGGGCATGTGCACCTGATGCACGGTACTTGCGCCTTCCAGCGTCTGCCGAACCATCGCCACCGCTGCTGTGCGCCCCATGACCGGAGGCGGCCCGCCAGCTTCGGATGTATCAAGCACCAGGTCTTCTGTGAAAAGAGCGGCCCATTCATCCCACTGCGCGGTGTCCAGCAAACGGCAGTAGCGCGCCTTGAGTTCACAGATTGCAATGTGATCACGGATCAACTTGGCATCCACTGGCTTTGCATCTCCTCAGCGCAGTTTCATCACGCCGCCTGCCGCAGCGATCCCTGCAACAGTTCCGCCATCCACAAGCATATCGGTGCCGGTGATATAGCTTGCGGCAGGCGATGCGAGAAAGCTGACGACCGACGCGATTTCTTCAGCGATACCGGGCCGGCCAAGAGGCGTCACCGCGATCATCCTGTCCATTTCAGGCCCGGCTTGGCGCTCCAGGCGCGCCATATCGGTGTTGATGATCCCCGGTGAAAGCGAAACAATCCGGGCACCGGCTTTGCCAAAGGCGGGTGCCATGGCTTGCACATAAAGCTGCACGGCGCGCTTCGAAAGCGGATAGGCCATGCGCGGGCTGCGCAGCATCAACCGCGCGACAAGCCCGATCTGGCCTCGCAGCAACTTGCCCACAGCCCTGTCAATAAACGGACGTGCCAGAATCTGGCCGGAATTAGAGGCAATCAGGATGGCGACGCCGCTGGGCGCCATGAAAGGCAGAAGAGCTTCAACAAGCGCTTGGGTCGCGGTGAAATTGATCGCCAGCACACGCTTGCCATCGGCCATTGAGGGCGAAACACCGGCCGCATGAACCAGCGTTGCAATCTTGCTGCTCCCCAGCGCGGCCACGATCCGCGCCCGATAGGCTGGATCGCTGACGTCGCCCGCCAGCAACGACACGTGCGTCACTGCACCAAGTGAGGAGTTCAGAGCCTCCAGCGCATCGGCATTGAGGTCGCATAGAATCATGGGTTTGCCATCACGCGCAAAAGCTTCGGCGATGGCCCTGCCCATTCCGCCGGTCGCGCCCGTGATGACAACAAAACCTTCTGCAGGAACGCTCATCTTCTGGATACCTTCATGGATTTCGTACAAGTGCGGCTGCAATGGCCGCAGCCATGGCTTGCGCTCCGCGCAAGTTGGGATGGAACGACGTGCCTTGCGGGTCTTTCCAGCCATTGACCCAAGGTTCGGGGGAACACGCATTATGCGCGGCGCCCAAGTGTTCCATATCTACAAGCAAAGCCCCCGAGTCACGGGCCGCATCGCGCGTTGCTGCTGCGACTTCGTCGCCAACCTTGCGCATTGCGCCAGCCTCGGCTGCGGTAATGTTCAGCGCTGTGCAGGTTCCTTCCGGGGGAAGGATATTCAGATAAGTAACAAGCACGACGCGCGCTTCGGGCGCATGCTGGCGGATCCTTTGCACGACCGTTGCGAGATCCCGCCGCACCTTCCCGAAATCGCGAGGCCGTGCCAGATCGGGCGCGCCAAGAAGGCGTCCGGTCAGCCAGCCTGACAGTGACCCGTCTTCGCGCGCGGCAAGGGCCGATAGATCACCGACATAGCCAACATCGTTGCCGCCGCTGGTGATAGTGACAAGTTTCGTCGCGGGCGTGACTGCATCCAGTTGCGGGCGTTGGAAGTATTGGCCGCCATTCAGGATATGGGTGGTCGTTGCCGCCGAGCAGGTCGCATCGACAAGCGAAAGACCCAGCTTCGAAGCCAATTGGGCGGGGTAGCTGTTGATCGTTCTCATGCAGGCAAAGGGACTGTCAGGCGCGCGGTCGCCAAGCCCGATGCCGGCGGCGAACGAACTGCCCATTGCCACATAGAGCGGTTCCCCGGATGGCTGCCGCTTGCCCTGTACGACAAGCACGATAGTTCCGGCGGCGACAAGCAGCACGATCAGGCCGACGATGACAGCGCAGACCATGGCAGTGCGCCGAAGCCCAGAGCTTAAACGTACCATCACTTTCGTCCCTGCTGATTTTTAGCGCGACTGCGCACGACCAGACTTCGCGATCCATCTGGGGCTTCATTCATGCTTCGACTCCCAAAGTCATGTCTACATCTGTATACTTGTCTGGACGTATCAGCCAGAGCGGGATAGGTAAAGCAACGATGCCAATAGACACATTGCCAAGCGCCCCTGCCGCACGTGACGCTGCCCGAACCCGTGAGAACATCCTCAAGGCCGCGCAGAAGCTTTATGCGCACAAAGGCTACACCACCACCGGCGTACGCGAAGTCGCCGCAGAAGCAGGGGTAAACTTCACCCTGATCCGCCGCTATTTCGGTTCTAAGGAAGGCCTGTTTCGCGCAGCGGTTGAGGAGTTTCTCCAGATCAAGCCGTTCATTGCCGGGGATCGGTCAAGCTTTGGCCAGCGCTCTGTAGAAATTCTTGTGGTCGGGGAAACAGTGCCAAGTGCGCTTGCCATGATGATGCTGGCCACCGCAGATCCAGCAGCGCGCGCTTTGTGCAGCGATCTCATGCACGCACATATTGATCAGCCTTTGGCGCAATGGCTTGGCGGGCGCAACGCGCTGGCGCGGGCGGCGCAGATCAACATATTATGGATTGGCTATATGGCCGCGCGTCAGGTGCTGGCGCTGCCAGCGCTGGCCGAAGCTGATCTTGACCATTCCCGCCAATGGCTAGCGCAAGTGATCCAGCAAATCGTCGATCACGACGATTGATACAGGGCTGTCTCCGCACGCGTTCGCACCGGAGACAGCCTTGAATCTGCTAAAAGTGATTACTTGCCCGGAATTTTTGCAAGGTCTGCGTCGATGGCGTCAAGTGCTTCGGTCGAGATCTTGTCGCCGGCCATCTGCTGAAGCGCGCGCAAGGTTGCGCCCGCTGCCATGCTGATCGAAGGATTGTCGCTCAATTCAGGGATGTGCTTGTCGATGATGGCCTTTGCAGCAGGATCAGCGAGCAGCACACCGATTGTGGTTTCCTGCGTCGTATAATGCTTGACCGCAGGATTTGCGGCAGGCGCAGCTGGCTGTTCGGTTGTGTGGCCGTATCCCGGGCTGAAAACTGCAAGCGCCAGAATGGCTCCAACCAGAGTTCTGAATTTCATGACAATGCCTCTCAAACAGGATCGAAAATGGACGCATCAAAGGTGCGCGCAACCACTACATTGCACCTTGCTCAATGCATTATTTAGTTGGCTATTCCAGCTTGCGCAAGCTGCAGATTTTTCGGCACCGCGAAATGCTCAATACTCCAGGAAATCTGGCTCCGTATGCCGTTCCTCCCACACGATCAGCGCATCGAACGCCTCAACGGAACTCCCACGCACCCACAGTGGGTTAATCTCGAGCACAGCAAGACTTGGTCCAAGCGCAATGGCCGCGTTTGCGATGCCGACGATTGCCTCTGCCAGTTTTGCCGTGTCGATTGCCGAGGCTCCGCGATAGCCATCAAACAATCTCGCTGCTCGCAATGAGCGCAGCATGTCCTGCGCATCGGCGTCGGTGATCGGCAGCAGTCGCACAACGCTGTCGTTCAGAAGCTCGATCCACACCCCACCAAGGCCCACGGAAATCGCCAGGCCCCAATCAGGATCGCGGGTAATGCCGACGAAAAGCTCAAGTCCGCCCGATCGCATGGGTGATACGATCACGCCATCACACTGTGCATCGGGCCTTGCGCGAGCCACATCTGCGCAGATTTCTGTAAAGGCGCGCGCGGCATTGTCGGGGGTTATGCCAAGCTGCACCCCGCCAACTTCGGTCTTGTGCTCGATCTGCGCCGAGGCAATCTTTAACGCGGCCTTGCCGCCAAGTGCCTGCACGGCGGCGGCGGCATCAGCGCCGCTGGTCACGACAACCCCCGGCACAACCGGCACGCCATGTAATGACAAGTGCTCCAGCGCTGCACGCTCTCCGATTGGCCGGGGGATCGGTTGAAGAGGCGCGGCGGGTTCCGGCTCTGCCATGGACGCCGCAATCCGGGAGGACCAGCGCGCGAGATGACCCAAGGCGCGGGCGCCAAAATCCATGCCGAAGATGATGTCGGTCAGGCCGCTCGCCTGCGCCACTTGCTGCGCCTCCGGCCCCATCGGTTGAATTACCTGCGTGATAAGCAGGGGCCGCTTTCCTGCATCGCGATAGGCTTTGGCGATTACCGGCCAATGCGCTTCGCACGTCGCCATTTCTGGTTGGGTTCCGGGCATGGCAATCAGCGTGACGACCAGCCCGATGCCCGGATCATCGAACAGGATCGGCAAGGCGCGGGCCCACAAAGACGGGTCCTGCAAAACCGCTCCGGTCATATCCAGCGGATTGAGCGAGGCGGCGAACGAGGGCAGCAACTGGCGCAGTTTCACACATGTAGCAGGCGAAAATGGTGGTATCGGCACACCATGTTGCTGGGCAAGGTCGGCAAACATACCACACCCTCCACCCGATACCGATGCCAGCGCGATGCCGGGGCGTTCCAGCGGACCGCTGGCATCAACCAGCGCCGCTGTGACCATCATTTCCTCGATCGACCGCACACGGATAAGGCCAAGTTCATGGCACGCGGCATCGAATACCCGGTCATCGCCCACCAGCGCCCCGGTGTGAGCGCGGGCGACTTGTGCCGAAACCGGGCTTGACCCCACCTTGATCAGCACAATCGGCTTTCTGGCCACCAATGCGCGGCGCGCGGCCTTGCGCAGCCTTTCGGTATCGCCAACGGATTCCACATAAGCGGTGATGACCCGCGTCGCCGGATCATCGACCAGATAGTCGACCACATCGGCCAGCCCGACCATCGCTTCATTGCCCGTCGCGCAGACAAAGCTCAGGCCGATGCCCTGCTGATGCGCGAACTTGGCGATTTCATTGGCGACTGCGCCCGATTGCGAAACAATGGCAATGCCGCCCTTGATCACCGGGACGCGGGTGCCGATCGCCGTCGCCACTGCGCCGCTGGCAATATTGGCAAAGCCCAGCGAGTTCGGCCCGAAAAAGGTCACACCGCGCCGATGTGCTGTTGCCACCAGTTCACGCTGCAACGCCTCGCCTTGCGCGCCGGCCTCGGCAAAGCCGGAACTGAGCACGACCATGCTGGTGATACCGGCATCGGCGGCATCCTCCATTGCGCTGGCAACGGCTTGTGCCGGAACGAAAATGATCGCCGCTTGCACCGGATCGGCAATGTCACGGCAGGAACGATAGCCCGGCAGGCCATGTGCGCTCTTGCCTTCACGGTTCACCGCATGAAGCTGCCCCTGATGGCCGAAATCGCGGAACCGCCGCACGATCATATGGCTCCAGGTGGAGCGGTCTGACGCGCCGATCAAGGCAATGTCCGTGGCCGAAAACAGCCGGTCGAGCGCCGCGGACAGGCCTTCGCCGCCGGTCATGGCGCGGTCCAGATCAGCGCATCCCCCGCGCGCGCATTATGGCCAAGCTGGCCGACGGGTTCGGCTTTGCCATCGGTCAGAAATGCTAGCGACCGTGCATCATCGGGAGCCACTTTTGCGATGATGCGCGCGCCATCATCTGTGCGGGACAAGACAATGCCATACTGCGCCGCGCCATTCCGGTCATAGACCACGGTATACGTCTCGACCGGGAACTGGCCTTCACGCATATCGGTCAGCGGCGGGATCGGACCGCGCCGCGCATCGGCGATGGATTGCGCGTCATAGTCCTGCGGAAAGGCGATGTCGGGCAGGGGGCTGGCGGACAACACGATGCAATGGTTGTGTTCGCAAAAGCCACCATTGCCGAACAGGAACCCCGTGCCCCCGCCGTGGCGCAACTTGCGCACCATCGCGGCAATGGCGTGCGACATGTAATTGGCGACCGGTCCGCCCCCGAAGGTCAGGCCGCCATGCACCGTCACCGGCCGGTCAGCCGGCCAGCCCAGCACGCGCCGCGCCATTTTGGGCACGCATGGGAAACAGGAATAAAGCTCCACATGATCAAGGTCTGCAACGCCGATGTGATTGCGCACCAGCGTTTCCTCGATGGCGGTCTGCATCCCTGCAGGCGTGGTCCAGCCTGCCCTGTCCATTGCCTCATGCGGTTCATGCGCTGCTGTGCCAGCGCCGATGTGCACGATGCGGTCTTCGGCAATGCCTGCCTGTCTTGCCACGGCAAGGCTCGTTACGATCACCGCCGCGCCCTGATTGACCGAAGCATTGGCAATCATCAGTTTGGTATAGGGAAAGGCAATCGGACGGTTGTCCACAGACGGTACGATGATCTCGTCCGGTTGCTTGCTCTGGCGCAGCCACGCGCCCTCGGACTGGGCGGCAACAGCGGACATCCGTGACCAGATTGCGCCCGTTTCAGCCTGACCTTCGGCCAGTGACTGTCCCAATTCCGCGCGGGATGCATTTTCGTAAAGTGGATAGATCTCGGAAGGTTGCAGCAACCCATAGCGCCGCCGCAGCGCCGGTGCAGATTTTGCCGCGTTGGGGAACAACGGTTTGCCACTGCGCAACGCCGTGCGCATCGCCTCGGCGCCCACAATCGCGCAAACCGCCACTTCGCCTGCACCAATGGCATTGGCGGCATCGTTCAACAGGCGGACCGGCGTATCGCCAGATGGCACATCGGCTTGCCGAATATCGCCAAGTGCCATGCCGGTTGCCCCCGCCAGCGCTGCAGGCACGTCAATTTCGCTGAACGACAATTGCGGCACCACGAAAATGCGCGCGCATCTCTCCATCCAACCGCCGCCTGCATCGGCATTGGCAGCGGCCAGCGCGCCCAGCATCAATTGCACACTGTCCTGCCCGGCCTGATCGCCAAGCGGCCGGTCATTAACCTCGCCAACGCCAACAATAACCGGAATGCGCGATGGATCGCGTGACATACAATATTCCTTAAGCGCTTCGGGTTTCGAAGGTCAGGCGTCAGCCAGTGTCGCGGCCAGCTCTGCGGCGGGTTGCATTTGCCGTCCGCGCACAAGCCGTCCCGGCAAAACGCCGGTCGGCTGGTCATCGCGGGTGATGATCTGGCCCGAAACCAGCATAGCGCGATACCCGCTGGCCGTCTGGTCAAGCCGCCGCCCGCCACCGGGAAGGTCATCGACGATCTGCGCACCATGCAGCGTCAACCGGGCAAGGTCGATCACGTTG
This sequence comes from Novosphingobium sp. MMS21-SN21R, assembly GCF_031846015.1. Lineage (GTDB taxonomy): Bacteria > Pseudomonadota > Alphaproteobacteria > Sphingomonadales > Sphingomonadaceae > Novosphingobium. The sequence continues at coordinate 248,908 of NZ_JAVRDU010000003.1, read as the reverse complement.
ATGTCTGCCTTGTATCCCGGCGCAATCCGTCCGCGATCGTCAAGTCCGGCCAGCGCCGCCGGCTGCGTGGTCATGCGGCGCACGGCATCGCCGATCGTCAGCTTGCGGCCCTTGCGGTCACGCACCCAATGCGACAGCACGAACGATGGATAGCTGGAATCGCAGATCAGTCCGTAGTGCGCGCCGCCATCGCCCAGGCCCATGACGCAATCGGGATCATCGAAAAACGCGAACATGTGGTCAAGGCTGTCACCCGGCCAGTTGCCGAACGCGACATAGAGCATGCCCTTGCCATCGTTTTCAAGCAGCAGGTCATAGGCCACTTCATCAGGTGCACGGCCTTCGCGCGCGGCTCGTTCGGCAATGCTCGATCCCGGTTCCGGTTCGTAGCAAGGCGGATCGGTCAATTGGAACATCACGTCATATTGCCGCGTCAGCGCCGTCAGCGGCAGCAGTGCTTCGTCTGGATTGTCACCCAGAATGCGCGCTTTTACGTCAGGTTTGCGCAATTCCACCACGCGCTGCGCCAAGGGCAGATGTGCCAGCGCCTTGTAGGCAGGGGTGTTGACGAAGGGATTGCTTGTCAGATCGAAACTGGCCAGCATTCCGACCGGACGCGGAAAATATTGCGGATGGATCTTGGCGCCGCCTCTGGCATTGTGCTCTTGCGCCAACCGCAGCAGTTCACGCCAGAAATGCGGATTGTTTTTCCGTCCGGGCACCACGGTGAAGGTGATGGGCAGGCCCACCGCATCACTGACGCCCTTCATCAGCCCGAATTCCTGTTCCGGTGTCAGACCGGTCATGCCCAGTTCCGGGATCATCTGGATCAGCGTGCCGCCAGCATCCTTGACCGCCTGCGCCGCAGCCACGATTTCGGGCTCGCCGCTATCGAAGCTGGGGATGTATTCACCATCGTTGCGCCGGTCCACCGCCGTGCGGGACGTGGCAAAGCCCAGCGCGCCTGCTTCAACCGCCTCGCGGATGAGGCTGCCCATCTGTGCAAGGTCATCGCCGGTCGGCTCTTCCCGGTCGGCGCCGCGCGCACCCATGGCATAGACGCGAATGGGCGAATGGGGCGCAAATACCGCAATGTCGATGTCACGCGGCTTGGCCGCCAGCACGTCCATGAATTCGGGGAAGGTCTGCCAGTCCCAGGTCAGACCTTCCTTCATCACCACGCCGGGGATGTCTTCAACGCCTTCCATCGTGGCGCACAGCAGATCACGGTCTTCGGGGCGGCATGGCGCAAAGCCGACCCCGCAATTGCCCAGAATCACCGTGGTAACCCCGTGCGAGGATGACGGGTTCATCCGCTGCGACCACACCGCTTGTCCATCGTAATGGGTGTGCAGATCAATGAAGCCGGGCGTGACCAGCAAACCGGCAGCGTCAATCACTTCGCTGCTGGTGCCGTCAACTGTGCCAACCGCCTTGATGATGCCACCGGCAATGGCAACATCGGCCAGCACCGGTTCGGCGCCAGTGCCATCGACCACAAGACCGCCGCGAATGATGATATCATAGTGTGCCGTCATCGCATTCATCCTCTCGCCCCCGGTGCTTGTGTCCGGATCACGGTAATTCGGGCCCCGCCTTGCGACGAGGCCCTGCATTCATGTTTGTGCAGACTTTGCTTCGGCGCGTTCCAATGATTGCATGATGCCATCAATGATCGGCGGGTACGCATCGATGCCTTTTGCACGGCCATTGGCAATGGCGCATGCCTTGGCAACGTCAGCCGGACCATCATGGCCAGGCAGAACGTAAAGCCGCCCTTCGGCCACCGCATCGAATGTCTGGCGCGCCATATCCTGCGCGCTCATCGCGTGGCCACTGGCCACATGATTGCGCATCATCTGTTCCATTGCGCGCACCGTGCGGTTCTTGAACCTGCCACCTTCGCCCAGCGCCAATCCGGCAGGGCTGGCCTTCTCGGGCGACATGATATCGGTTTCGATGATCGTCGGCATGGCGATGGTCACGCCAATATTGCCAATGCCTTCGGCTGCCAGATCAAGATAGAGCGCCTCGGTCAGTGCCAGTGCTGCATGTTTGCTGGACGAATAGGACGTGTAGCCCGGATAGACGGTGATGGCCGCTGCCGACGCGATTGTCACAACGTGGCACGGATCGCCCTGCGCAATCATGCGCGGCACAAATGCACGTATGCCGTGGGCGATGCTTTTGACGTTAAGGTCAATGATCCAGTCCAGCTGTGCTTCGGGCGTTTCCCAAGCCAGACTGCCGACAAACGCACCGGCGTTGTTGATCAGCACATTGACCTTGCCGAACCGCGCAACCGTTGCTGCGGCCAGTGCCTCGACCTCGGCGCTTTTGGTGACGTCGGTTTGCACCGCCAGCACATCGCCACCCATCGCGGCAAGCGCGGCGCGGGCTTGTTCCAGAGCTGCTTCCCGGATGTCGGAGATGGCCACCGTCATGCCGCGCCGCACTGCCTCCTGGGCAAGCGCAAAGCCGATCCCGCCTGCTGCGCCAGTGATGGCAACGACTGATCCTGCAAGCTTCATCTCATTCATTCCCTGCCTTGGCGGGCACAAAGTTGAACCCGCTGTATCCTTCACTCACAATGCGTTCCACTCGTTCGACATAGCGATCAAGCCCGCCAATAAACATCAGGAAAACCCGCGGTTTTCCGGGCACATTTGCGCCCATGTACCAGCTGTCGGCCTTGGTATAGAGCGTTTGTTCGGCCATGCTTGCAACCTCGTGCGCCCAAGCGACTTGCGCGTCGTGATCGGCGTCTATCCGGACCAGGCCATTCATTTCCATGTGCGCAATGCAATCGACAATCCAGTCTACGTGATGTTCGATGGTTTGCAGCATGTTCGCCAGAACCGAAGGGCTGGACGGGCCATTGACAGTGAACATGTTGGGGAAACCCGATACCATCAGCCCAAGGTAGCTTTGTGGCCCTTGTGCCCAAGCATCTTTCAGACTGATGCCGCCAATCCCGGTCAGCCCCAGCGCAAACAGCGGGCCTGTTACCGCGTCAAAGCCGGTGGCAAAAACGATAAGGTCGAACGGATATTCACCGGCAGTCGTCTGAATGCCGGCAGGGGTGATCCGTTCAATCGGCGTTTCGCGCAGATCAACCAGATCCACATTATCGCGATTGAAGGTCGCGTAATATCCGGTGTCGAGGCACAAGCGCTTGGTGCCAAACGGGAAAGTTGTGGGCAGCAGCTTTTCGGCAAGCGCCGGGTCATTCACCGCTGCGCGGATCTTGTCATGGACAAATGCAGCGGCGGCGGCGTTGGAATCAGGATTGCTGCTGGTGTCATTGAACACAGATTGCAGCGCAAACGTGCCGAAATTCCACGCTTCTTCAAACTTTGCACGGCGCTCTTGTGCAGAAACCGACATGGCAGAAACGCCGGTATTGATCCGGGGCGGAACACCACCCTTCGTCATACGGTTTCGCTTGTGATGTGCAGCGTAATCGGCCCGCACTCGCGCTTCATAGGCCGGATCAATCGGGCCGTTGTGCGCAGGCACGCTGAAATTGGGGGTGCGCTGAAACACGGTCAGATGCGCCGAATCCTGGGCAAGCAAAGGGATGCACTGAATGCCAGACGATCCGGTGCCGATCACGGCCACATGCTTGCCTTTGACGTCAACCGGCTCCTTGGGCCAGTTGCCGGTCTGCACCCAACGGCCATTGAAGGTTTCAATGCCCTCAATCTCCGGCGCTTTGGGCACCGACAAGCCGCCAACAGCCGCCAGAAAATAGCGGCAGCGCACCGTGTCACCCCGGTCGGTCTTGACCACCCATTCGTTTGCAGCCTCTTCAAAATCAGCGGCGATGACTTTCGTATCGAACTGGTAATCGCGGCGCAGGTCAAAACGGTCGGCCACATAATTGGCGTATTTCAGGATCTCCGGCTGCGTGGCGAAGCGCTCGCTCCATTTCCATTCGGTCAGCAATTCGGGCGCGAAGGAATAGGAGTAATCGAGGCTTTCCACGTCACAGCGCGCACCGGGATAACAATTCCAGTACCATGTGCCGCCAACATCGGGCGCACCTTCAAAACCGAATGCCGTCAGCCCGATCTGGCGGAGTTTGTAATGCGCATAAAGCCCGGCAAAGCCTGCGCCAACCACAATAACGTCGACACGCCGCGGCACAGGTGGTCCGGCGCTTGTCGCGGCGTTCACATCACCCATGCCAACCTCTCCCAAAATACAAAGTCATTAACCGACAATCTCAATCCGCAGTCTCACTGCTGCTGACAAACTCCAGAAAGCTGTCGGCCAGAATCTCGATCATCTGCGGATGGGCCGAAACGCTTTCGGTTGTCACAGCGTGATTGCTTTGATCCAGAATTGTATAAAGCAGCAGCCACGCCCGCACATAACGCTTGCCACCATCGGGATCATCCGGCGCAGCCGCAAAAGCCGGGATTGTGCGCCCAAGCGCGGTAATCATGTCAAAGATGTACGGCCGCACTTCGGCCGAGAAATTGTCCTCAACCACATTGGCCTGGCTTAACACCCGGACAATCCCGCGCATTTCCCGGTTCAATTCAAAAAAATCAGCCAGCCATTGCACGACCGTTGCCCGATCCCGAAAATCGCGCGCGCCGATTGCGGTCAGACGTGGTCCCGCAATTTCGCCGGCCCGTTGAAACAGCTCCAGCGCAACGGCCGCCTTTGATGGAAAGTGGCGGTAGAACGTGACCCGGCTGACGCCGGCTTCGCTGGTAATATCCTCGACCGAAACGGCGGCATACCCCTTGCTGCAAAACAGGTTCGTTGCCGCAATCAACAGCCTATCGCGGTTGGTCTGCTTGCGCAGGTCATTATAGGCAAACAGGCCCGTCAGCTTTGAACTGCCGGTAAGCTTTGCACCAATCGACGGCTGACTTTTCACACCTTCGCTTGCCAACCGCCATCTCCCAGCTTGTTCCCGCGTATTTGCTCTGCCGGGCCAGCGTGTGAAACACCGTGTATCGTGTGAAGTGCCGGTCGTAAACCACTGCACTTGCAACCCGCGTGGCGTCACCCTCGCAGCCCTGCAAACGTGGCGCGGAGTTCATCGACAAACAACGCGGGCTGTTCAAACGCTGCAAAGCGGCCGCCACGCGCAAGTTCACCCCAATGGATCAGATTGGGAAACTTGCGCTCGGCCCAGGCGCGCGATGGCCGGATCATTTCGCCGGGAAAAATGCTGCACCCCACCGGCAGGTCCGTGCCGTGTACGGCAAAGTTCTGATAGCTTTCCCAATATAGCCGTGCCGAAGATGCCGCATTGCCCGGCAGCCAATACAGCATGATGTTGTCGAGAATTTCATCATAACCAAGCACGGACAGTGGATCACCGCCGCTATCGGTCCAGGCGATCATCTTGTCGAAAATCCACGCAGCCTGACCTGCCGGTGAATCCGTCAACCCATACCCCAGAGTCTGCGGGCGGGTGCGCTGAATGCTGGAATACCCGGTGCCTTCAACACTGAGGCGCTGCACATCGGCCAGCATCTGCTTCTCCTTGTCGGTCAAAAAGGGCAGATCTTCAGGCGCAGGTGTTGCAACGACGAAATTCAAATGGATGCCAGCCAGTTCCGGTGGCCGAATTTGCGCCATTGCCGACGTGATCGCAGCCCCCCTATCGCCACCCTGTGCCACGAACCGGGCATATCCCAGCCGCCGCATCAAATCGACCCACGCCTCCGCAATCCGTTCAACCGACCAGCCAGCGCGGGCAGGCCGGTCTGAAAAACCGTATCCGGGAAGGCTGGGCACCACCACGTGGAAGGCATCAGCGGCCTTGCCGCCATGCGCCACAGGATCAGTCAGAGGTCCGATCACCTTCAGGAATTCGATCACCGATCCCGGCAAGCCATGCGTCAGGATCAAGGGCAAGGCATCGGGGTTGGGGGATCTGACGTGCAGGAAATGAATGCCCAGCCCGTCAATCTCCGTGTGGAATTGGCCCAATGCGTTCAGGTGCGATTCGCACCGCCGCCAATCATAGGAATCATGCCAATAAGCGCACAACGCCTGCGCATCGGCCAAAGACACGCCTTGCTGCGCGCCGTCCACGGCCTCACGTTCAGGCCAGCGCGTTTGCGCGATGCGGCGCCGCAAATCCGCCAGTTCCGCTTCTGGAACGGCCAGTTGAAAAGGCGTGATGGCGTTAGACAAACCGCTTCTCCCGACAGGACGCTCTCGGGCGTCTTTACGCGCATTCTGACGCATGATACACAATGTTTCACAAGGCGCGCGCCTGTGCAATATGCAAGGACTGTGTTGATGAGCGATTTGGAGGTGCGAAAACTTCCCTTCAATTTCGATGGCGTGGAGTTTGACTGGCACCCCGGCAATCAGCCGTTCGGAATGATGATGAATGCCGTAACGTTCCAGGTTATCGGTTTTGAACATTACATGTGCAAAGCCATGCGCGATGCCGAAAAGTTTATCACCAATCCCGCCATCCTTGCCGAGGCACGCGCGTTCAATGCGCAGGAAATGGTGCATTCGCAGGCCCACAAAAAGCACATCAAAGCGCTGCTGACGCGTTATCCTGGTTTGCAAGAAGTGCTCGACGGCAGCGTTGCGCGCTATGACGAATTGTACAAGAACGAGGATCTGCACTTCCATCTGGCCTATGCTGCCAATATCGAAGCCACGTTCACGCCACTGTTCGGCACGATCATCGAACACCGCGAAGCCTTGTTTGGTGGTGGCGATCCCCGCATCACCGCACTCATGCTATGGCATTTCTGTGAAGAGATCGAACATCGCAGCTCGGCGATCACGGTCTACAACCATGTGGTCGGCAGCCGCTTCTATCGGATGAAGCAGTTGGGCAAGGTGCTGCGTCACATAAAGTCCGACGTCGAAGCGATCCATGCCGGATTTGCCAAACACGTACCGGGCGCACCAACTTGTGGCACCAAAGGCGCATTTGCCCGTATTCCGGCATGGCCCACGTTCAGGATGATCGCCGGTATCATCGGCTCGCAAATGCCGTGGCACAATCCTGAACGCGGGCATGTTCCGGCCTATTACAAGGCTTGGCGGAGCCGCTATGAAGGCGGGGCCGACATGACCAGCGAACACTTGCTAGCGCACAATCCCGTTCCTGCCTGATAATCGTCGAAGTATCAGAGGTGCAAAGCAGCACCCGATTGCCTGATTTGGGAGAGATGATGAGCCGCCACCTGGTTGACCCCGAACTTGTCGCGGGCATCGACGGACCGTTGACGCAAGCCATCACCAACGAAACCCTGCCGCAGTACCGGGTGATGCTGGAACAGATGGTCGCGGCTATCCCCAAGCCCACGTCCGAAGCATTGCGGAACGTCCAGTGCGATGTGCGGCACATTCCCGGCCCCGCCGGATCGCCTGACGTATCGGTTCTGGTCTATACGCCAGCGAACCGCAGCGATGCGGCCCGACCTGCAATTCTGCACGTCCACGGCGGCGGCATGGTCAGCGGCAGCGCTGAAATGAGCGACCCCAACAGCCGCGCCTATGCGGTTGAGATGGATTGCGTGGTTGTATCGGTAAACTACCGGCTAGCCCCCGAAACGCGGTTCCCCGGACCGGTTGAAGATTGCTATGCCGCACTGCTGTGGCTGCATGGCGCAGCCGAGGAACTGGGCGTCAATCCAACCCGCATCATTGTGGCTGGCGAAAGCGCAGGGGCAGGGCTTGCCGCTGCGCTGTGCCTGCTTACCCGCGATCGCGGAACGGTGATGCCTTGCTTCCAATATCTGGCCGAACCCATGCTCGATCATCGCAGCCCAGCCAGCGACCACCCGCATACAGGCCACTTTGGCTGGACGCATGCACACAACCGTTTTGGCTGGGACGCATTGCTGGGCGATATGGACCGCAGCGCCGTGCCCGGCCACGCATCGCCTGCCATGGCTGAAGACTTGTCGGGCCTGCCGCCGACTTACATTCATATCGGCGCGATTGATCTGTTCCTCGAAGAATCGCTTGAATACGCGCGCCGCCTGACGCGGGGAGGGGTGCCGGTGGAGCTGCACGTCTGGCCCGGCGCATTCCATGCCTTTGGCGTTTATGACGCACACGTCTCACGCGAAGCACGGCGTGTGGCACGCACGGCCATAAGGCGAGCATTGAACGGTGGTGAAGCATGAACAAGACCATCCGGATCGGAGCGGCCACGGCGTTCTTCAATGACAGTCGCATGGGTATCGCCCAGTTGCTGGCCAAGGCTGAGCGGCTCGATTACATCATCTTCGACTTTCTGGCAGAATCCGTGATGGGCGGACTTGGGCGCGGACTTGCTGCGGGAACTGGTTCCGGCTTCGCCACCGATTTCGTCCACGGCTATATCGCCCCGCATCTGCCAACCCTGCTGGACCGGCGCACCCGCATCGTTGCCAATGCAGGCGGGTTGAACCCTGCCGCTTGCGCCGATGCCATCCGCGCGGCGGCGGACAAAGCAGGCCTCAAAGTACGCGTGGGCGTTGTCGAAGGCGATAATCTGACCGAACGCGCGTCCGAATTTATCGATGCTGCCACGGCAGACATGTTTGACGGCACATCAGTCCAGGAAAAGCTGCAATCAGCCGACCGCCTGAACAGTCTTGTCGCCTATACCGGCGCTTTCCCGATTGCAGCGGCACTGGCAGCGGGCGCAGATATCGTGGTGACAGGCCGCGCCGTGGACAGCGCGCTGGCGCTTGGCCCGCTGATCCATGAATTCGGCTGGGGGCCTGACGATTTCGACCTGCTTGCCGCAGGCACGCTGGCGGGACATTTGCTGGAATGTTCAGCGCAAGTCACCGGCGGCACCTTCACCGATTGGCGCGATGTTCCCGATTGGGCAGGAATCGGCATGCCAGTGGGCGAATGTCGCGCTGATGGCAGCCTGATCGTGACCAAACCCGAAGGCACCGGCGGACTGGTTTCGGTCGGCACTGTATCGGAACAACTGCTTTACGAAGTCAGCGATCCGCAGCGCTATTACGTGGCCGACGTGATCTGCGACTTTTCCGATGTGAAGCTGGTGCAACTCGGCCCAAACCGGGTTGAGGTAAGCGGCGCGCGCGGACTTGGCCGGACCGATACCTACAAGGCCAGCATGACGTACGATCAGGGCTGGCGCGCCACGGCCACGCTTCCGATCATCGGCCTTGAAGCGGCGGCCAAGGCAAAACGCACCGGCGAAGAGCTGTTTGCGCGCGCCAATACGATGCTGCGTGACAGCCAGTTGCCGCCGTTTGAACGGACCCGCTGCGATGTTTTCGGCGGTGAGGGCAGCGGCCCCACGACTGCAATATGCCGCATTGTTGCCGATCACGCAGATCAGGAAGGCGCACAACTGCTGGTGCGCGAACAAGGGTCTGCCATCAGCCACATGTCGGTGGGCACGACGCTGGGCCTTGGCGCGGCGGTAAGGCCGGTACAGCGGATAGCCGGTTTCCTGTTGCCGAAATCTGCCGTTTCACAACGCGCCACAGTTGAAGGGCAGCCGGTTGCCTTTGCTGTTCCCACCGATGCCAAAGCGGCCCCGCGGCCCATTTCAATGCCGGCCATGCCAGCGCCTGCGCAAGATGCAGACCCTGCGCTTTGTGTGCCACTGATCAAGCTGGCATGGGCCAGAAGCGGCGATAAGGGCAATCTGTTCAACGTCGCGGTCATCGCGCGCGATGCGGCTTTCCTGCCCTATATCGCTGCTGCACTGACACAGAAGAGCGTCGGGGAACACTATGGCCGCGTATTGGGGCAGGGCGGCCCATTTTGCGTGGAACTGTTCAGCGTTCCGGGCTTGTCAGCGTTGAATTTTGTCGTGATGAATTCGATGGAAGGCGGCGTCCTTGCTTCAACCTGGATTGATCCGGTGGCAAAAGGCATGGCGCAACTGCTTCTGGATTATCCTGTCGCGGTCAGTCCGGCCCTTTACCATGGGCTGCATGATGGACATTCAAAATAGCTCTGGTGTGCAATGCGATCATGTCCTTGATCCAGGCCAGTCGCTCAGGCGTGATGTCCCATCCGTCCTGGGCCAAGCGATTGCGGCGCAAGTACATGTTGGTAAGCTGCCCGTTGATAAGCCCGGCAATTCTGGCCGCAGATTGTTCATCCAACTGACTGCTGCTGATCTTCATGATCATGCGGGCAAAGCAGGTGCCCATCTGCAGAATGGCCGTTTCATCGCCCGATAGCGCGCTTTCCCCGCCTGCCGAGGGCAGGTCATGGCGGATGACCATAAGCGCCGCCGTTCCGGCATCGTCTGCAATCATGGCATCGACCATGGCGGCTTGCAGCGCGCAGAAGGTATCAATCAGCCGTACGGCGTCTGTCTGCACATCGGCAAGCAGCGTTTCGGCGCTTTCAAACGCCGCTTCCATCCGGTGGAATATCCTTTTCTGCACCCGTTCAAGGCTGGCAATGTAAAGCCCCTGCTTGTTGACGAAGTAATACCGCAAGGACGCCTGCGGGACTGCCGCCGCTGCTGCAATCTGCCGTGTGGAAACGCTGTCGAACCCCAGATTACCGAACAGTTCAATGGCCATATCAAGGATGCGGGCGCGGGTTTCCTCGCCTCTGGGGTAGGGTGCTTCAACTTTGCGTCGCATGCCAGACATTCTCCTGTTGCGGCCAGCTGTCGCCAAGTTTCCAAAAGCATTGGAGCCGCGCCGGAATGGCGGATCGATAAAAATTGTTCAATTGAATTATATCTCGTTGAAACATCCCGATATCCAAACTATGCCACAACCAGCACCACGGGCCAGCACCACGGGGGCGAAGCCCACGTAAAGGTGATCCGAACAATGACCGGAGAGGGTATGCCGATTCCCACGATTTCTGCACCAAGCGCTTCTGCCTTGCGCCGGATTGCCACCACGTTTGCCCTGCTTTGCTCGGTATCTGCGCAAGCCCAGACAGCAGCGCCCGTAGCGCCTGCGGCACCGGCTGCATCCACACCTGTCGCCCCGGCTGCACCTGCCGCTCTTGGCCCGCTTGGAGAGCTGACCGTCAAGGTCGATCAACCCGGCGCGGTCATCAATCGCGACATCTTCGGCCAGTTTGCCGAGCATCTTGGTAACGGCATTTACGGCAGCATCTGGGTAGGCAAGGAATCACGCATTCCCAACGTGCGCGGTGTCCGCAGCGACGTGGTGAGCGCGCTCAAAGCCATCAAGGTGCCGGTCGTGCGCTGGCCGGGCGGCTGCTTTGCCGATGAATACCACTGGCGCGATGCGATCGGCCCCGTGGCCAAGCGCAAGACCACTGTCAATTCGGTGTGGGCTGGCGCGGTTGAACCCAACACCTTTGGTACGCATGAATTCATGGACTTTGCCGAACAGATCGGTTCGGAAGCCTATATTTCGGTCAATGTCGGATCAGGCACGGTGCAGGAAGCGGCAGATTGGGTGGAATACATGACCGCCGTGGCGCCCGCTTCGGCTGCCAAGGAACGCGCTGCCAATGGCCGCAAAGCCCCTTACAAGGTCAAGTATCTGGGCATCGGCAATGAAATGTGGGGTTGTGGCGGGCCGTACACTGGTGAAGAATACGTCACCAAGATGAAGACGTTTGCGCATTTCGTGCACAACTACAATCCTGCGCAGGCCGCGCCGAAAATTGATTTCTCGCTGATCGCCAAGGATCTGATGGCTGGCAAGCCGATGGATTCATTGCCCAGCAACCCCGAAGGCATGAAATTCGTTGCCGCAGGGCCGAACAGTGCCGATCCGTCCTATACCGAAGTGATCATGAAGGCGTGGAAGACACGCAGCCCGATCTATTGGGACATCAACGGCATTTCGCTGCACCAGTACACCTGGGGATCGTTACCGTTCAACGAACCTGCCGAAGGCTTCGGCGAAAAGGAATATGCAACCGTCCTGATGCAGTCGCAATGGATGGACCGCACCGTGACCAAGCATTCTGCGATCATGGACAAATATGATCCCAAGAAGCACGTGGCGCTGGTGGTTGATGAATGGGGTGTCTGGCTGAAGCCGAAGGAAGGCACCGAACAGATGTTCCTGATCCAGCAGAACTCGCTGCGTGACGGGATGGCTGCTGCGATCAATCTGAACATCTTTGCCCGTCATGCAGACCGTGTGCGCATGACCAACATCGCCCAGATGGTGAACGTGTTGCAGGCCATGATCATGACCGAAGGGCCAAAAATGGTCCTGACGCCAACCTACCACGTCTACAAGATGTACGTGCCGTTCCAGGATGCCACGCTCCTGCCGGTCACATTCAACGCCGGTGAATACAAGTTCGACAAGATCACCCTGCCCAAGGTCGATGCGCTGGCCGCGCGCGGCAAGGACGGCAAGGTGTGGCTGGCACTGGTCAACCTTGATCCTAACGCAGAATCGGTGGTGAAAGCCAACGTCCCCGGCGTGTCGGCAAGCCGTGCGGAAGGCGAAGTGCTGACTGCGCCGAGTTTCGCCAGCGTCAACACCTTTGACGCACCAGCCACAGTTGCACCCAAGCCGGTTGCGGCAACGGCTCGCAATGGCGTCGTGTCACTGACTTTGCCGCCCCACTCGGTCACCGTTGTCCGGCTCGAGCCATAAAAAATTGGCCCCAAACGATAAGATGAGAGGCTGACCGGAATGAAGAAGCCAAGACTTGGCGTGCTGGGTGCTGCGCTTATGTTCAGCATGGTGCCCGCAGTCCGTGCGGCAGCCGAAACCGCCGCCCAACCGGGCAATGCACCATCATGCTCGGCGGACAATGCCAGCGCCAATCCGGACCTCGAACTCATCAACAAGATGGGTATAGAGCCGCGCAAGATCGGCAATCTTGGTGAATTTATAGCTGCATTGCCACCGGGGGCGATGGCGCGACTGGGCGAATTGCAGAAGTCGGCGGCAGAGCAGCGGGCAAAGGATTGGCCCAATCTCTGCCGTTACCAGCAAGAAAATGATCAAGTTCAGGCCAGCGGGTTATGGCCGAAGGTCATCTTTCTGGGTGATTCAATCACAGAGAATTGGAAGCTGGGCGATCCCGCGCTGTTCGATGCAACGACAATCAATCGCGGCATCGGCGGCCAGACCACCTCTCAAATCCTCCTGCGCTTCTATCAGGATGTCGTCGCTTTGCGGCCCCGCGTGGTACACATCATGGCCGGGGTGAACGATATCCTGGGCAACACCGGCCCGACGTCTGATCAGGCGATAGTCAACAATATCCGCGCAATGATCGACATGGCCAAGGCCAACGGCATCCGCGTGGTGCTGGCGGCGATGACTCCATCCAAGACATTCATGGCACGACCGACCGAAGACCTGCGTCCGCGGATCGCTGCGGTGAACAGTCGCCTGATGCAACTGGCGGCGCAGCAACGCGTCGTCTTTATCGACTACACGCCGATGCTTGCTGACAAAGAAGGGGCATTCGCCGCGGCGCTGGCCAACGATGGTCTGCATCCCAATCGCGATGGCTACGCTTTGATGCGGCCATTGTTGACCAAAACACTCGCCCGCGTGGCGAACTAGGAGACCATCATGCGAAACCCATCTTCCATCGCCTCGTTGACCGTGGCTACCGCGCTGGCGCTTTGCCTGACTGCTCCTGCTTTTGCGAAGCCTGCCGCCACGCCCGAACAGCAGGCCGCCGCCATCGTGGCCCAGATGACGCTGGAGGAAAAAGCAAGCCAGCTGATCAACTCGCAGCCTGCCATACCCCGCCTCAATCTGCCTGATTACCAGTGGTGGAGCGAGGCCCTGCACGGTTTTGCCTTCAATCCGCACGCAACCAATTTTCCCGAACCTGTCGGCCTTGCCGCCAGCTTCAACGCACCGCTGCTAAAGCAGATTGCCGAAGCAATATCAGTCGAAGGTATCGAAGCGAGCGATGCAATGGTTGCTGCCGGCACGCCGCTGGAACTGGGTGCAGGGCGCACCTACTGGTCACCCAACCTCAATATCTTTCGTGACCCACGTTGGGGGCGTGGTCAGGAAACCTATGGGGAAGATCCTTTCCTGACCGGCAAGATGGGCGTTGCCTATGTGACCGGTTTGCAAGGACCGAATCCCGACGCGCCAAAAATTGTCGCCACGCCCAAGCATTTCGCCGTCCACAGCGGCCCGGAATCGACACGCCATACCGCCAATGTGAATGTGTCAGTTCACGACATGCGTGACACCTATCTGCCTGCGTTCCGTGCGGCCCTGGTGGATGGCCATGCCGGATCGGTTATGTGTGCATACAGCGCAATCAACGGCCAACCAGCCTGCGCAAACACGTTCCTGATGCAGGAAACCCTGCGCAAGGACTGGGGCTTTACTGGCGCAGTGGTTTCAGACTGCGGCGCAGTGCGCGACATTTCAAGCGCTCACAAATTTGCACCTGACATCGTAGAAGGGTCGGCACTGGCCGTGCGCGCCGGGCTCGACATCGAATGCGCGACCGAAAGCTTGTTTGATCGCAATTCCTTTGGCCAGTCGGACAATTACGTCAAGGCCGTCAAGACCGGCAAACTCGCGGAGGCCGACCTTGATCGCGCGGTCGCACGCGGCTTGACCACGCGCATCCGTCTCGGTTTGGTGGACGGCAAGTCTGCCAGGCCTGCGCTAGCGACCTCGTCTATCAACACCCCTGAACATCGCGCGCTGGCACTTGCCGCCGCCGAACAGACGCTGGTTCTGCTCAAGAATGACGGCGTGCTGCCACTCGATCGCAAGGGCGTGAAGATCGCGTTGGTCGGCCCGCTTGCGGATTCGCGGCGGGTGCTGCGCGGCAATTATACGAGCCGGGAAACTGCCGATCTGCCCTCGGTGCTAGACGGAATGAAGGCTGCGCTGCCAGACGCACAGATCACCTTTGTTCCCGCTGGTGAATCCGTATCGGACGGCAATGTCATCCCGACATCCGCCCTGTTGAGCGAGGACGGCAAGCCCGGCGTGACCATGCGCTATTATCCGTTCAAGCCCGACGGCAAGCCTGCGCCGACGACGCTGATGGACAAGTTCATGCGTGCTTTCACTGCCACGCCGGCAGAAACGCCAACAACTACCCGCATTGAACCCCTGGTAAGTTCCGAGCTGTTCACGCAGCCGCAATTGCCCGATGGCGGCAAGGCAGTTGCATCAGGCTTCATTGTCGCACCTGAAACCGGCACGTACCGCATTGGCGCCAGGACCATTGCTGGGACGTTCGAATTTGCCGACAAGCCCAAGGTCGAGATCAAGAACGGCTTCAACCCTGCGGTCATGCCAGTCTTCCAGACGGTAGATCTGGTTGCCGGTCAGCGGTATCCGTTCACCTTCGCCGTGCAGGTTCCCGCGCTTCACTTCGGCGAATTGAACTGGCAGCGCGTTTCGCGCCAACCCGAAGCTGATCTTGCAGCGGGAGCCAACAATGCCGATGTGATTGTGGCTGTAGTCGGCATCAATTCCACCTTGGAAAGCGAAGAATCTTCGATCAAACTGCCCGGATTCAATGGCGGGGACAGGACTTCGCTTGATCTTCCGGCCGACCAGATCGCCTTGCTCAAAGCCGCCAAGGCCACCGGCAAGCCGCTCGTCGTAATCAATATGAGCGGCAGCGCAATCAACCTTGAATGGGCAAAAGAGAATGCCAGCGCCATCATTCAGGCTTGGTATCCCGGCGAGGCGGGTGGGCTGGCCGTAGGCCGGGCCGTGGCAGGCCTCGCCAATCCTGCTGGCCGCCTTCCGGTCACCTTCTACCGCGACGTTACCCAGCTGCCCGCCTTTGAAGATTTCGCCATGAAGGACCGCACGTACCGTTACTTTGAAGGCAAGCCGGTCTATGCATTTGGCCACGGCCTCAGCTACACTAAGTTCGCCTATGCTCCGGTAAAGGTGCGCCTGCGCGATCAAACCGGTGCGATGGGTGCAGTGGTGGAAACCGAAGTCACCAATGTAGGCAGGCGTTCCGGCGACGAGGTCGCCCAGCTCTATCTGAATTTCCCCGCCGCGCCCGGTACGCCAAAGGTTGCACTGCGTGGGTTCCAGCGGATCAGCATGGCACCGGGCGAAAAACGGTCGTTGCGCTTTGAACTCAGCCCCCGTGACCTGAGCTCGGTCTCGCCGGAAGGACAGACCCAGGTGTTGGCCGGAAACTACACAATTTCTGTTGGCGGCGGACAACCGGGTGATCAATTGCCGACACGTTCCATAACCTTCGCCATCAAGACGACGTCGAAGCTGCCGAACTGACAGAGGGCTTTCAGCTTCCTGTTGCCAGCGAACCTGAGGGCAATCCCGGCATGGATTGCAAGACCTCGGCTAGAACCGGAGGCGATTGGCTTGGACTGCCTGCCCAACCAATCGCCTTTATCGTGCATTTGGTTGATTTGAGAGACCCCTTAGCTCAACTTTGTACGATAATCGCTGCATTAGCGATGCGCAATGGCAACTGAACAAGGAGCCATGCGCGAGCCTCAGGCAAGAGTCATAGTCTGATGGACGCTACCAATGTGATTTCTATTTGAAGTGCGAACTCCCGGTGAGAGTGTAGCGTTTTGCCGGGGGTGGGGCTCGCCCCACCCCCGGCAACAAAATTCAAGTCGCTATGTGGGCTGCGATTTGTTCTCCAATGACCTCGGTTGGTGTTCGGAATCCGAGGCACTTGCGCGGCGTGTTGTTCAGCCTCTGGATGATAGCTGCCAGATCAGAATCGGGCAGTGCGGCAATGTCAGTATCGAGCGACAGAAAGCGGCGGATGCGACCATTGCTGTTCTCCACGCTTCCCTTCTGCCAGGGCGCTGATGGCTTGCAGAAATAACTCGTCATGCCGAGTTTTGTCTTGAGTGTAGCGAATGCCGCAAACTCGGTGCCGCGGTCGAACGTAATGCTTTGCCGAAGGGTCTGGGGAAGGGGGCCAAGGTGGTGTTCAATCCCCGCCATGACACCGATCGAATGGCGACTGGGGTTGCGCGTGAGCACGATATATCGGCTGCGCCGTTCGACCAACGAGGTAAGATTGGATTTTCCAAATTCTTTCCTGAAAGCAATGAGATCGCCCTCCCAGTGACCAAACTGCTTGCGTTCGGCAATCTCTTTGGGACGTTCTGCGATGGTGTTTGCCAACGGGATATTCAGGCCTCGCGGTTTGCGCGCATAGCGCTGGCGCCGCGTCTTCCGCTGGCGCGGCAGGTGGCTCCAGAGGCCTAACTGACGACCTTTTGTGCCGTATACAAACTGGTAGATCGTCTCGTGGCAGACAGTGATGGGATTGGCCTCATCGAGCCTTAAGCGGCCAGCAATTTGCTCTGGTGTCCAACATTGCTGAAGATGCTCCACGATGCGCGCGGCAAGCTCACGATCACGGTTGACCTTGCCGCCACATGCAGGAAACCCCGCACCCGCAGGAGCGCGCCAGCAAGGCGCGCGGGACCGAGTGCGGCAACTTTGATGGGGCAGCTCCTTCACTTCTGACCGGCAATTTCCGGCACTCTGCTGATCATCATCAGCGGACGGCCGGAACGCTGGTGCTGATGATCAGCAGTCATGCGGTGATTATGATCATCATGGCCAAAGAGAGGCCTTTTGCGGAGGTATGGTTTGTTAGAAATATGTGTGCTAGTTTCTAACGAAAGGAGCACACGAATCATGTCCGCCATGGCCGACAAGATCATGAAGCGCATTCGCGCGAAGGGGCGGGGGTGGGTATTCACCCCCAAGCATTTCATCGACTTCGGCACACGCGGCTCGGTCGACATGGCACTGTCGCGCCTAGCGCAGGCTGGGGAGATCCGCCGGATCGGGCGCGGCCTCTACGACTATCCTCAGCTGCACGACAAGCTGGGCGCGCTGACACCCGATGCCGAGATGATCGCGCAGGCCGTATCGGCGCAAAGCGGCGACCGGCTCGCGCCCTCGGCAGCGGTAGCGGCGAACAGGCTTGGCCTGTCGACGCAAGTGCCTGCCAGGACGAGCTATGCGACGACAGGACGAACCCGCGTGCGCCAAGCCGCTGGCCGAAGCGTCACGCTGAAGCACAGCCGCGCACCAGTGCTGGGCAATGCCTCGGAGGCTGCCAACGGCGTGGTCCAGTATCTGGCTGGACTGGGGCGCGCCAACGTCGATGCTGATGCGATTTCGCAGCTTGCCGCGCGGCTTGATGACAAGGATGTGCAGGCACTGCTCAAGGGCCGCGCGCAGATGCCCGGTTGGATGGGCGATGTCGTGCTGAAGATCGGGGCGGCGCACCATGGATGAATTTGCCCGGCGGCCTGCCGAAGATCGGCGGGCGTTCTTCGCCGAAGCAGCCGCACGCCGCGACCTCACGCCGCTCATCGTCGAGAAGGACTTCTGGGTGTGCTGGACCCTGCGCCGGCTGATGGGCTTACCCGAGCTGGCCAAGGTCCTGACCTTCAAGGGCGGGACCTCGCTCTCGAAGGCATTCGGGATCATCAAACGGTTTTCAGAGGACATCGATCTCACCATCAATCGCTCAGCGCCGCTGCTCGGCGAGGTTGCTCCGCCGATGGCGAGCGACATCAGCGGCAAGGAGCGCGAACGGCGCGGCAAGGCGCTCGGCGCTGCCGCGCAAGACTGGGTTGGAACGATCCTCCTTCCGACGCTCGCGCAAGCGATCGAGGATGCCTTGGGCACCCGTGATGGTTGGAGCATCGAGGCAGATCCCGATGACAAGGATCGGCAGACCGTCCTGTTCAACTACCCGGCATCCTCGGGCTACGGTCTCGACTATGGCAATAATTATGGGGGGCGTACCGGCTACGTGCAGCCGCGGATCAAGCTCGAGTTCGGGGCAAGGGGCGACCCTGAGCCATTCGAGCAGCGGAATATCCTGCCCTATGTCGCCGAGGACTTTCCGGGCGAAGTGCCCGATGCGGTGACTGCCGTGCCAACGCTTGCGCTCGAAAGGACCTACTGGGAGAAGGCGACGATCCTGCATGCGCTGCACCACAGCGGCAAATTGCGACCAGGCCTGTCGCGGCACTTCTACGATGTGTTCATGCTCGACGCCTCCGGGATCACCGAGCGTGCGCTGACCGAGCGAGTGCTGCTGGAGCAGGTCGTCAGGAACAAGAGTCTGCTCTTCGCTGATGCCAAGGCCTCCTACGGCACGGCGCAGCTCGGCACACTGCGGCTCTCGGTCACTGACGCGATGCGCGACGAACTTGCGGCGGACTACGCCGCCATGGCGGAAATGTTCATGGAGGATCCGCCGGCGTTCGAAGAACTGGTGTCCCGCCTCGCGGAGATTGAGAAGCGGATCAATGCGGCCGGCTAGCTCGCAAGGGCACCGGCACGGCGATGGGAGAGATCCGCACGATTTGTGGGAGAAACAGCCCACCCAAGGCGGGCAATGACATCTCTACCTGGCTGCGAAAATCCAAGATCGATAATAATAGTTATGTAAAATACGGGAGCGCGTGCCCGTGCTGTCCCCGTGGCATTCGGCTGCGCAGGAGCCTGCGCAAATTTGATCTGGGTCAATTACCGTTCCGGCGAATCCTGCTCTCTATAAGACACAATGAACCAAACGTGTTCATTACGTCATAAACGAGATGGAGAGCGCGGGGCCATGGCCACGATCCTGAAAGAAGCACCTGAAGCGCAGGCCGAGCCTGCCACGATCATGCCCGGCTACAATCTGGACGCGGAAAAGGCGCTCGTCGCCAAGGCGCGCGCTTTGCAGCCGATGCTCCTGGCCAACGCGGGTCATGGCGATGAACACGGCGTGCTGCATCCCGATGTGTTCCGTGCGCTGGGCGATGCCGGATTCTGGGCGATGGCCGCGCCGCGCCGCTGGGGCGGCACCGGCACCAGCGCCCGCGCCATGGCGCTGGTCGGGTTCGAACTTGCCAAGGGCGATCCTTCGGTGGGCTGGGTCTATACCGTGCTTCACGGCACGACATGGGTCGCCAGCCTTGGCCCGGATGCGCTGCAGGAAGCGATCTTCGGCGCCTCGGCGGAACATCCGGTGATCTGCGGCATCGCCAATCCTCCGGGCACGCTCGACGAGGTCGAAGGCGGCTACATCGTCAACGGGCGTTGGCCCTATGCCTCCGGGTCGGCCCATGCCAGCTGGGCGCAGCTTGGCGTAGCGATCCGCAAGCCCGACGGCACGCTGGAGCATGGCGGCTTTGCCTACTTGCGCCGCGAGCAGTACACTATCGACACGACCTGGCACATGATGGGCATGAAGGGCACCGGCTCGAACACCATCGTGGCGCAGGAGGTGTTCATCCCGCGCGACCAGTTCTTCCACGTCGCCAAGATCGGCATCGGCGGGCACGAGCCGGGCAAGCGCCATGTCGGCGAGCCGTCGGACTACTGGCCGTTCATGCCGTTCCTGCGCGCCACCGCCCATGCCGTGGTTGCGGGCGCGGCGACCGCCATTCTTGAACGGGTCCGCGATGCCGCGCACAAGCGCCCGATCGTCTATACCTCCTATGGCCGGCAGGCGGACTGCGTGACGGTGCAGGCCGAACTGGGCAAGGCCGCCGCACGGATCGCCGCTGCCGAGGCGCTGACGCTCAAGACTTGCGACCTGATCGACCAGGCCGGGCTCGAACGCCGCCGCCTGACCCCGCAAGAGCGCGCGCAGAGCAAGGGCGAAGGCTCGCTCGCGGTGGAGCTGCTCAACGAGGCGATCGAACAGCTGATGTTCCTCGCAGGATCGAGCGCTTACGCCGATGCCAACCCGATCCAGCGCTATTACCGCGATGCCTCGTTCGCCATGCGGCACGTCGCGAACCTGCCCTACGTCGGATACGAAATCTTCGGGAAGTCCCTGCTGGGCACCGAGCCGAACATCTCGCCCGCCGACTTCATCTGACCCTTCCCCAAAATCCGGACAAGCCAGAGAGGACGCCTGCAATGCGCATGATTCCCGCCAAGGACATCGTCAACGAAGCGCTGTCACAAATGATCGATCTCGAAAACCGCGAGGTTTCGGTCGCTCTGCTGCACGATCAGGAGATCTACGAAATCGAACTCGAACGCATCTTCGCCAAGGCGTGGTTGCTGCTCGGCCACGAGACCGAAATTCCCAATGTCGGTGACTATGTCGTGCGCCTGATGGGCGAGGATCAGGTGATCGTGGCGCGCGCCGCCGATGGGCAGGTCCACGTTTCGCTCAACGTCTGCCCGCACCGCGCGATGCATGTGTGCCTTTCGGATTCGGGCAATGCGCGGGTGCACAAATGCATCTATCATGGTTGGGCTTTCCGCCCCGACGGCAGCTTCATCGGCGCGCCGATCGAGCGCGAGCAGATGCACGGCAACATCAAGTCCAAGGCGCAGCTCGGCCTCAAGAAGGCCCGTGTGCAGCTTTACGGCGGCCTCGTCTTCGCCACCTGGAACATCGAAGGTCCGAGCCTCGACGAGTGGCTGGGCGACATGAAGTTCTATTACGACATGCTGTTCGACCGCACCGACGGCGGGCTTGAAGTGCTCGGCCCCCCGCAGCGGCTGACCATCGATGCCAACTGGAAGACCGCCGGCGAACAGTCTGCTTGCGATGGCTTCCACACCCTGACCCTGCACGGATCGGTGATCGATATCGGCGCGATGGGCGGCGAACACGACACCGCGCATGAAAGTGCGCCAGCGATGTATGGCATCAACCTTTCAGGCAACGGCCATTCGCTGCGCTGCATTCCTGCCGATACCAGCTGGGCGCTGGCACACGGCAAGGGAGATCTCACGCCTGACGAGCGCCTTGAAGCGTTCCCGCCGCCGGGGATCACGCCAGACCTTCTGCCCGAACTGCGCCGCAAGATGAGCGCCGAACAGCTTCACGTGCTGGCCAAGGCACCGCCGGTGGTGGGCGGCATGTTCCCCAACGCGAACATCCTGTTCATCTACAGCCCCTTGCGCGATGGCACGCTCGGCTCGGCACTGGTGCTGCATTCGATCATGCCGCGCGGCGTCAACCAGTTCGAATGGACGACCTACTACTTCGCCGAAAAGGGCACGCCCGAGCACATCAAGACGATGATGCGCGCCGCTGCGACGCAAGGGACCGGCACTTCGGGCATCATCGAGCAGGACGACAGCGACACCTGGCCGCACATGACCGAATCCGCGCGCGGCGTGATCGGCCGGACCGAAACGCTCAAGTATCAGGCGATCCTCGGCGAAAACCGCCCGGCTGATTGGCCTGACAAGGCCAAGGTCTATGAAGGCTTCGGCAAGGACGACGCCCAGTGGGAATGGTGGCTGGCCTACCACCGGCTGATGACCGCCGCCTGATGGCCGCGATTTGACGCCTCCCCCTTAGCGAAAGGATTTCTGCCATGTCCGCCGTTACCACCGCATCCGTCACCTATACCCGCAAGGACCAGCGCCGCGAGGAAGTGGCCTATGGTTCGCCTGTCCACAATGCCATAACCGGCTTCCTGATCCGCGAGGCCCGTCTGCTCGATCACCGCGAACTGGCGGAATGGGCCAAGCTGCTGGCCGAGGACCTTGAATACAAGGCCCCCGTCCGCATCACCCGCCGGGTGCAGCAGTGGGATCAGGAATTCGGCACGATGGGTCATTTCGACGATGACTACAATTCGATCCAGCTGCGCATCACTCGCCTGACGACGACGACCAACGCCTGGTCGGAAGATCCGGCCTCGCGCGTGCGGCGCTTCATCACCAACGTCTCGGTCTGGGAAACCGATGTTCCTGACGAATACGAGGTGTCGAGCTACCTGCTCCTGACGCGCAACCGTGCCGAGGCCAAGGACTACAAGCAGCTGTCCGCCGAGCGCAACGACCGGCTGCGGATGACTGCGGACGGGTTCAGGATCGCGCGCCGATCGATCATGATCGATCAGGTCGTGCTCGGCATGCCGAACTTCGCGATCTTCCTCTGAGCCAGCAACGACAGGTCTGCTCCCTTTCTCCGGATAGGGGCCGGGCCTGTCATTGCAGCCCTATCCTCCCCGGCAAAGTCGCTTGCCTGCGACGCATTCAGGAGCCGCGTTCATCATGGACCCCATCACTGCCGATCCGCTCGATCGGATGGTTTCAGACTATTCGCTTGTCACCAACGGATACTCCGGCAAGGCGCCCGCCAATCCCTATCCGATGTTCGAGGAACAGCGTGCGCGTTGTCCGGTGATGCATGGCGATCTGCTCAAGCAGCACAGCGTGCCGAGCATGGCCGACTACATGATGACCGGCCGCCCGACGGTGACGCTGCTGCGCTACAAGGACATCCACGCAGTCCTGATGGACCCGGAAAACTGGCAGAGCTACATCGTTGGCGATGGGTTCGGCGCCGCGGTGGACAACATGCTGCTCACCGCGATGGACGGCACGGAACACGACCACTTTCGCGCCTTGCTCCAGCGGCCGTTCATGCGCTCGGAAATACGCAAGCTGATCGATACGCTGATCAAACCGGTCCTGATGCAGGAGTTCATCGGCGAGCTGCGCCCGCGCGGAAAGGCCGATCTGCTGCGCGATCTGGCGCTGCCCTTCCCGATCCGCGCGATCTATCAGTATTTCGGCTTCCCCCACGATACCGAACTGCTCCAGAACCTCGCCAGCTGGGCAATTCAGGTGGTCGCCGCGCCGCAGACCGATCCCGCGCTTGCCGCGATCACCATTCCGCAGTCGATGGTGGCCGGTCAGGCGATGTACGACACGGTGCTGCCGATCGTGCAGGCCTATCGCCAGCGCGGCGAGATGAAGGCCGACATTCTCGGCCACATGATGCAGGTCAACGATGATGGCCGCACTTTCAGCGACGAACAGATTGCGGCGTTCATCCGCATGTTGCTGCTGGCCGCTGGCGAGACGACGACGCGCAGCATCGCCAACATGATGGTGCAACTGCTCGAAAATCCCGACGTGATGGAACAGGTCCGTGCCGACCGCACGCTGGTGCCCAAGGCGGTGATGGAAACCATGCGCCGCGACCCTACCGCAGGCGCAGTCGCGCGGGTTGCCGCCAAGGACATGGAAATCGGCGGCATTGCCGTGGCCAAGGGCACGGCGGTCCTGCTGTCGATAGCGTCTGCCAACCGCGATCCCGAAGTCTATGAAGACCCTGACCGCCTGTGGCTCAAGCGCCCGATGCGGCCGCTGCTCAGCTTCGGTTTCGGGCCGCATATGTGCATGGGCATGCACATGGCCCTGGCGGAAATGGAAGTGGCGCTCGACGCGCTGCTCGACCTGCCGAACTTGCGCTTCGACCCTGCCTTCCCTCACCCGCAGATCCGCGGGCTCAACATGCGCGGACCCGATGCCGTGCCGGTGCTGTGGGACGCCTGAACGCCTGAAGTTCCCCTGAAGCGCTATTGCTGCAATGAAAAGAGGCCGAAACCGGGGTGATCCGGTTCCGGCCTCTTTTGGTTGTGCTGTCGCAGCCCGATCAGAAGTTCAGGCGAGCGACCACGCCGTAAGTGCGCGGTTCACCCACGGCCACGGAATTGACCGGGAAGCTCTTGAGCAGCACGTCGGGTGCGGCGAAGTAGCGTTCCTTGGTCAGGTTGCGGGCAAACACGCCGATGTCGAGCCCGGTGCTGGCAATGTTCTTCCAGTCGAGGCGCATGTTGACGAGATTGTAGCCCGGCAGCTTCTCACCGTACTGCCCGCCGAAATCGGCGGTCATGAACAGATCGGCGTTGAGCACCAGATCGCCATCGGCCGGGTGCACCGGCAGGGTCCAGCTAGCGCCGACCGTGCCCGAGACCGAAGGCGAATAGCGGTTCACGTCGCTGGCAGTGAACGAGATGCCCGGCACCGGCGGCAGCGTGAGCTTGTCCACCTTCATGTGCGTGTAAGCGCCGTTGAACGTGAACGTGAGGTCGCGCGTGAGGTTGACCGCCGCGTCCAGTTCCACCCCGTAGATCGACAGATCGGCAGCATTGACGCCGAAAGAGCCGTTGGTGGGATTGTCCGGTGCGGTCGAAGGCACCAGCGCCTGGGCGTTGAGGAACTGCAGCGCGTTCTTGTACTTGCTGTAATAGACCGCCGTGTTGAGGTGGCCTGTCGCGCCCGAGACATCGAAGTTCAGTTTTTCGCCGATTTCGATGTCGGTCAGCGTTTCCTTGCCGGTCTTCTGGAAGGGGCGCAGGTCCACGCACTGGCCGCTGCCGAACCCGCAAGCGGGATTGGTGCCGCCGGTGGTGAACGGGGTTTCGAACAGCGGGGTGTTGATGTTGACCCCGCGATAGCCCCGGCGCGTGACCGCATAGAGCAGCAGGTCGGGGCTGGCCTTCCAGTCGATGCCAAACGTCCAGCTTGGTGCCGAGCCGCTGTTGGTGACGACGCCCACGCCGTCGGCCAGACCGCGCGCCGCGATGGTGCGGCAGGCTTCATCCGACGCATAGGTCGTGCCGATTGCGCCGCCACAGGCCGAGACCTTGTCCCAGCTGTAACGTGCGCCCGCGTTCACGGTAACGCTGTCGCTCAGCTTGTAGGTCAGCTGGCCGAACACCGCATAGTTGGTGTTGGTCACATTGGCGGTGACCACCGAAGCGGGGCTGCCGGGCGTAACGAACGCTTCGAACGTCGAGCCTGAAGGACCGTCGGGCTTGTCGTGGCTGTAGAACCCGCCGACGATGAAGTCGAACTTGTCGAAGTTGCCGAGGAACTGGACTTCGTCGGTCAGGTACTGGCGCTGGATCAGGGCGGCGGCGTGGAAGACCGTGAAGGGCACGTCTACCGGGCTGCCGAACAGCGCGCCCGGCAGGGCCGTCGGCCCGAGCGCGGCGGTGTTGATCAGCTGGTCGCTGCGGTTCTTGCGCAGGCCGAAGATGTTGCGCAGGGTGAAGTCACCGAACGCCGCCGAAGTGTCGTTCGAGATGCCGAAGTTGCGGCGGTTGGCGCGGCCCGAACCCGAACTGTCGGCAAAGGCGCCGTAGAAGTTCTGCTTCTGCTGCGCGAGATAGCCCTGGGTCTGGGCATCCAGCGCGCCGCCGACAATGCCGCCAGCGACCGGGCCGAGCGCAGGCGCGAACAGCGCGGTGAAGCTGAAGTTCTGGCGCAGGAGATAGTAGCCCGACCCGTATTCGCGGGCCTTGAAGTAATCGACCACGGTGGTGTTGGTCAGCCAGTCGTTGGGCGTGAACAGGACCGAAGCGCGGGCGCTGTCCTGATGGATGTTGTTGAAGCCCGCGCCGCCGTTGATCGAATACGTCAGCGGATCGGACCGGCGGATCTGTCCGGCCACGCGGACTGCCAGCACATCGGGGATGACCGGCACGTTGAGTGCGCCCTGCACTTCGCGGTAATCGAAATTGCCATAGGTGCCCTGGACATAGCCGCCGAAGTCCTGCTTCGGGCCTTGCGGCGTGATCAGCACCGCGCCGCCCAGCGTATTGCGGCCAAACAGCGTGCCCTGCGGACCCTTGAGCACCTGGATGCTGCCGATGTCATAGGTCGGCACGTTCGAACCGAGCGATGCCATCGGCACGTTGGCGAAATAGGTGACCACGCCGGGAGTGACTTCGCCGGTCGGGATCTGGCCAATGCCACGCAGGGTGACGGCGGTGTTGTCCTTGCCGCCTTCCGACGAGAAGGTCAGTCCGGGCGAGATCGTGCGGATATCGGCAATCGTCTGGACGCTGCTGCGCTCGAGCGCGGCGCCCGAGAACGCGACGACCGAGACCGGGACATCCTGAAGGCGTTCATCCCGGCGGCGCGCGGTGACGACGATGTCGCCATCGGCGGGCACTTCGTCTGCCTGTGTGGTGACGGCGACGTCGGTTGCCTCCTGCGGGGCGACATCTACGGCCGCGTGAGCGGTTCCGACAGCCATCAGCAGGGCGGAAACCGCCGAACCGCAAAGAAGCTGCGTAAATTTGGCACTCATCAAAAATACTCCCAAAAGCCGCGGCCAGATCCGGCGCGGCACCTTGAACGTCAGCGCGATCATGCGATCACCTCTGGCTTGCGGGGCGCTACAAAACGGCTTGCCCTTCCCTTCCCTATCGAGCGACAGGGTTTCAGCGCATTGCCAGGCTGTGCGCTCAATTTCCAAAAAAGCGTTGTAAATGTGCAACTTGCTGGTTTTCACGCGGGCAGGACCCACGTCTGCGACGGGCAAAGCTCCGCCGGCCCCGGGTTGGGGCAACGCAGGTGGCGTGATGGGTCAGGAAAGGCAGACCGGCGCTGCGGTCCGCCTCCTGCGGGCGGGATCAGCCTGCGGTTATGCCGCTGTCAGCGGTGTAGCAGGCACCATGGACCGAGCGCGCGCGGTCGGACGCGAGGAACATCAGCGGCTCGACAATGTCTTCGGGCTGCGCGGGCGGGCGGAGACCGATGTAGCGCGCGATCAGGCTCTGGTCGGCGTCCTGCGGGAACTCCAGCGTGGTGACCATTTCGGTCAGCATCCCGCCGGGCGCGAGCGCGTTGATCCGCACCGGCGAATGCATCATTTCCATGGCGAGCGACTTGGTCAGGCTGAGCAGCGCCGCCTTGGTCGCGCCATAGGGCGCGGTATAGGCCTGACCGAGGAAGGCCGCCGTCGACACCACGTTGACGACATTGCCCCTGGTTTCGACCAGATGCGGCATCGCGGCCTGCATCAGGAAGAACGGCGCGGTGACATTGGCCGCAAACAGCTTGGACCAGTCCTGCGTGGTTACATTTTCCAGCGCGTGGAAGCGCAGAATGCCCGCGATGTTGCACAGCACATCGAGCTTGCCGAACGTCTCGACGGTGGTCGCCACGGCGCGCGCACAATTGGCGGGATCGCCAAGGTCGGCGGCAAACACCGCGCTTTCGCCCCCCGCTTCGGCAATGCGCCGCGCGGTTTCAGCCAGCCCTTCGGCGTTGAGATCGGCCAGGCACACTTTGGCGCCCTCTGCGGCAAAGCGCAGGCTGGACGCGCGGCCCAGCCCCGATGCGGCACCGGTGACCAGCACCACCTTGCCTTCGAATTCGCGTGCAGTCATGTCAATTGCCCTTTGCCGGAGCGGCGACCACGGGCGTGATCGCTTCATAGAGATGGGTCGCCATGCCTTCCATCGAGAAGGCCTCGCTCATGTGCATCTGACCGGTTTCGACCAGCGACGTGAGGGTTGCCAGCGTCTCGTCCGGGGCGTCGGTGTCCATGGTATAAATCGCCATGTACTTCTGTGGCGGCGCGCCTTCGGCATCGCTGTCCGTCAGGCAGAAGCGCTGCGCCGATACGAAGCCGGGCACCGCGACGACATCGGCCAGATGGCGATTGCTGTACCAGTCGTTGTATTCGTCCTCGCGCCCCGCAACCGGATTGCTGTGCACGACATAGGCAAAATGCGGCATATGTTTATCCCCAGACGAGCGGCAGTGTGACCGGTTGGATCATGCCGAGATGGTATTCTACCGCGTGGCCCGGTTCGAGGCTGAACTGCGGAAGCCGCGTGAGGAATTCCTCGATCGCGATGCGCATTTCGCGGCGGGCGAGATGCATGCCGACGCACATGTGCGGGCCGAAACCGAACGATACGTGACGCGGGTTGCGGTCGAAACGGACCACGGCCGGTTCGGGAAACTCCTCGGGATCGCGGCCCGCCAGCGTGGTCGACATGGCGACCTTGTCGCCCGGCATCATCTTCACGCCGCCGAGCTCGGTTTCCCTGGTGCAGGTGCGGAAGGTGGTGACGGCGGCATAGGCGCGCATCATCTCGTCTATGGCGTGCTGGATGCGCTGGGGGTTGTCCTTGAGGAACTGCTGATCGGCAGGATTGCGCGCCAGATGCAGGAACTGGTGGCCCATGTTGGTCGAAACGGTATCGAGCCCGCCGATAAACAGGTTGAAGGCGAAGCCGACCAGTTCGTCATCGTTGAGCTTCTGCCCTTCGACCTCGACGCCCAGCGCGTAGCTGATGATGTCGGTGCCGGGGTTCCTGCGCCGCTCCGCGATCTGGTCACGCAGGAAGGCCACGACATTGCGCGTCGCGTCGGCCATCTTGGCCATGTCCATTTCGTGCAGCAACCCGGTTTCCCATTCGAGGAACTGCGCGGTGTTGCTGAGCGGGAAGTCCATCAGTTCAAGGAACACCTTGATCGGGAATTCGAACGCGAAATCGGCCATGAATTCACACGATCCGCGCTGCCGGAACGACTCGATGTAGTCCGCCGCATAGCCACGGATCCGGCCTTCTAGCTTGGCCATGGCAGAGGGCGTGAACAGCGGGTTGATGAAGGCGCGATACTTGCCGTGCTGTGGCGGATCGAATTCGACCGGAAGGTTGGTCCAGGTATCACCGACCATCTTGGAATAGGGCGAGAAGTCCTTGCTCGAGAACGTCTCGGTATCCATGTAGACCTTGCGCAAGTCCTCCACGCGGCGGACGATCCATGCCGGGGTGAAGCCGGGATAGGCGTGCGGGGCGTAGAAGATCGCGGGGCCTTCATGCACTGCATTTGCCCAGTCGCCGAACGGATCGGCCTGCGTGCTCGTGCCGAACATGTAGGGGAACGGGCGGACGAGGTCTGCCGGGACGTGGGCCGGGATCACCGGATCGGGCAGCTGGAAATTCATGGCATTGCTCTCCGTACGCAGCGCCGGAACGGCCATGCGCATAGCGAATGGCTTGCAGAACCGGCTTCCATTAGCGCGAAATATCGGACAGCATGAATCGCAACAAGTAGGATCAATTTTTGCAGGTTAGTATCATGGATGTGCCTATTGCGGAAAACCGGCCTATTCTGAAGAATCAGGCGGTGAAACCGGAGGACTATGCCGAGCTGCGCCGGGCGCTCACGCTCATTTCCGGCAAGTGGAAGCTGGAGATCCTGTGGCTGCTCTATCACCGTGCGCACCGCTTCGGGGAACTGCTGCGGACCATCGGCGGAGTGACCCAGCACATGCTGACCCGGCAATTGCGCGAACTCGAAGCCGACGGGCTGGTGACGCGCACGGTATTTGCCGAAGTGCCGCCGCGTGTCGAATACGCGATGACCGATGCGACAATTGCATTGGAGCCTGCCATCTGGGCGCTGATGAACTGGTCGCGCGAATATGGCAGTCGCCCTCGCCCCGATGCCGTGGCCGGGGACTGAAGGCTTGCTGCCTGCCCATGTTGGAATGTTTCCCCGGGGAAACATTCCGACACGGGCAGGCGCAGGCGTCAGAGGCGCGGGCGCAGAAATGCCAATGCGCGTTCGGGCGCGCCGACGATGAACGCGTGGTCGATGTCCGGCCCTGCGGTTTCCACGTTCCAGCCCAGCGCGCGGGCGCGGTCGTGCTGCACCGGGTCCATCACGTCGCCCAGAATGGCGAGGTAATCGACCGGCTTGTCGATCGCTTCGGCGCCGTGAGTGACCGGGCTGACCATCCCGCGCAGGGGCATGTCGCTGAGATGCGCGAGCAGCCATTCCTGCCGTTCGGCAGACATCTTCATCGGCTTTTCCTTGGCGCCGTTGCGCTGCATTTCGTCAACGCCGGTGCCGATCGGGCCGTCTCCCGAGGCGAGCAGGGCATCGAGGCCGGCGGCGTCCTCGGTCTTCATGTAGCCGACCGCTTCGCCGACGCTCTTGCCGGTGAGCGGCACGATCCCATCAAAATAGATCACGCGGGCAATCCGGTCGCCTGCCCGCGCGACCACGCCCGGCGCCACCGTTCCGGCATAACTGAATGCCACCAGCACCACATCGCGCAGATCCTCGAAGGTCAGCACGTTGACGATATCGGTCACGTGCACATCATGCGTCACGTCGCGCCCGATCAGGTGCGAGCGTTCGCCAAAGCCGGTGAACGTGGGCGTGAACACGGTGTGCCCTTCGGCGCGCAAGGTTGCGGCCAGTTCGGCCCAGACCCAACCGCCCATGCCACCGCCGTGGAGGAAAACTACATTTGCCATTGTCTTGTTGTCCTTGAAACCTGGTGTCCGGAGCGCGCGTCAGGCGTCCTGAAGCTCGAAATTGGTGATGAAGTTTTCGGGCGGCATCGGTCCCCACAGGAACATCGAATCCTCCGGCGGATGATTGTCGGCAGGCCAATCGTGCCCGGCGGGGATGAAATCGATGTCGCAGCTGTATTCGGCATAGCTGCCCCACGGATCGGGCACATAGTGGAAGTAGTTCGCGCCGAGCACGTGCTGGCCGACGCCCCAGCCCTTGTCGTAGCCCAGACTCGCCATGTGCGCGCCGCCAACGCCGACTTCCTGGATCGTGCCGACGTCCCAGCTGCAATGGTGCATGCCGGGGCCGGTCGATCCGGCCAGCGCCAGCAGGTGATGGTCGCTGCCATGGACACCGTGGAGGAAAGCCACCGCATCGGCAGAACGGTCGGACAGCTTGAGGCCCAGCGTCTTGGCGTAGAACTCGATGTCGCGCATCACGTCGCTGGTGAACACGAGGAAGTGCGACAGGCGGCGCGGCTGAACGCGCGGCGCCTTGCTGCGCGGAACGGCGGCGCATTCGCCGGGGCCGACCGAGCGGGTGAGGAACTGCGCCTTGGTATCGGGCGAGCACTTCTCCGCCTCGATCACCTGCATCGCCATGCCATCGAGATTGCGGAACCAGATGCCGCCGTCTTCGCCCATCGCAGGGGTGCCGGTGATTTCGACGCCAAGCGCTTCGAACTTCTGGCGGAACGCCTCAAGATCGCCCTTGAACACGCCGAATGAGACATATTCGAGTTTCTTGCGCGCGCCGCCCTGGCGGATCACGCCCCAGCGGTGCGGGTTGCCGAAGGTGAAAAGTTCAAGGTTGCCGCCAGCATCGCGCACATCGAGGCCGAACTCGCTGTAGAACCGGCGCGCCTCTTCGAGATCGGGCACGCTCAGGCAGAAGTGATCGATTGAGTGAATGGCGGGGCCGCCAGCGGGCGCAGTGTTAGCCATTGTCCTTGTCCTCTCGTCGTCAGATTGCGTTGAATTCGGGCGCGCGGGTGTGCTGACCGGCAAAGAAGCCGCGCACCACGCGCAGGAAATCGTCCGGTCGCTGGAACGCGGCGAAGTGGCCGCCGTGGGGCAGTTCCTGCCAATCCACGACGTTGCGATACGTCGCCTCGACCAGCGAACGCGGCCAGCGGAACGGCTCGCCCGCGAACCGCGCCACGCCGGTCGGCACATCGACCACGGCATGGGCATAGGCTTTTCGGAAATTGCTCTCGTGATAGAGCCGGAAGCTGGACCCGGCGGTGCCGGTGAACCAGTAGATCGACAGGTTATCGAGCAGGTGATCGCGGCCGAACACGGCTTCGAGATCGCCGCCATGGTCGGTCCAGGCATAGAACTTGTCGATGATCCACGCGGCAAGGCCTGCAGGCGAATCGTTCATCGCCACCGCCAGCGTTTGCGGGCGGGTCGACTGGACGAAGGCGTAAGCGGAATCCATCGCCATGTGCTGCCCCAATCGCGCATATTCGGCGGCTTCGTCTGCATCGAGTCCATCGACCGGGATGGCGGGATTGTTCGGCCCGCCGGGTGCCATGTTTATGTGGAGTGCGGCGACCCGGTCAGGGTAGTTTTGCGCCATCGCGCTGGTGACGATCGAACCCCAATCGCCGCCCTGCAGGAAGTAGCGCGGATAGCCGAGAGCTTCCATCACCGCGGCGATCATCGCGCCGGCCGTGTGCGTATTTACGCCGGGATTGCGGGTCGGCCCGGAAAAGCCGTAGCCCGGAAGCGAAGGCACGATCACGTGGAAGGCGTCGGCGGCATTCCCGCCATGCGCTTCGGGATCGGTGAGCGGGCCGATCAGGTCGAGGAACTCCACCACCGACCCCGGCCAACCGTGCACCAGCACCAGCGGGCGCGCGGTCGGAACCGGGGAGCGCACATGGTAGAAGTGCAGGTGCTCACCTTCGACTTCGGCCAGGAACTGCGGGTAGGCGTTGAGCCGCGCGGTGAATGCGGTGAAATCGAACCCATTGTGCCAATGGGCGCAGAGGTTCTTGATGAAGGCTTCGTCGGTGCCGTAGCCCCAGCTCGTATCGGGCAGCCAGTCGGTCCAGCGGGTGCGCGCCAGACGGCTGCGCAAGTCCGCGACGTCGTCTGCTTCGATTGCGACCTCGAAGGGCTTGATGACCGCTGCGCTCACCTGTGGTCCTTGCCGCTCAGAGTGCCATGCCGCCTTCGAGCGGGATGACCGCGCCGGTGATGAAACTGGCCGCGCGGCTGCCGAGGAAGGCCACCGTGCCGCCAATATCCTCGGGCGTGCCGATGCGCTTGCGCGGCACCATGTTCGACATCATCTCGACGATCTCGGGCTTGTCGACCGGCGTCAGTGCCGAAGGGAAGAAGCCCGGCGCGATGGCGTTGACGGTGATGTTCTCGGCCGCGAGGCGCTTGGCGAGGCCGCCCGACATGTGGTGCAGCGCGGCCTTGGCGGCCTGATACGAATAGTTTTCCTTCGGTCCGATGCGCAGGCCCCCGATGGAACCGATGTTGACCACGGCGGCGTGGGATTCAGCCGAAGCCGCCGCGCGCAATTGCGGGAGCAGCGCCTGGGTCAGGAAGAATACCGACTTCAGATTGAGATCGACGACGGAGTCCCAACCTTCCTCGGTGAAGCTGTCGAGCGGGGCATCGTACATTGTGCCAGCATTGTTCACGAGCAGGTCGAGCTTGGGTTCCAGCACGGCAAAGGCCGCGGCGACGGCGCGCCCGCCCGCGACATTCGAAAGATCGCCGGGCAGCGCAATGCAGGTGCCGTTGGCGGACAGTTCGGCGGCGGTGGCTTCAAGCGTCGCGGCGGTGCGGCCGACGATGTAGGTGTGCACGCCCTGTGCCACCAGCACTTGCGCAATCATCCGGCCGATGCCGCTGCCGCCGCCCGTTACCAGCGCCGTCTTGCCTTCAACCGACAACAAACCGTTCATTTCCGCTCCGCGTTTCTACAGCGCCCGGCGGTGTCGCGGGCGCGTTTGGAGAGGTCATGCCCGGCACGGCATGGCTGGCAACCTTTCTTATGGCAGGTTGTGCCCTGCCGCCTCACTTCACCTCGATGCGCACGTCGGGGAAGCGGTCGTAATAGAACTGGAAGCGTTCACGGATGGCGGCGGGATCGATGCCGAAATCCTCGCGCAAGTTGTAGACCAGCTGGCCGTGCTTGCCGCGCTTGTTGGCGTCGATGGCCTGCTGGAAAGCATCGCGCGTCTGCTGGTCGAACGGCACCCCGGCGCCTGTATAGACGCGCTCAAGCTGGCCGAACGGATCGGCCATCAGTTCGTGGAAATAGAGATCGCACGATTGCGCGGGGTCGAGCTGGTCACGGTCGCGCACGCAGGCGCGGAGCAGCTTTTCATAGCGGTCGATCCAGTAATCGGCGATGGCCTGCATATCGACGCGAGTGCGCGTCAGCCGCGCACCATAGGCGATGCCGGTGATCGCCGACTGGATTGAGGCGACCGGATCGCGGTGATTGATGACGATGTAGGAATCGGGGAACGCGCCGCGCACCGCCAGCAATTGTTCCATGTGCTGCGGGCACTTGGTCACCCAGCGGTTGGGGCCTTTCTGCCAGCTCAGCACCTGCATCGCCTTGCGCACATAGCGCATGACCGACGTTGAATCGTGCGCGAACTGGTAATCGCGCCATTCGGGCACGTGCGCGATCCATTCGAAATAGTAGCCGCCGAAATCGAGGCCCTGCAGCTCGATGTCTTCGGAAATGTGATCGGGCGAAAATTCGTGGATCATCTTGATATAGGGCATGACCGCGTCGGTCTGCGCCCATTCGGCGGCGCACAGATCATAGCGCGTGTCCTTGCCGTCCTTGATCCACGGCGCCGCGATTGGGCGCACCGCTTCCCAGTGCGGCAGCGAGCGCAGGCGCGGATCGGCGGACATCAGCTGGAGCGTGTAGGTTGTGCCCGAACGCGGCAGGCCGGCGATGATCAGCGGGCGCTCGATCGGAATATCGAGGATTTCAGGGTGACGGCGAACCGTGTCTTCAAGCTGCAGGCGGTTGGAGGCGAGCCGCACCGCTTCGCTGAACAGGGTGCCGCGCCCGGCGGCGCTGAGTTCGCTGTCGTTATCGCCTGCGCGCATCCACACGGCGAGGCGTTCGCGGAAATCGTCCGGCCCGAAATCGGAGAGGCCGGTGCCTGCTTGCGCTGCGGCCAGCACCACAGCGGGGTCGAGCGTAACGGGGTTGGCCTGGCAGAACGCAAGCGCGCCTGCCTGCATTTCGGTGAGGACGGGATGGGCAAGATCGGTGATGCGGATCTTTTCGGCAACGTCGGACATGGCAGCGATCCTCCCTTATGCGCTCGCACCGGCGTCAAGCGCCCGGCGGGTTTCGATGATGGCGCTTTCGAGCCAGCCGAGTTCGTCGAACACGCGGCCCTCGGTGCGGTCTGCCAGCGCTTCATAGACGGCGAGTTCGGTTTCGCGCACGGTGCGGTCGTCCGGCGCGGCGACCACGGCCATCTCGATCAGGTGCAGCGCCTTTTCGACATCGCCTGCGGCCAGATGCGCGCGTGATTTTTCGGCGAGCACTCCTGCCCCGCCCGCCAGAGCGACCACTTCGGGCCAGACTGCGCTCGGCGGCGTGGCATAAAGCTCGCTGGTGCGCTCCTGCCGGAACCATCCGGCGTATTCTTCCCAGATCGCGCGGACATACCAGTTCACCGGCCCGCGCCCGTCACGCAGCACAAGATGAGGCGGCAACGCGATTTCGGCCATCAGTTCGGGCAGGGTCTTGCCCTCGTTCATGCCCGCGACCGTCTCGTCATGGAGGTATTGCACGGCATCGCGCAATTTGGTGAGGTGCGCGCGCACGGCCTCTGCGCCCGTGATCGGATCATCGTGCCCGGTCACCAGCATTTCCGCGCCGAGGTCGATCATCATCTGGCATTCTTCCAGCCAGAACACGATCGAGCGGTCACGGTCGCCGCGCGCGGTATAGAAATTGGGCGATGCACCCATGATTGCGCCCGCCCAGTTGCCGAAGAACAGCGTCTTTTCCTGCGGCATCCAAACGGCCAGCGCATCGAGCGTTTCGCCCGAAGGGATCGACAGCGCCTGATAGTGGCGGCCCGAAACCGTGAAATCGTGGCTGTCGGCAAATTCCGTGAGCGGCTCGGGATCGCGCGCCTCGAACCAGAACGCACCGGTATCGCCCGGCGGGATGAGTGCAGCGAGAACCTTGGCGTTGCGCCGCCCGAAGAAGCGACCCATCAGCTTGCGTTCGGCGCAGATCCGCTCGAACTTGCGCTGGACGATGGTTTCCACGCCTTCGTCGGCGAAATACTGCCAGCCGCCGGTATGATCGGGGTGGCTCTGGGTGAACACGATCTGCGTCACTTTCAGCGGCCGGCCGATCAGTGCTTCGAAGTTCTTGCGGATCTGCTCGCCCTGCACTGCGGTGCCGGTGTTGATCACCACATCGCCAGCATCGCCGGGGATGAGATAGGCGTTCGAGGTGGCGCGGTTCATCACCACGTGATCGCTGATCCATTCTGCCGGACGGTCAGGCTTCCACGCAATGGCGGCGATCATCGGATGGTCGAGCGTGCGAAAGCGGGTCATGCGCCTCTCCTGGCTGCGTGTCTTGGTGCAGGTGGTATCAGGCCCACCCAGTCTCCCACCTATCGTCGGGACAGGTGCGGTTTGTGGCAAGACAGGTGTGTAGTTGCGCCGCGCCCAGACTATCGCGCGCAAGCCATGGCGCGATTGCGACAGTTATATATTCTATAGAATGTGTGGCGGAGGTGTAAATTTGGGGGTATTGGCGAGTCTTCAATGCTCTCGCTCAGGAGTCGCCCACCCCTATGTCGATCTCGCTTGTCCGAGCGCAGGCCCCCGTGACCCGGCGCGATGCCGTGGTCGATGCATTGCGCGATGCCATCGTTACCGGTGCGCTGGAGGCGGGTGCGTTTCTGCGGGAAACGGCGCTGGCCGCGCAGCTTGGACTGAGCGCGACGCCGGTGCGCGAGGCCATGGGTGTGTTGCAGGCCGAAGGGCTGGTCGAGATCGAGGCGCACCGACACAAGCGTGTGACGCCAATCGACCTTGCCGCAACGCACGACCTGCTCGAGGTGCAGGCGCATTTGTGGCGGCTCGGCTATGTCCGGGGCATGCCGCATGTGAGCCCCGCGCAATTGCGCGATTTGCGCACCGAGGTCGAACGCTATGCCCGCGTCATCGGTCAGGGCGAGGAAAGCCAGCCCGCAGGCAGACTGGAAGCCATCCGCGCCAGCCATGCCTTTCACACTGGCGTGATCGCGGCAGCGGCGAACAGCGAATTGCTGCGCGTGACGCTCGACCGGCTGGCGCTGGTCGCGCGCTTCATCCTTCTGCGCGGCGGATCGACGATCAACCCGGCGGGGCTGCGCCTGCATCAGGCGATTCTGGCCGCGATCACCATCGGCGATCACGAACAGGCCCTCGCCCATTTCGATTCCCTCGCCGCCCGCATGATCGCGCTTGCTGATCCTGCTGCCTCGGCGCCTCACATCACCGGAGACTGACTCATGGATTTCGAACTTCCCGAAGAATACCGCTCGTTCCGCGACATGGTGCACCGCTGGGTCGATGCCGAGGTGCCCAAGGAATGGGCGCGCAAGCTTGAAGCCGATGAGCACGCCTATCCTTTTGCATTGTGGGACAAGTTCACCGAGGCGGGCTTCCACGGCGTCGGCATCCCGGAGGAATTCGGTGGTCAGGGCGGTGACGTTCTGATGCAGATGCTGCTGGCGCGCGAACTGGCGCGGTCGCTGGGCGGACTTGCGTGGATCTGGGGCATCACCTCGTTTGCCGGGTCGAAGTCCATCGGGCTTTATGGCAGCGATGAACAGAAGAAGAAGTTCCTGCCGCTGATTGCATCGGGCCAGTTGAAGGCGGCGATTGCCTTCACCGAACCTGCGGGCGGCACCGACCTGCTCGGCGCGATGACGACCACGGCAGAGCGCGTCGATGGCGGCTGGAAGATCAACGGCGAGAAGATCTGGAGCTCGTCGGCGCATGTGGCCGACTACCTGCTGGTCATCGCGCGCAGCGACAAGGCGGCGGAGAAGAAACATCAGGGCCTGACCCTGCTCTGGGTTCCGACCACCACGCCGGGCGTGAAGATCACCCCGCTGGCCAAGCTTGGCATGCGGTCGATGGGATCGTGCTCGATCCATTTCGAGGACGCCTTCGTGCCCGACGAACTGGTGCTGGGGGAGCCGCACAAGGCCTGGTACATGCTGCTGCCTACGCTCAACAACGAGCGCATCATGGTCGGCGCATTCTGCCTTGGCGTGATCGACGGCGTGCTTGAAGACGCGGTCGATTACATGAAGCAGCGCAAGGCGTTCGGCGGGATCATCGGCCGGTTCCAGAGCCTGCAGCATTACGTGGCCGACATCGCCACGATGCAGAAGACCACCGAACTGATGATGATGTATTGCGCCGACAAGCAGAGCCGGGGCGAACCCGTCGGCGTCGAGGCCAACATGCTCAAGCTGATGGCTTCGGAAAACGCCAATCAGGCCGCCGATCTCGGCATCCAGATCCTGGGCGGCATGGGTTATTCGGCGGAGACCGACATGCAGCGCTACTGGCGCGATTCGCGGCTGTGGCGGATAGGGCCGATCACCAATGAAATGGTGCGCAACGGAATTGCAGAGAGCCTCGGCCTGCCCCGCTCGTATTGACCCGGAGCGCTGCGAAACCTGTCAGCCTATCGGTTGACAGGTTTCGCGGGAGAAGGGACCGCACAACCCACGGTAAAGGGCCGCGCAGCCGGCCACATGCAACCGGGGTACGATACGATGACGAAGATGAAGGCGCTGCTGCTTGAGACCACCGATGGACCCGAAGCTGTCGCGGTCCGTGAAGTGGACGTGCCCACCCCCGGTCCGGGCGAAGTCCGGGTTGCGGTGAAGGCGGCATCGGTCAACCACCGCGAACTGTTCATCGCGCACGGCCAGTATCCCGGCATGACCCTGCCTTCGGTGATGGGCTGCGACGGTGCGGGCGTGGTCGACATGCTTGGCGAAGGTGTGAGCGGCGCCAGCGTGGGCGACGAAGTGGTGATCTATCCTGCCCGCCAGTGGGGCCCGCGCCGCGACACGCCTGCGGTGGATTTCGGCCTGCTCGGCATGCCCTTCCCCGGCACGATTGCCGAATATATCTGCGTTCCGGCAGAAAACCTTGCGCCCAAGCCCGCGTTCATGACCTGGGAAGAAGCGGGCGCGATGCCGCTGACCGCGCTGACGTCGTGGCGCGCACTGATGTTCAAGGGGCAGCTTCAGCCGGGTGAGAAGGTGCTGATTTCCGGCATCGGCGGCGGCGTGGCCACGTTCGGGCTGGCCTTTGCCGTGGCGCTGGGCTGCGATGTATGGTGCACCGGCGAAAGCGAGGAAGTGCTTGAAAACGCGCGCAAGATGGGCGCGAAGGACGGCTTGCTGTTCACCGATCCCGATTGGCGCAAGAAGGTCGGCAAGATGACCGGCGGCGTCGACGTGGTGCTCGATGGCGCGCCCAGCCCCAGCCTGCCCAACTATATCCGCGCGATCAATCCGGGCGGCCGCATCGTGATCTACGGTTCGACTGCAGGCAACGAGATCAAGTTCAACGCGACCGACCTGTTCCTGAAAAGCGCGACGCTGCTCGGCAGCCAGGTGGGCGACCCTACCGATTTCCGCGAGATGCTGGCCTTTGCCGACAAGCACAAGATCAAGCCGGTGATCGAGCGGACCTTCCCGCTGGCCGAAGCACGCGAAGCGCTGCTGCATCTGCGGGACGCGCATTCGTTCGGCAAGATTTCGGTGGTCATGTGATGTCTGCGGGCTTGTTTGACCTGACCGGCAAGACCGCGCTCGTCACCGGCGGCGCGCAGGGCCTAGGGCGAATGATCGCCGAGGGGTTGCTTTCCGCAGGCGCCACCGTTGCGATCACATCGCGCAAGGCCGATGTGTGCGAAGCGGCGGCGGCG
Organism: Novosphingobium sp. MMS21-SN21R; assembly: GCF_031846015.1. GTDB lineage: Bacteria > Pseudomonadota > Alphaproteobacteria > Sphingomonadales > Sphingomonadaceae > Novosphingobium. Next base: position 209,192 of record NZ_JAVRDU010000003.1, on the reverse strand, counting down.
GAAATGGCGTCGCTGGGCCGCTGCATCGCGCTGCCTGCCGATCTTTCGACCCCCGAAGCAGCGGTGGAACTGGTCGAGCGCTACCGCGCGGCTGTTGGTCCGTGCCACATCCTGATCAACAACGCCGGCAAGACCTGGGGCGGCGAGATCGACACTTTCCCCGACAAGGCATGGCCCTCGGTCATGGCGGTGAACGTGCAGACGCCTTTCACCATGGTGCGAGAACTGCTGCCCGAACTGGCAGCGGCAGGCACGCCCGATGATCCGGCGCGGGTGATCAATATCGGTTCGGTAGCCGGTATGTCGGTCGAACGGCTGAAGGCTTATAGCTATTCGGCTTCCAAAGCCGCGGTCCACATGATGACGCGCGATCTGGCAGGCGATCTGGCGGAGCGCAACATCACCGTGAACGCGGTGATTCCGGGCTTCTTCCCGACCAAGATGACTGCGCACATGCGCAGCGAGGACGTGGTCGATCCTGCACTGCTGGCGCACATTCCGCTGCGCCGCCTGGGCACGCCGGGTGACATCGCTGCGGTGATCCTGTTCCTGTGCGGCAAGGGCGGCGGTTACGTCACCGGCGCGCAGATTCCGGTCGATGGCGGCGTGGTCGGCTGCGGCTGAACGCGCGCCTCCCCTATCGGCGGGGAGGCACGGACGAGTGAGGCGCGCCGTAATCCATCCTTGTGAAGGACTTTCGGGCGCAGCGGGCAGATGAAAAATTGGGGTCGGGGATAATGGATAGGGTTTCAGCGCAAGGTCTGTCGGAAGACCCTGCCCGCGTGCGGATCGCGGCTACGACGCTGGGCGACCTGCTGCTCGGCGCGTATGACCGCGCGCCGGACAAGGAAATGCTGGTCTTCCCCGAAGGCCGCAAGACTTATGCCGCGCTGGTCGATGCCGTGCTGCACAAGGCGCGTGCACTGATCGCGCTCGGCATCGGCCCGGGCGATCATGTCGGCGTGCTGCTGCCATCGGGCATCGCCTTTGTCGAAACGCTGTTCGCCAATGCCATGGTCGGCGCGGTTTCGGTGCTGATGAACGCGCGCTACAAGGCGCCCGAAATGGCCTATGTGGCCGATAACGCCGATCTGGTCGCTATCGTCACCGACGATACGCAGACCCAGCATGTCGATTTTACCGGCCGTTTGGGCGAGGCTTTTGCCGATCTGGCAGGGCAGCACGACCCTGCCGCGCTGACACTGGCGAGTGCCCCTGACTTGCGCCGGATCGTGGTTCTGCGCGCCAGCGACGGCACGGGTTCGGGCAACGTTGGCCCCGGCTTCCTCGGGCAGGACGCGTTCGATGCGGCTGCTGCCACGGTCCCGCTCGCCAATGTCCACCGCCGCCGCCTGAGCGTGCGGCTGCGCGATACCGCGATGATCCTCTACACTTCGGGCACTTCGGCCAATCCCAAGGGCTGCCTGCTCAGCCATGAAGCGATCGTGCGCGAGACGATCAACCTTACCGCGAACCGCTGGGCGTTCACGCCTGACGAGCGCGCGTGGTCGCCAATGCCGCTGTTTCACATTGCGGCGATGCTGGCGATGCTCGGTGCGGTCAATGTCGCAGGCACCTTCATCGGCCAGCCCCACTTCGATCCGGGCGAAAGCCTGCGCCAGATCGAGGCGGAGAAAGTGACGATGATGTTCCTGCCGTTCGTCACCTTCCATCAGGCGATGATCGCGCATCCCGATTGGGCGAAGGCCGACATGTCGTCGGTGCGCCTGCAGAACTCGTGCTTTGCGTTCATGCCTGCAAGCGTCGGGCAGGCCTACCGGGACAAGGCACCGCACATGCGGCAGGTCGGCACGTTCGGGATGACCGAGGCGAGCGGGATCGTCACCACCGGCGGCTATGACATGGACCCCGAAATGGGCTTCACGCGGCTCGGCACGCCGTTGCTGGGCATCGAGGCGCGAATTGTCGATGCGCAGGGCAAAGACCTGCCGACAGGCGAGCGCGGCGAAGTGCTGATCCGCGGCTACAACCTGTTCGATGGATACTACAAGGACCCGGAAAAGACCGCCGAGGCGCTCGACGCCGGTGGCTGGTATCATTCGGGCGACATCGGCTCGCTGGACGAGGCCGGGCACCTGATGTTCCATGGCCGGTTCAAGGACATGCTCAAGGTCGGCGGCGAGAACGTGGCGGCTGCCGAAGTCGAAGCCGTACTGGCGGCGCATCCGCAAGTGCGGCTCGCGCAAGTGGTCGGCCTGCCTGATGCCCGTCTGGCCGAAATCCCGGCGGCGTTTGTTGAAACCGACGGGCCGGTCACATCCTCGCCCGAAGAGTTTGCCGCTGAACTGATCGCGTTTGTCGGCACGCGCATCGCCTCGTTCAAGGTGCCGCGCCATATCCGCCTGATTGACGAATGGCCGATGTCGGCCTCAAAGATCCAGAAGTTCAAGTTGCGGCAACAGCTGATCGCCGAACTCGGTATCGAAGAATAAGGAACAGGCCCATGCGCTTCATCATCACCGGCGCGGCCAGCGGCATTGGCCGGGCCTGCGCCGAACTGCTGGCCGATGGCAGCGCCATTCCCGGCGACCACCAGATGCTGCTGGCCGACCGTGACGCCGCCAACCTCGCCGTGGTGGCAGAGGCGATTGGCCCGCACGCGGCGAGCGTGGTGGTTGATCTGTCCGAGCTGGATTGCGGCACGCGCATCGTTGACGCAGCAATTGCGCATATGGGCGGGATCGACGCGGTGATCTCGAACGCGGGTATCATCATGGGCGGCGCGCTGGTCGATCTGGCACCCGAACAGTTCGACTTGATCTATGGCATCAACACCCGCGCCACCTGGCTGATCGGCAAGGCGGCGCACCCGCATTTGCGCGAAAGCCATGGCGCATTCATCGCCACCGCGTCGATGTCGGCCACGCAGCCCACCCCTGCGCTGGGGTTCTATTCGTCGAGCAAGGCGGCGCTGCTGATGCTGATGCGCCAGCTTTCCATCGAATGGGGCCCGGACCGCATCCGTTGCAACACTGTCTCACCGGGGCCGACCTACACCCCGATGACCAAGGCCGGTTATGACGACGAGACGCGCCGCAAACAGCGCGAATCTGCCATTCCGCTGGGCAAACTCGGCACCGCAGAAGACGTCGCCCGCGCAATCCTGTTCCTGTGCTCGCCGCAAGCCGGGCACATCAACGGCATCGACGTGCTGGTCGATGGCGGCATGTCGAACATGCTGATGCCCGCGACAGGCAGCGGGACGGGGCAAGCCAAGTAAACCGGTTGCAGATATGAAAAAGGCCCCGTGCGATAACCGCACGGGGCCTTTTTCGTGGAATCGAGGCCGGATCAGGCGGGTTCGATCACCTTGTTCTCGATCGCGCCGATGCCGTCCACTTCGCAGCGGATGACGTCGCCAGCTTTCAGGAACACCGGCGGTTCCATGCCTGCCGCAACGCCTTCAGGCGTGCCGGTTGCGATCAAATCGCCCGGCAGCAGGGTGAACGCGGTCGAGAGATGCGAGATCTGCGACCACACATTGGTGATCATGTTGCCCGTGTTGTTCGACTGGCGCAGTTCGCCGTTCACATAGCAACGCAAGTCGAGCGCGTGCGGATCGGCCACTTCGTCGGCGGTGATGATCCACGGACCCATCGGGCCGTGGGTGTCGAACGACTTGCCCATCGTCATCGTGGGTGACTGGAACTGCCAGTCGCGCGCCGACACATCGTTCACCACGAAATAGCCGAAGACATAGTCCTTGGCGTTTTCGACGCTGACCTTCTTGGCCGATTTGCCGATGACGACGCCGAGTTCGACTTCGTAATCGAGCTTCTCGGTCACGCCCGGATCGATGTCGTCGTATGGACCGGAAATGCAGGTGGTCTGCTTGTTGAACCAGATCTGGTTGGCAACCCGCGCGATGCCGAGGCGGTCGGCTTCTTCAAGGTGCTTGGCGTAGTTCATGCCGATGGCCATGAACTTGCTGGGTCGTTCGATGGGCGCGAGCAGCTTGGCATCCTTGAGCGCAAGCGCGTCTGCGCCAGTATCCAGCACGCCGCGCGCAGCGGCGAGCGCAGCGTCACCGCCCTCGATGATTGCGTGCATGGTGGGGTAGCGGTCCGCTATCGGTGCAAGCGATACGATCGCTTCGCCACGAACCAGGCCAAGGCGGGGGGTGCCGCCATCATCGTAACGAACGAAGCGCATCGAAAACTCCTTGTGCAAACAGGTGCTGCGGGTCTCTAGATGCAGATCAACCGCGCGCGCCACCTTTCTTTGGATGGGTAAATGCAATCGGCGCCCGGTTGGCGCGCCTGTCGCGGGTGTTTGTCACAGGTCGAGACAGGCCTGTTCGAACGCGAGGCGGGGATTGCGCGGGAACAGTTTTTCCTGCGTGCCATAGCCGATGTTGCAAAGGAAATTGGCTTTCCAGCGCCCGTCAGGAAAGAAGTCCGCGTTCAGCGTTTCGGCGTTGAATCCCGACATTGGCCCCGTATCCAGCCCGAGCGCGCGCGCTGCCAGAATGAGATAGGCGCCCGCGAGCGTGGAACTGCGCGTTGCCGTATCGGCAATCACGGCGTCCTTGCCGGCAAAGGTGGCGGAAAAGTCGCGGTCTGGAAACAGCTGGGGCATATATTCGTAGAAGCGCGTGTCGTAGGCGACGATCACGCAGCACGGCGCTGCCATGGTCTTGTCGACATTGCCTGCGCTCAAGTGCGGGCGCAGACGTTCGCGCGCGGCGGCGCTGCGAAGGAACACGAAGCGGGCGGGGTGCGAATTGGCGGCGGTCGGCCCTTGCGAAACCAGCGCATAGAGCTGGCGCACAGTGGCTTCGTCAACCCGCCGGTCGGACCAGCTGTTGAACGTGCGCGCGGCGGTGAAAAGCTGGGCGAGTGCGTCGTCGCCTAAGGGTTGGTGGTCCATTCCCCTGCCTAACCCGGTGGTCCGACGCTGCCTACCTGCCGGGCGATGGGGAGCGCGGCAGACGTTCCGGTCCATGACAGCGGCAAGCGCGATAAACGCGCGGGAGGATGCGCGTGGAACAGGCGGTAAAGCTGATTTCGTTGCTGCGGCCCACGCCTGCCGAGCAGGGTTGGGACGGGTTTGTGCAAGGTCAGCTCGCATCGGGCGTTGGCGGGCTGCAACGGCTGATCTTCAACGATGTCCTGCCGATCAATGTGCGCACCGGGTCAACCGCGCCGCCGCCTTATGCCGGGATCGTCGAGAGTTGGTTTGCAGGCCGCGCCGATGCCGACCGCTTTGCCGCAAGCCTGCGCGGGCACGGCGATGTGGTGCAAATGGTGGTCGAGGAGGTGCTGATCTGCGATAGCGGGCGCCGCCCCCTGCCCAACAAGATCATGGTCACCCTGAAGCGCCGCGCCGACCTTACGCGCGAGCAGGCGCAGCACCATTGGCGCACCCGCCATGTCGAGGTCGGTCTGGTTGAGCACAACGCCGCCGATTTCCTCCGGCTCTATTTCCAGAACCACGTTACCGCCAGCGATCAGCCGCCGGGGTCGGTCTGTGATTTTGACGGGATGCCCGAATACTGGGTCGATCCGGCGGACCTTGCCTCGGTCGGCGAGGATTCGCCGGTGATGCGCGCGATTGCGGAAGACGAGGTGCTGTTCGTGGACCGGTCGGCCATTGTCACGATGATGGTGAGCGAGCGCGAATTGTTCGTGGCGCCAGGCGTGCAAGGCGGGTGGCGGGTGCCTGCGTGACAGGCTGGCATGGTGCGCTGCGGCTTGATAGGCTGGGGCGATGACCGACGAGCAAACCCTGCCGCGTCCACGCAGGCCGCGCGATCCCACGGCGACGATCCGCAACATCCTCGAAGCCGCGCGTGCGGAATTCGGCGCCAATGGCTTTGACGGCACAAAAGTAGAGCACATTGCCCGCCGCGCGAAGGTGAGCAAGCAGATCGTCTACTTCTACTTCAAGGGGAAGGACGAGCTCTACTGGGAGCTGCTCAAGGACATATCGATCAAGACGAACGAGCGCCTGCTGCGCATTCCGTTCGAGGACCTTGCGCCCGAACAGGCGGTGCGCGCCTATCTTGAAGGCGTCTACGATGTCTATGCCGAAGACCCCATCGTCGGCATGGTCTCGCTCGATCAGAGCATGCACGATGGCGCGCAGCTGCGTTCGATCAACCAGATCCGCCTGTTGCAGACCGCGCTGGCCGAGCGTCTGGCAGAGGTGGTGCGCCGGGGGCAGGCCGAGGGCGTGTTCCACGCCGATATCGACAGCAACAGGATCGAATTCATGACCGTGATCATCACGGTCGGCTGCCTTTCCTCCTCGACGATGCTGGAGCGCTATTCGGGGCGCAGCTGGCAGCAGAAGCCAGAGGACACACGCGCCTTTGCTCTCGATTTCATCATGCGCGCCTTGCGCAGATAGGCGCTCAGCCGAGCGCGTTGAGCGAGGCGGCTTCGGGCGGTCCGGCGAGAGCAGCCATCACCGGCGCGAATGCTTCCTTGCCGAGCAGCTTCCCGCCCGCCTTGTGCGCTTCAGCCGAAGTCCAGCGTTCGAGCAGCACGAACTGGTCGGGCTTGTCGCAGTCCTGGAGCAGTTCTGTGCCTTCGCAGCCTTCGATCCGCTGCACCTGGGCGGCGAGCGTTTCGAGCGCGGCGCGCAGCGCCGGGCCTTCGCTTTCATGAGCGGTCATGCGGTAGAGGCGTAGAAAGGCGGGCATCGTCGGGGTCTCCTCTTGCAATGGCTTGGGGCGCAGAGCCGCACGGGCGACCTATCGACAGACAGGGGAGCCGGTCGTTCTGCCGGTCCAAGGCTCCGCTGCGGGGGTCCCAGGCCCGAAGGTTACACCACTTCCGGAGAAGTATCAGCAATGCCTACGCTTATTGTCACCAATCGCGACGGGTCCGAACAGAGCGTCGAAGCGGCCACCAACGTGTCGGTCATGGAAATCATCCGCGACGCAGGCGTCGATGAACTGCTGGCCCTGTGCGGTGGCTGCTGTTCGTGCGCCACCTGCCACATCTATGTCGATGACAGCTTTGCCGGGCAGCTTCCGGAAGTTTCGGCGGACGAAAGCGATCTGCTCGACAGTTCGGATCACCGCAAGGCCAATTCGCGGCTTTCGTGCCAGATCAACTTCACCAGCGCACTTGACGGCATGCGCGTGACAATCGCGCCTGAGGACTGAGCGGCGACAGACGGCGCGGCTGCATTTGTCGCCGCGCCCCTTTGCCTGACTGACCGTCAAGCTAGGGCAACTGCGCGCATGCATCGTCCATGGTAGTCGTTGCGTCATAACACGGACAACGACACCTGGGGGATAGCGCCGATGGACCCGAAACAGCTTGAACGCATGTACGCCGAGGTTGAAGGCGAGTTTCAGCGCAGCAGCTATCCCGAAGGGTTCCCGGCACTGCCGGACATGCCCGCCGCACGCTATTGCGATCCCCAATTCCACCAGCTCGAAATGGAGCACGTGTTCCGCAAGACCTGGCTTTGCGTGGGCCACACCAGCCAGTTGCCCAAGACGGAATCGTACCGGCTGTTCGAGCAGTTCGAGCAATCGATCATTCTCAGCCGCGGCAGCGATGACAAGATCCGCGCGTTCAAGAACGCCTGCCGCCATCGCGGCGCGGCGCTGGTGACCGAGCCGGAAGGTGTCGCCCGCCGGTTCATCTGCCCCTACCACGCCTGGGGTTATTCTTCCGAAGGCGAGCTGAAATCGGTGCCCGAAGCGCACAACTTCGCCTGCCTGAACAAGGCCGACAAAGCGCTGGCGCAGGCGAGGTGCGAGACATGGCGCGGCTTCATCTTCATCAATTTTGACGAGAATGCAGGTTCGCTTGCCGACTTCCTTGGCCCGCTGACCGCGCAGATCGACGATTTCCCGATCGACGACATGGTGGTCAAGCACATGATCGCGGTCGAGATCGACTGCAACTGGAAGACCGCCTACGACAACTTCCTCGAGATCTATCACGTCAACACCGTTCACGCGAAGTCGCTTGCGCCCTATCTCGAATCGAAAAGCTTTACCGTCTCGCTGTTCGAAGGCGGCCACGCACGGTTCGTCACGCGCAAGCGCGGCGGCCAGTCGTTCTTTTCCGCCGGGCATGACGAAGCTGCGCCCGATGATTTCGCGGCGCGATTCAAGGATCACGTGTTCGCGCTGCCGTGCTTTCCCAACAGCTTCACCGCGCTCGATCCAGTGGGCTTCAACTGGCAGTCGTTCTGGCCGAAGGGCCCGGACAAGATGGTCATGGTCAACATGTTCATGGGCTGGAACCGCGACGATGACGAAGATCGCGCGTTCTGGGCGACGATGGTCGAAAACCAGAAATCGGTGCTCGCCGAGGACATCGGCCTGTTTCCGACGATCCAGCGATCTTACAAGCAGGGGGACATCACCGGGGTTGCGCTCAGCTTCCAGGAGCAGTTCCTGCACTGGTACAACGAGGAAATCGACCGCAGGATCGGGACGGATAACGTGCCGCCCGCATTGCGCGTCGAGCCGTTGCTTGGGCCGCACGTCAAGCGCTGATGAGGGCGGTCAGCCCTGTTCAGTGAAGCAGTAGGCGCAGATCTTGTTGCCGTCAGGATCGAGCAGGTAGGCGCCGTAAGCGTGTTCGACCGCGCCGCGCGGTCCGGGCGCGCCTGCGTCACTGCCGCCTGCTGCAAGGCCTGCGGCGTAGAACGCGCGTACCGCTGCGCGCGACGGGGCCTTGAAGCTGACGGTTGCCCCGTTGGCGGCTTTGGCCGGGGCACCGTCGAGCGGGCGCAGGATCAGCAGTTCGGCAACGCGGCGGCCATAGCCGAGGCCTTGATCGAGGAAATCGCCGAGATTGTCGATGCCCAGTGGAGCCAGCGCGGCGTCGTAGAACCGGCGCGCGCGATCAAGGTCGTTTGTGCCGATGCAGATGTGCGTGAAGATGCCCATGGAGATGCTCGCCGGCTGATCAGGCTTCGGCCAGGATCGATTCGCAATCGCGGACGATCCGGTCGAGCGTGGGGCGATAGTCACCCAGGGCTGGCGGCAGGGGAATGACGTTGCCGTCCTCGTCGACGCCGGCGTTGGAGAGGATCTTGCGCCGTACCAGCATGACCGCCGCGCCGATCACCGCCTGATTGGTCTCGACATAGATGCCCAGCGCCTGTTCGCGCGAGAGGCCGCGCTTTTGCAGCATGGCGAGGATGTTTGCGGCATAGGCCACTTCGCGGTCGGTCTTTTCCCCGCCGATCAGGTTTCCGATCATTTCCGGGCGCGAATTGAACATGGCGAAGCACAGTGCCGCGTGGCCGCGCAGCACTTCCTGCCATGTGCCACCGTAATTGTCGGCAATGGCGCGTGATGCCATGCGTTCGGACACGAGTTCGAGCAGGTGGTCACGACCGCGCACATAGCCATAGAGCGTGGCGACGCCGGTGTTGAGTTGCTGGGCGACGGTGGACATTTCGAGCCGCTCGATCCCGACGCGACAGGCGGCATCGACGATGGCATCGAGCGTGAGGCGGCGCGGGCGGCCAACGGCACGCTTGGCCGACATGGTGTCGCCGGGTTCCGTGGCCGTTGCTCCCGGCCGAGCTTCGGTCTGTACCGATTCGCTGTTCACCACCATCGAAGGTATTCCCCTTCCCTAGCTTTCGCCTTGTCGTGCAACAGACTGAACGTTCCAGACCCGGCGCACAAGGCCCTGTGCAGCTTTGCTGCACCTGCTTCAAGATATTTTCCGAATCACTATCGACAATTCGCGCCGAGGCGATTATCTGGCGGTCTTGGCGGGCCAACCCGTCACCCATCGTATTGAAACATTGGTGACAGACATGAAACTTCATTCCGTGTTCGCGCTGGCTCTCGGCCTTGTTGCAGCTCCTGTTGCAGTGCACGCTGCAGACCCAGCTCCCGCTGCTGCGCCTGCCGCCGCTTCCGACATCAAGGGCGGCGAAGCCATGTGGTCGGCCGATGGCCGCCGCGTCGGCCGGGTTGACCGCGTGCGCGGCAACGCCGTCGCCGTCGTCGCCGACATGAAGATGATCTACATTCCGCTCGACACTGTCAGCGTCACCGAACGCGGCGTCGTCAGCACGCTGACCCGCAAGGAAATCAACCGCCTCTAAGCGTGCGTGTCCCCGGCGCGCAGGTGTGCGTCCGGGGGTTCGGGCCTTTGGCTGGAGATTGCGAAGCCGCCGGGCATCCCGGCGGCTTTCGTATGTCTGGCAATCAGGGCTTGAGCATTTCGCCTGCCATCTGGGCGTGGACGGCGGCGGGATCGTTGCCGGCGTGTGCACGAGCAGCGCTGAGGTCCAGCCACAACTGCGTCAGCGGACCATCGCGCTGGATGCCTCGCCCGCCCAGAAGCAGCATCATCTCGTCCACCAGCGGCACAAGGCGGCGCATGAACCCGGTCAGTTCTGCGCGGTAGAGCAGCGCTTCATCCATCGGCAGCGCCTCGTTCCGCGCTACCAGATCGGCGAGCCGCGCGTAATTGGCGTGGAACTGGCGTTCGACCGTGTCGATCTCGACCCGGGCGCGGCCAATGATCGACAGGAAGCGCGGATTGTCGCGCGAAGCGCCCGATCCGAACGCACCTTGGCGTTCGCGCGTGGAGGCGGTGAAGGCCGCCAATGCGCCGCGCGCCGCGCCGATGGCGAGGCTCGAGATCGATGAGGCGAAGACATAGAGCCAAGGCAGGCGGTAGAGCGCGGACAGGCCCGAGGTGGCGGGCAGCGGCAGCAGTCCGCTATCGGGAACATAGGTGCGATAGGCGGGGACGAAGGCGTCTTCGATCAGCAGATCGTTGCTGCCGGTGGCGCGCAGGCCAAAGGTGTCCCACACCCGGTCGATCCGGTAATCCGCCATAGGTACCAGGAACAGGCGCATCTGCGGCGCGGGGCGCGCATCATCAGGTGGGACCATGCCGCCGACAACGGCCCATCTGGCGTGCGAGCTGCCGCTGGAAAAGGTGAAGCGTCCGCTGATGCGGTAGCCACCCTCGGCTGGGGTGACTCGCCCGACCGGGGCGAACGAGGACGAGACGAGTGTGTCGGGATCGTCGCCCCACACGTCCGACTGCGCCAACGGGTCCATCCGTCCGAGCATGAACGACTGGACCGAGAGCACGCCGAACACCCAGGCGGTGGACAGGCAATGTTCGGCAAAGACGTTCTGCAGATCGTAAAGATGCCGCGGATCGAGTTCGAGGCCGCCCCAGCGCGCAGGCTGGAAAGCGCGCAGCAGGCCTGCTGCCTGAATCGCCGCCACGGTTTGGGGCAGCACGTCGGCCCGGCGATTGGCTTCGTCACGCGCGGCAATGATGTGCGGCACCAGCGCGCGCGCAGCGTCCAGCAATTGCTGCGGGTCTGCCCGGTCGGGCGCGGCGTGGACGGTGGAACTGGCCATCGAGCTTTCCTCTTGCACTGTTGAGGCAGGCTTAGAGGATGACGCGATGGACGGGCCTTTCGGGCGATAGGCCGCAGCGCCGTTTGCCCCAAAGGTCAGGCCGGTGCTGGTACGGGCGGCAGTTCGCGGCGCAACGCGTGCGCAGCGCGAAAGTAGAAGACAATAGCGCCGAGCAGCACCGTGCCAGCTGCCATCATCGCGTGTTGCAGCCCGGTGGCCGAGGCGGTGAGGCAGGCGCCTTCGACAACCTTGCGCGCACAATCGGCGCGGTAATCGCCGCCATAGGCTTGTGCCGCGAGCCGGTCGCTGAGCCAGCCCAGCGCGACCGAGCCGATGCCCAGCCCCGCCACGGTCTGGCCGAAGGCGTGGAGCGCGGCGGCAGAGGCGCGCATGCGCGGCTCAACCAGACGCTGTGTCACTGTCATGATCGCCGGGAGAAAGGCGTTGAGCGATGCCGCCGCGAAGAACATCAGCACGAGGAACCAGCGCCAGTCCGATTGCAGAATGGCGAGCAGGTAGAGCGGCAGCGAGACGACCAGCAGCATGGCAGGGGCGCGACCGAACCAGCCGACATCGCGCCGCCCGAGCCAGTCGGCGGCGCGGCCACCCGAATAGTTGCCGATGACCATCGACAGGCTGAGCGCCACCGCGAAGATCAGTCCGGCCTGTGCGATGTCGAGGCCATAGCGGCGCACCAGCAGCGGAATCATGAACAGGTTGAGCCCGAAGCTGACCATGCCGACCAGACCGCTGGCGGCGGTGAGGTAGAGGAATGCAGGCGAGCGTCCGACCCGGCGCAGAACCGCGCCGAACGTGGGCGTTGCGGCGGCATCGCCTGCATTGCGCCGGGGCGGCTCGGGAATGGTAAGCCGCAGCAGCACCGCAAGGATCACGCCGGGCAGGCCCAGCACGACAAACGCGGCGCGCCAGCCATAAGTCTGCACAACCCAGCCGCCGAGGGTGGCGGACACCGCGCCGCCAATGGATACCCAGATCGCGATTGTCGAAAAGGCGCTGGCGCGTCGTTCTTCGGGAAAGCGGTCGGAGATCATTGAAACGAGCGCGGGCGTGAACCCTGCCTCGCCCACGCCCACGCCCATCCGGCAGATCAGCAACTGCACGAAACTTCCCGCAGCGCCTGTCAGCGCGGTCATTACCGACCAGATCGTCGTGACGATGGCGATCAGGCCAACGCGGCTGCGGCGTTCGGCCAGGCGTGCCAGAGGAATGCCGAGCGCGGCGTAGAACAGCGAAAAGGCGAGGCCGCCCAGCAGTCCCAGTTGCAGATCGGTCAGTCCGAGGTCACGGCGGATCGCCTCGCCCGCGACCGAGATGATCGTGCGGTCGATGAAATTCATCATGTAGACGAGCCCGAGCAGCAGCAGGAACCACTTCTCGCTGCCCACGGGGGGCGTTTCGCCGCCCTTTGCTTCGTCCATGCCCTGCTTCGCCCCGTTCGCCGTGTACAATGCGGCAGGGTTTATTGTTCGGGGTGCAAAAACCACCCTATCGTTTGGAAGGAAGCAGGGCGTGCGCTGTCAGCGGCGGCAGACGTCGAGGATGAACTGCTTGACGTACGTCTTGACGTTCGCGCCGATCGCGGATGGGCGGCCCACCGCCTCGCCCAGTTCATCGGCCAGCGTCAGATCCTTTTCGCCGATCCCGGCCTGCACGGCCATGAGATCGCGGCGCGATTGCTCGCCCGGATTGTTGCGGAAGGCGATGAAGCCGTTCATCGGCGGGGTCATCACGCCGTTGCGCTGCATCACGGTCATCAGCTTGTCGATCGGGACGCCCGCTGCTTCTGCCAGGTCCATCGCTTCGAGACCGAGCATGATCTGGCTCCACGATACGAGGTTGTTGCAGATCTTGAGGCCCATCGCCGAACCGAGCGGGCCGACCAGCATGGTGTTGGTGGAATAGGCATCGAGCACCGGCTGCACGCGCGCCATCGTCGCTTCACTGCCGCCGAGCATGCAGAACACGAATGGGCCGTCGTTGCCCATTTCGGTACGGGTAACCGCCGCGTCCATCAGTTCGACGCCGACTGCCGCCGCGCGTTCGGCCAGCGCCTGGGCCGTGGCCGGGCGAATGGTGCTGTGAACGAGGATGACCGAGCCGGGCTTCATTGCCGGGATCAGTTCGTCACAGCATTCGGTGACCTGCTTGTCATCCTGCACGCAGATACCGACGACGTCGCAATTGCCGAGGTCCGCGATGCTGCCTGCCAGCGTGGCCCTGCCGCGAAACGGCTCCATCGCGGCGGGGAACTTGTCGAACACGGTCAGCGGCAGTGCGAGCTTGGCCAGTTCGCGTGCCTGACATCCGCCCATGCTGCCCAGCCCGATGAACCCTACTGAACCGATATCCTGCCCCATTTCAAACCACTCCTGATGCCGATTGAGGGATGTTTATAAGCGGGACGACTGCCCGCCGTCATCAGGCCAAGCCTTCGCCCGCGCGCCAAAAGCAGTCTTATTGCGCCGTCATGCGGCGGCGGGCTGGACTGCCTCGTCGGGGGCATTTCCGCTCCCCGTGCCGCTGCGCTTTACGTGGCGGGCGGCGAGCGCGAAGTGCATCGCGGCGATGGGATGGCACAGCAGCATGATCGACAGCGCCCAGCCGAGCGAGTTCGCCCCGCCGATCAGGTCGCTCAGGCGTCCGACCACGAACGGGGCCACGCCGAAGCCGAGCAGGGTTGCGCCCAGCTGGAGCAGTGCGATGGTGAAGCCGCGCACCTGCGGCGGCACGACGATCAGCAGCAGGCCATTGGCCGGACCGTTGTAGCTGTTGAAGAACAGCGCGTAGCCCGCGACCAGCGCCAGCGCGGGCACAGTGGCGGGAGTCAGCAGCGAGGCGATGCCGAGGAACGTGGCGATCAGCGATGTGCTGGCGGCGATCATGCCCGAGCGCCAGGGATTGGCGCGCGCATCGCGGCGGCTGCTGCGATCGGCCAGCCAGCCGAAGAACGCGCCGCCGAGCGCGCCGAGCAGACCCGAGGTCAGACCCACCGTCAGCCCCGCCTGCGACAACGTGAGGCTGTGCTGGCGCACGAGGAACGAGATCGACCAGGTTGAATAGGACGAAATCGCAGCGGCGGTCAGCAACACCCCGAGCAGGATATGGACGGCAGCGGGCCGCGCTCCGATTTCTGCCAGCGAGCGGGCAAAGCTGAGTTTTTCGGGCACCGGTGCGGGTGCCGTCCCTGCCGCTGGCGCATCGCTGGCGCCACGCACCGGCTCGCGGATGACGAAGAACACGACTACCGCCATGATCATCCCCGGCACGCCCGCCAACAGGAAAGCCATGCGCCAGCCATAGGCGGCGGCGACCATGCCGCCGACGATGAAGGTGACGATCGAGCCGATGGCCGACGAGAGATACCACAGGCCGACTGCGGTCGATCGTTCACGCGGGGGGAAATAATCGGACAGCAGCGAAAGCCCGGCGGGCGAACCGCCCGATTCGGCAAGGCCCACCGCGCAGCGCGATACCAGCAGCATCGTCCAGCTGGTGGCGAGCCCGCAAACGGCGGTCATCGCGCTCCACAGCGCGAGGATGATCGCCAGCGTGTTCTTGCGCACCGTGCGGTCGATCAGCATGCCCATCGGCAACACTGCGGCGCCATAGAACAGGCCATAACCAAGGCTGGAGATGAGGCCGAGCTGGGTGTCGGTCAGGTCGAATTCGTGGCGCACCGGCTCCATCACGATGCTGACGACCATGCGGTCCATGATGTGGCAGCTGTGCGCAAGCGTCAGGACCAGCAGCACGATCCAGCGATATCCGGAGGCTTTCGCCGCCTCAGTGGACCCGGACATGCTCATCCCTTTCGTGTTTTCGTTGGCACCCGGCCCTGCGGGGGGACGGGCAGCGCTATCGGGCAGGAAGCCCGGTCGGGGCAGAGGTCCGGCCAAACGCGTAGGCGCGAACCCACCTTTGGATAGGCCAGTGCCTGGCAAGCCCGTGGCACTGGCGCAAAATGCATTGGTTTTCAGCGCGCGCGGAAAGGCGAGCGCGGGTAGCCGAAGAAGAGTGGAAGGCAGTTACCGATGAACGATGTTGCGACCAGCCCGGCCCCCGCGCGGGACATGCGCCACTGCGCGCTGTATGACCGCAAGATCATCTATGACAATCCGCACGAAACGATCGTTCCGGAAGTCCACGCCGGGCCTGCGGTGTTTCTTGCCGACAATGTCGCGCTGAACCAGCCGGGCTGGGTCGTGCGCCGTGCCGAGGACATGCGCAAGATCTACGCCGACTCCGAAAACTATCACAAGAGCGGCAATACCGGCTTTGCGCGGATGATCGGTGAGGACTGGGATATCATCCCGACCGAACTCGACCCGCCGGTGCACACTGCCTATCGCTCGGCGCTCAACCCGCTCTATTCGCCCAGCCAGATGATGAAGCTGGACGGCAAGGTGCGTGGCCGCGCACAGGAACTGATCGCCAAGTTCAAGGACAAGGGCGAATGCGAATTCGTGCAGGATTTCGCCATCCTGTTCCCGATCACCATCTTCCTCGAGATGATCGATCTTCCGGTCGAACGGCTTGAGCAGTTTCTCGAATGGGAAAACCAGCTGCTGCGCGGCACCGACCGCGATGTGCAGATCGCCAGCGTGCGGGCGGTCAAGGAACTGCTGATGGAAACCATCACGGAACGCCGCAAGAATCCTGGCGACGACCTGATCAGCAAGTGCATGACGCTGGAAGTGGACGGTCGCAAATGGAACGACCGCGAAGTGTTCGGCCACGCCTTCAACCTCTACCTTGGCGGGCTGGACACCGTGACCGCCAACCTCAGCCTGCAGTTCCGCCATCTGGCCGAGAACCCGCAGGACCAGCAGACCATGCGCGAGAATACCCCGTCGCAGAACGTGGTGGCGGTGGAAGAACTGCTGCGCGCCTATGCGGCGGTTTCGACCCAGCGCATCGTTTCGAAAGATCATCAGCTTGGCGGACATAGCCTGCGCGCAGGCGATGTCGTTTCGATGTCGACCCCGCTCGCCGGGCGCGATCCCGAAGCCTATGACAATCCGCAGGAGGTGCGGCTCGATCGCAAGCCGATGCATGTCACGCTCGGCCACAGCATCCACCGCTGCCTTGGCCAGCACCTTGCCCGCCGCGAATTGCAGACCGCGATCGAGGAATTCGTGAAGGCGGTGCCGATGTTCCGCCTGCAGGAAGGCTTCCGCGTGCCGTGGTTCACCGGCAACGTCATTCAGGTGACCGAACTGCCGCTGCGCTGGGGCTGACGCTAGGTCCTGACCCTAGGTGCCGGGCGCCAGCCCGGCACGGTGCAGGCCGGTGGTGTCGGAATATTCCGCAAGCCGGGTAATCGCGCCCCCTTCAACGGTGGCGATCAACAGGAACGGCGTGGCGATCACGCCAGCGGGGGTATCGCTTTCCAGCGTTGCCTGCTGCGCGAAGCCGCCGGGGTGGAGGTGGACGCGCATCTCGGTGTAGCGCTGGTTGGCAAAAGTCGCACGCCCCTCTTCGATCCGCGTGCGATAGGCGGCCTTGCCGAGTTCGGTGGCGGGATCGTAATTGAACCAGACCACTGCATGATCGGCGAGATGGCTGACGATCCGGTCGCTGTCGAGAGCGCGGCAGGCCTCTTCCCACGAGCGGGCCACTGCGGCTACCGCGTCCAGTGCCACCTGGGTCATGCCGATACTCCCGCGGCGGCTTCGCGCTGGCCGGTGACATGCGCCTCGAACTGGTCGCGGTTGTCTGCAACGTGGGCGAAGGCCTTGGTCACTCCGCCATCAACGCGCAGGATCTGCCCGCTGACGAAGCGGCCATCGTCCGAAGCCAGCAGCGCGACCATCGCGGCGATGTCTTCAGGATAGCCGAGTTCCGGGGTCAGGTGATGGCGCTCGACCATGCGGATCAGCTCGGGCTGGTTGGCGCGCGATGGGGCGGTGGGCACCATGCCGGGCGAGATCACGTTGCAGGTCACGCCCTGCTTGCCATATTGCGCGGCAACATAGAGCGTCAGCGCGTTGATCGCCGATTTGGACGCGGCATAGGCGGTGCGCGCCAGATCGCCGAGCAGCGCGGCGCCCGAACTGGTGTTGATGATCGCGCCGCTGCCCGATGCGAGCAGCGCGGGCAAGGCATGCTTGATCATCAGCATCGTGCCGCGCGCGTTGACCCGGAACGTCTCGTCCCAGACATCGATGTCCATGTCACCGGCCATGCCGTCACGGTTCAGAAAATCGGCGTCGGTCGCTGCGCCGTTGTTGAAGATTACTTCGAGCTTGCCGTAATGCGCCAGCGTCTGGTCTATCAGCGCGGCGATGCTGGCGGGATCGCCAAGATCGACATGCAGCGCGATGGCATCGCCGCCGGTACTGCGGATTTCTTCCGCCAGTGCCTCGGCCGGTTGCAGCATGATGTCCGCGATCACGACCTGCCCGCCTTCGGCGCAAAGCCGCCGCACGGTGGCCGAGCCGAGGCCGCCGGCGCCTCCGGTAACGATGCAGGTTCTTCCGGTCAGTCTGCCCATGGTCTGGCTCCTCAGTTCTTGGCCGGCTTGTAAGCGTCGACGCCGCCGCGCGTTTCGGCAACGTGCGGGAAGTGCGTGGAAATCCCGCCGTCGACCGGGATGACCTGAGCGGTGATGAACTTGCCGTCGTCGGACGCTAGCAGAGCCACCATCGCGGCAAGATCCTCGGGCCACCCGAGGCGCGGTGTGAGGTGATGGGCAAGGTAGAGATCGAGGTTATGGCCCTGATTCATGGCGGCGTTCTCGGTCACCACCAGCCCCGGCGAGACAACGTTGCAGCGTATGCCCTTCTTGCCGTACTGCGCCGCGACATATTCGGTCAGTACGTTGATAGCGGCCTTGGACGAGGCATAGGCAACGCGGAACAGATCACCGCGCAACGATGCCCCCGAACTGGTGTTGATGATAGAACCGCCGCCGCCTGCGATCATGTGCGGCAGGACGTGCTTGATCATCAGCATGGTGCCGCGCGTGTTGATGCGGAACACACCGTCCCACACATCGGCGTCCATGAACTCGACCGCCGCGTCGTTGACCATCGTTTCATGGCGGGTATCGGCGGCGTTGTTGAACAGCACGTCGATCTGGCCGTAGTGCACGATGGCATCCGCGATCAGCGCCGCGATGCTCGCCTCGTCGGCAAGGTCGAGGTAGTGGGCGACCGCCTCGCCGCCCGCGTCGCGGACCGCCTGTGCGGTGCGTTCGGCACCTGCCAGATCGATGTCGGCCAGCACCAGTCTTGCCCCTTCGGAGGCCAGCCGCCGCGCGGTTGCCGCGCCGATCCCGCCGCTGGTGCCGGTCAGGACGGCGACTTTGCCTTCCAGACGCCTCACCGGAATTGCTCGCGGGCAAAATCGGGGCGCATGGCGGTAAGGCGCTTTATCGAATGGCCGGGCATCCTGAAGTCTCCCTGCTGCGCTCGTGACGCAATCTGTGGAGCAACCATTGCAGCACCGCCCTGTCATGGTTCCTACCTCTCGGCAGGAGGCGTGTGGGTGGCGGCGCGATAGCTCGAATCCATAATCATGCATAAAACGGGCCGAAGATTTCTTCCGGAATCCATCAAGCAGGACGGCTCAAATAGCGAACCATGCACTCTTTGCGGAGGGAGAACCGCCAAGGTGCAGATGCAGGAGAGGCCAATGCCATACAGAGTCGACATCCCCACGGATCGCGAACCGCTGGTCCATATCCTCAACCACGTCGGCACCGAAAAGCTGCTGGACACGCGCCAGCGCATGTTCCGCACGATCTATGACGCGCCGGAAACCACACTGACCGCGCGCGAACGCGAAGGCATGCGCATCATGGGTGCGGCGCGCACGAACTGCCCGATCTGCGCCGGGATGCGGTTGTGGCGCGACTGGCCGGGTTTTGCAGGTGGCGAGATTCCCGAGGAATTCTACCAGAACGCCGCCGACTGCAATTACGACTGGGAAGGCTTTACCCCGCGCGAAAAGCTGCTGGTCGAATTCGCCGACCGGTTCGAGCGCGATATCGAGAGCATAAACGGCGATGACGTGTTGTGGGAGCGGATGCACGCCCTCCTGACCGAGGCCGAAATCGGCGATACCCTGCTGATGCTGGGCTGCTGGGTCGGCACGGGCCGCGTGCTCAAGGCAATGGGCATCGGCAGCGTCTGCGTCGTGCCGCCAAGCCCTGAAACGCTGGCCGCCCTTCGCAACGACCAGTTGAGCGAAACCGCGAGCCTCGTCCCGGCGGAATGAGTGCCGATCCTGACCGGCGGCGTGCTGCCGGTCAGTCGGTCGGAGTGAAGTTGATCGGCGGCAGCGACATGCCGTCCATATATTCGTCACAGCGCGTGATCTGTTGGCCGCGCGTGTGAAAGACCATGGCGAAGGGCACATCTGTGCGCGTGCCCGCGCCTTCGATGACGATATCGCCGAGGCATTCCTGCAGCACGGCGTCCCCGCCCATCGCGGTAAGGCGGATGTCCTTGAACTCGATCTGCATGACCTTGAGCGCTTCGACCAGCATTGCGAACTCTTCGTCCTTGGTCAGGTTCTTGCGGACGGTGGCGTGCCACTGGATGAAGTCGTCTGCGGCGATGGCCTTCATGCCTTCAAGATCGCGATTGCCCCAGCAGGCATTCCAGCGCTCGACCGTGATGATCGAATCGGGCCGGGCAAGAGTATCGGTCATGGCGGTCACCCTCTCTATATTGCCTGAGGCAAAGTCTGCCCCTGCATGACTGGCCTTTCCCCGCACAAGACCCTCCGGCGGATAGGGACCGTGCCGCCGATCGCGCGGCACCATGAGGCCCAACAAGACCAACGGGAGAGAGCAGATGCGCAGGCTTGAAGGAAAGATCGCGATCATCACCGGCGGTGCGGGCGGGCTGGGTTCGGCCACGGCAGAGCGCTTCGTCAGCGAAGGCGCGACGGTGGTCGTCGCCGACGTGGCCGAGGCCCGCGCGAAGGATGTTGCCGCGCGCATCGGTGGCGGGTCCATCGGCGTGCATTTCGATTGCGGCGATCCGGCGTCGATCGAGGCCGGGATCGAGGAAACGATCCGCCGGTTCGGCAAGATCGACATCCTGTTCAACAACGCTGCGGCGACCTCAAAGGAGGTGAACCTGCAGGACCGCACTGCCGTTGATATTCCGATCGAGATCTGGGATCTGGTAATGAACGTCAACGTGCGCGGGGTGATGCTTGGCTGCAAATATGCGCTCCCGCACATGATCCGGAACGGCGGCGGATCGATCATCAATACGGCTTCGGACTCCGGGTTGATGGGCGACAATGTGCGCATCGCCTATGGCACCTCGAAGGCTGCGGTGATCGGGCTGACCAAATACGTCGCCTCGCAGCACGGGCGTCAGGGCGTGCGCTGCAACGCGATTCTGCCCGGACCGATCATCAACGACAGTCTGGCCGAATATCCCGATCTGGTCGCGCGCATCAAGCGGCAGGCGCTGACCTCGCGCATCGGTATTCCGGCGGATATCGCTGCAATGGCTGCGTTTCTGGCGGCGGACGAATCCGAATACATCACTGGCCAGGCCTATTCGGTCGATGGCGGGCACCTCGCCCACCAGCCGCAAATGGCGGACATGCGCGAACTGGAAGCGCCTGAACTGCCGCCTGTCGATACCTTCTGAACGGCTCGCCGCATCCGGCGCAGGGCCTCAGGCGGTTGCCTGGTCCTCGCCGCTGCGGCGTCTGGCCTTGCGGCGGGCTTCTGCCGGCGGATGTTCGAGATTGGCTTCGATGAAGGCGACGACCTTGTCGTGGTTTTCGCGCCAGAGGTCCAGCGCCTCCTCGACGCGGTGATCGATCACTGCGTCGAGGAAACGGCGGTAGTCTTCGTGCAGCCCCTGCTCGTAGCGGGCGAGTTCGCGGAAGGTGTGGCGATAGCGCATCTGCTGTGCATAGAGTTGCGCCCAGGCATGGAGCAGCCACTGGTTGTCGCACCGGGCGAAAAGCAGGCGGTAGAAGCCCTCGCGCTGGCGGACATAGGCATCCATGCTGAACTCGTCGTCGCCCACTTGCGCCAGCACGCGCGACGAGATGTGATAGGCCGAGAGCAGCGCCCCTTCCCAGGCAATATCGCCGTTGGCGATCGACGAGCGCAAAACCGGCAGTTCGATGGTCAGGCAGGCGTCGGCCAGTTCCCGGTAGCCATCGACGGACAGTGGACCTGCGCGAAACCCGCTGTTGCGCTCGATCGTCACCAGCCCTTCGGCGGCAAGGCGCGACAGCCCTTCCCGCGCCGCCGCCTGGCTGATGCCGAGATCGCGCTGCAACTGCGATATCTTGAGCCGCGAACCGGGCTTCAACCGGCACGAAATCAGCCCTGCGCGGATCTGGACATAGGCGCGGTGGGTGATGCTCTGATCGTCATGGTCAGCGATAAACGGCCCGGCTGCAGCCTGCAAAGGCTCTTCGGGCGCGCGCAAGCTGGCGCGGCTAGCTGTGTCTGGCCGGTTCATTGATCTCAGCCATAGCAATAGAGACGACTGGCTTGTCAATCGCGCCTGCCCCTGAATCATGCACCTTCAGCCCGAAAATATGCATGATCCGCCACATTTCAGGCGACGTCGGGCAAGGGGCGTGCGCTCCGCCGCAATGTCAGGAGCACGCCGATGCCCGCCGCGAGAGAGCAGGCGCCGAAGATGTGGAACACCGCAGCGGGGCCGACTGCCGCCGAAATCTCGCGCGCGATGAACGGGAAGGCGACTTGCACCGCGAACATCGCCGACATCGCCCAGCCAATGCCGCGCGCCATGTTTGTCGATGTGGCCGCGATATGCGCGTTGAGGTTCGGCGCGAAAATGGCAAGCCCGCACGACACCACGAACATGCCCGCCACGAACAACGGCAGCGACGTCGATAATCCGGCAACGAGCAGCCCGGCCCCTGACAGAACCAGCGTGGCGGTGAACAGGGCTATTGCCCCGAAGCGGGCATGGAGGCGGCCATAAAGACTGGTCATCATCAGTGAAGCGAGTGACATGACGCTGAGCGGAATGGCAGCAAGGCGCGGATCGGTCACGCCAATCGTCTTCAGGTAGAACGGCGCGAACATCGGGCCGACATACATCACCAGTCCGATGAAGCCGGCGAGCAGCAGGAGGACTGGCGCAACGCCCAGCCCCAGCCCCTTGCCCTGCGCCGCAGAAGCGGCCTTGCGAACTGTCGGTGCCGCCTTGGCCGGAAGCATCAGGGCCATGGGCACGACCACCAGCGCGACGAGGTGGATGAGAAAGGGCAAGCGCCAGCCGATTGCCGACAAGGCGCCGACTGCAGGAAAGGTCAGGATTGCGCCCACCGCCGAAACCATGGCGTTGCGCCCATACATGCGCGGCCGGATGGCGGCGTCGAGCGTGCCGATCCCGGCGAGGCCTGCGGTCATCGCGCCTGCCACGCACACACCCAGCAGTAGCCGCGTGAGCAGGATCACCGGCAGACTGTCCAGCACGAACGGCACGGTTCCGCACAAGGCAAAGGCGATCAGCGAGACGACATAGACCGGCTTGTAGCCCCAGCGCTCGATCATCCCGCCGATGATTGGCGAGCTGAGCGCAAAGGAGAAGCCGCTGGCCCCGCCGATCAGCTGGGCCAGCAGTTCGGCATTGGGATCATCGCCAAAGGCGGCAGCCACGCTTGGCAACGCAGGGCCGAGCGCGAACAGCCCGAGCATCGGGAAGTAGGAGCTGACAAGCAGCGCCCAGAGACCCACGCGCCCCGGCATTTGCGCGTCCGGTGCGCTTCCCTGCATTGTGTCCACTGCGCCTGGCTCCCATGATCCCGGCGGTCATCGTGTGACCGCCTGTTCCGTGCAGGCTACACCGCGCCGACCCCCTCGCGCCTACCGCCTGATATGGGCGCCGATTGCTGCGAAACACCTTCCTGCCCTGCGACAGGTTCCCGCTGCACCGCGCTTGCCAAGGTGTCGCCCATGTTTTCATCGGCCCTCGCCATAGGGTCGCAAGCAGCGACAAGGCCCCGCGATGACCACCAGCGACCGACCGATCTTCCGCCCGCTGACCGTGCGCGGGGTGACCTTGCGCAACCGCATCGTGATGTCGCCGATGACGCGGATGGCCTCGCCCGGAGGGGTGCCGTCCGAACCGATGGACGCCTATTACCGCCGCCGCGCTGAACACGGCGTCGGCTTGATCGTGACCGAAGGCATCGGCGTCGATCACCCCACCGCGCTCGGCTCGGGCTCGCTCGGCGAGGACAATATGCCCGAACTGCACGGTGATGCGGCGGTGGCGCGGTGGCGCGAGATCGTGGCAGGCGTACACCAGGCAGGCGGCGTGATCTTTCCGCAATTGTGGCATCAGGGACCGATCCGCGCGCACCGCACGGGCCCATATCCCGAACTGATGTCGTCGCGCCCTTCGGGTTTGTGGGGGCCGAGGGGCGGTTTCAGCACCGTGCCCGAACCCTACCTTGAAGATATGCTAGCACCTACCGCGCCGATGACCGACGAGGATATCGTCGATGTTATCGCAGGTTTTGCACGCAGCGCCGCCAATGCCCGCGCGACAGGCTTCGACGGAATCGCGGTTCACGGCGCGCACGGCTATTTGCCCGACGCGTTCTTCTGGCACGAAACCAACCGCCGAGACGATCGCTGGGGCGGCACTGCCTTGCGCGAACGCGCGCGTTTCGGGGCCGAACTGGTCAAGGCGATCCGCGCCGAAGCGGGTGATATGCCGATCATGTTCCGCTATTCGCAGTGGAAGCAGCAGGATTACGATGGCCGCCTTGCCCAGACACCGGCAGAGCTTGAGGGCCTGCTCGGCGCGCTGGCCGACGCTGGCGTCGATATTTTCGATGCCAGCACGCGCTATTATCACCATGCCGCCTTCGCAGGCTCGCCGCTGACGCTGGCCGGGTGGACGCGCAAGCTGACCGGCAAGACGACCATGGCAGTTGGCGGCATCGGTTTGCTCAACGAATTGAAGGACAGCTTTGCCGGCGAAGTCGGCACGGTGAACAACGTGCCCGATGTGGAACAGCGGATCGAGGCAGGCGAGTTCGACCTTGTCGGCGTGGGTCGTTCGCTGATCGCGGACCCGGCCTGGGCCGAAAAGGTCCGTGCGGGCGAGCCGTTCGAACCATTCCATCCGCGCGTTCTTGCCGCGATTCACTGAAGCATACGGGAGAAGCGGCGTGGGACGTCTCGAAGGCAAGGTGATCCTGATCAACGGCGCAGGATCGGGTATCGGCGCGGCCTGCGCGCTTGAATATGCGCGGCAGGGGGCGAAAGTCGTTGTCGGCAGCCAGAGCCGTTCGTCGGAAAAGGTCGCGGCGCGGATCACCGGTGAAGGGCTTGAGGCCAAAGCCTTCTCCGCCGATATATCGGACGAGGATCAGGTCCGCGCGATGGTCTCCTTCACGCTCGACAGCTATGGCCGGATCGATGTGCTGCACAACAATGCGGCGATGACCGGGCCTGAGATCATCACGCGCGATGTAGACGTGATCAACATGGATGGCGATCTTTGGGACCGGACGATGGCGGTCAACGTCAAGGGGCCGATGTTCTGCGCCAAGCACGTGATCCCGCACATGATCGCGCAAGGCGGCGGATCGATCATCACCACCGGTTCGACCAAGGCATTGCAGGGCGATATCGCGCAGACGGCTTATGGCGCGTCCAAGGTCGCGGTGCACAATCTGACCTACAACATCGCCGCGCAGTATGGAAAACTGGGCATTCGTGCCAATGTGCTGATGGTCGGCCTGATCATATCGGGCGCGACCGAGGACAACATGCCGCCGCCGGTCCGCGAGGTGATGCTGCGTCATATGCTCACGCCATTCATCGGCACGCCCGAGGATTGCGCCAAGGCGGCGGTGTTCCTCGCCTCTGACGAATCGCGCTATACCAACGGGCAGAACCTGCATGTCGATGGCGGCTATGCCAGCCACGCGCCGTCACTGGCCGATTTCCGCGACATGATCGCGGCGATGCAGGGTGGCGCGGCGGCCTGACCCGCCCTCAGTGCTTCAGCAGATCGCCCCGGTCGCGTTGTGCGGTGCCTGCTGCTGCGATGCGCGCGCGGGCGCGTTCTTCGCCGGCGAGATCGGCTGATGCGGGGTGATGCACGGCGTCTTCGGTCATGCGTTCGGTCAGGATATCCCAGCAGGTGACCGCTAGCGCCGCTTGATCGATGAACGGACATTCGCGCAAGGCATTCGAGCGCCAGTGTGCGCGCGCCGCATCGTCGGAAAGGCGCCAGATGCCGACGTGGTCGTGCTCGGGGCTGAATTCGACGAGTTGGCCGTGACCGTCAAAGCCGAGCAGCGCGCCGGTGATGATGCCCTCTTCGCGGAAGCGGGCGGGCAGATAGGTGTCGTTGTACCAGTCGCGGAAATGGGCTTCCTCGCCCGGTTTCGCCTTGATCTGTTCGACCACCACGCTGCCGGTCTGGAACGTGCGCGGGGACTTGTCGCGGTATTGCAGCGGGTAATAGTGGAAGTCGTCCATGCGCGACATGTCGATGGAATCCTCGACCATCATGCGCGTTGTCAGGGCATTGTCGATATGCTCCTGGACGAAGCGTTCAGCATCGAAGACTTCGTACAGCGCGAGATACTTGGCAAAGAACTGCCCGCCGGGAAATTCCTGCACCTGTTCGCCCGACAGACTGAAGCGCTGCTGCGCGATGGAGCCGCGAAAGCGCAGCGCATCGCGCGTGTGGATATGGGTATACCAGTCGTTGAAATCGTCGTCGCGGCCCTCGGCCGGGTTGGTGAAGACGACCAGCAGCGCTTCGATCATGGTTTCTCTCCCGCCCGGTTCAGGCGCCCGTGAAGAAGGTCAGCGGCGCGCCCATCGCACCGGCCCAGCTGCGCGGCTGCTTGCCGTCGATATCCTTGATGCCGTACTTCACGCCAAGATCCGCGCCGATCAGCGCCTTGCCCGACAGGGACTTGCGCTCAGGATCGGCGAGCAGGCCCGCGATCACCAGCCCGGTGAACTCCGGCGTTTCGAACTCGGGCAACATCGCGCGCAGCGGTTCGGGGAAATATTCGTCGGGGATCATCTTCGATTCATCGGTGCGGACATAGCCCGGCCAATAGGACACGATCGAAACATCGGTCCCGGCAAAATCGATTGCCATGTCATGGACCATCTTGTCGGTCCCGGCCTTGGCCGCGCCATAGGCAGGGCCGCAGAAATACGATGAAGCGCCGTAGAACGAGATGTTGGCGATCAGCGATGCGCCGGTGCGGATCATCAACGGCGCGGCATAATAGGCCGCCACATAATCGGATCGCAGCCCGACCACGAGCATATCGGCCAGCTTGAGATCCTTGTCCCAGAATGCGCCCGGTGTCGCCAGTTCCTGCCCATAGACCGCCGCTGCATTGTTGACGAGCAGGTCTAGCCGGCCCTGCTCGCGCTCGATCCGCTCGACCACCGCCTTGACTTGCGCGTCATCGCGGTGGTCGCAGACGATAGCGATGCCCGTCCCGCCAGCGGCTGTGACTTCGGCAGCGGCGGCATCAAGCGCCTCTTCGCTGCGCGCGGTCAGGTAAACGATCATGCCCTTTGAACCGAGCGCACGCGCCGTCCCGCGGCCCACGCCCTTGCTCGCTCCGGTCACCAGCGCCACGGTCTTGGTCATAGAGTCCTCTTCCACATTGGTCTGCGGCAGATCGCTGCCAACCTTGCGAAAGGGCTAAGCCTCGGCGCTCGCACACGGTCCTCCCGCCCGATAGGGGCACTGCGCCATACCGTGCGCGGGAGGCGTCAGGTCAGGTCAGATCGGGTCCGGCCTCGGTGCCTTCGAGTATCTCGGCCCAAGTGCGCGTGAGATGGAGCGAGGCGATGTACCACTGGTCATCTGTCAGCACATAAGTCTCGTGATAGTGGCCGCGCCCGTGGATATGGAAGCCCGGCATTCTGACGACGTCTTCCATTGCCCAGATTGCTTTGGCGCTGGTGGGCGAGGTAACCGTGATGATCGGGGCGTGGACCTGATGCACGGTATCGGCAGGATCGAGCAATTGCGGCATGAACGCGCGGATCGCGGCGCGCCCGGTGATGCGCGGCATCGGGTTGGGCGCTCGCCCGCGCGTTGAGACCGACTGGTCCACATCGAGGATCGCGTCCTCGGTGAACAGGCCCGCGTAAAGGTCCCATTCCTTCAGGTCGATGTGGTAGCAATAGCGCGCCTTCAGGTCCTTGATCGCCTCGCGGATGCCGAGTTCTTCCAGTTTCACAGGTCTTGTCTCCGATTCAGCCGAGCGCGCGGATCAGCGCCCCGGTATCGTGATCCTCGAACGCCGTGGTCAGGCGCAGGTGGTTGAGAACGCTGATTTCCCAGCCATAATTAGCAATATTGGTGGTGAGCCAGCCGATATAGACGCCCCACACCAGGCAGCGCCGGTATTCATCCCAGGTCTCGTCCCAGCCGGGCATTTCGGCCACGCCGTGCGCCTTCAACCGGTCCAGGTAGAAGGCGAGCAGGTCGCGTTCGTTGTCGCGGCGCACGTCGATCGGCAGAGCGGTCGTGATCAGGTAGTTGACGTCGTGCATGTGGTGCCCGCGCACGGTCAGCTGCCAGTCGAGCAGCCCGGCGCGACCACCCGGCAGGAGGTAGGTGTTGCCGATGTGCGTGTCGCCGTGGAGCACGGTGTGCGGCAAGGTCTGCTGGTGCTGGTGCAGGCGGGCAACCCCGCGCCGCAACTCGTCGCCCGAGGTGCGCAGACGCGCTACCATTTCGCGCTTGAAGTTCTCGGTGTCGATTTCATGCTGGATCGCGCCGGGCACGAATTCGTGCATGAATGTGGCGAGTTCGCCCTGGGTATGGGTTTCAAGGAAGGCAAGATCGGTAGCGAAGCGCGGCGATTGCCAGTAGCGAGCGTGGAGCCGCGCCAGTTCCTCAAGGATCGCCCGGACTTCGTCAAGCGTCGTCCTGGAGAGCACGTTGGGGAAGCGCGCGCCGTGGTCGGTCAGGTCGCCGAGCAGCAGCGCGAAGGCCTGCGTTGCAGGATCATACGACCCCCCGAGCGTGAACGGGGCCTCGATGTCGGTCACTTCCGGCCGCAGCACGTTATAGAAGCGCACTTCGTTCTGGTACAGCGGCCCGATCATGAAATCGGGCGAGCGGCCCAGTTTGAGCACCAGATTGCGCGGCAGGCCTGCGGGTGATCCGGGGGCGTATTCCACATCCAGAAACGCGCGCGCGGCGGTGGAGACCATGCCATCTCCATAGCGCCTGGCATCCTTCACGCGGACATTTGCGATCCGCACGTCGGGTCGCCATGGGGCGATGATTGCGTTGAGCAGATCGGCGTCATAGGCTTCCGGATCGAATGGAATGCCCTGTGGCGGGATGATGCCGTTTGGCGGGGTGGCTGTCATCGCGGGTTCTCCTGGAAAAGGTGCATCAGCAGATCATCGCGCCGTCGATCAGGAATTCGGCGCCGGACACATAGCTGGCATCGTCCGACGCGATGAACACGACCACGCGCGAGAACTCGTCGGCCCCGCCGACCCGCCCCAGCGGGATCAGCGCGGCGGCGTTCTCGCGCACGGCGGGCACCAGCGCGGGCGTTTCGATGGCGCCAGGTGTCAGCGTGACCACGCGGATATTGTCGGGGCTGAGTTCCTTGGCGCCAAGCTTGGTCATGCCGCGCACGCCCCATTTGGACACGCCGTAGGCGAAATATCCGGGCAGGCTGGTGAAGGCAAGACCCGAGGCGATATTGATGATCACACCGCCGCCATTGTCCTTCATCGGCCCGCGCACCGCCTTCATGCCCAGAAAAGAGCCGATGATGTTCACGTCGAGCATCCGCCGCATGAAGGCCAGATCGGTGTTGTCGAAAGTGTCGGACTTGGTAAGGCCGGCGTTGTTGACGAGTACGTCGATCTTGCCGAACGTGGCGAGAGTCGTTTCGATCACGCGGGCCCAGCCCGCTTCGTCGGCCACATCATGCTCGATGGCGATGGCCGATGGGCCGATTTCGGCGGCAAGCTGGCGGCAGGCGTCGCCGACGATGTCGGTTATCACCACTTTCGCACCCTCGGCGGCGAACATGCGTGCTTCTTCGGCGCCCATTCCGCTGCCCGCGCCGGTGATGATCGCAACTTTGCCTGCAAGCTTCATTCCGGTGACCTTTTCGTGAGGCTTCAATTGAGCGTGGCGTGCGAGCCGCCATCGACGCGGTAATTGGTGCCGGTGATGTAGGAGGCGTGGGCACTCGCGACGAAGCAGATGACCGCCGCGATTTCCTCTACCCGCCCGGTGCGGCTGACGAGGCTGCGCCACTGTTTGGCAAAGCGGCGTTCGAGCGCGGCGATGTCGGTCTCCTCCCAGCCATTGGCCTTGCCGATCATTGGCAGGTTGGAGCGCAGCGCCTCGGTCAGGACATTGCCGGGACTTACCGTGTTGACCGTGATCCCGGTATCGGCGAGCGATTTGGCAAGGCCGACCGACAAGTTGACCAGCGCGGCCTTGGACGGACCGTAAGTCGGGAATTCTGGCGGCGGTTCGGTATATGCACCGCTGGCGATGTTGATGATCCGGCCCCAGCCTGCCGCCTTCATGCCGTCGACGCTGGCGCGGATCGTGCGCACGGCGGCGATGACGTTGGCGTCATACGTTGCGGCCCATTGCGCAGGCGTCGCGTCGGTCCATACCGGGGCGAAGGGTTCGTACTGGCCGAGATTGTTGACGAGAATGTCGATCCCGCCGAACGCCGCGTGGGCGGCGCGCATCACCGCTTCGGCGCCGTCGTCGCTGGCAAGATCGCCCAGCGCGATGGCGGCGCTGCCGCCTGCCGCCACGATGGCATCGCGCACGGCTTCGGCGCGCCCGGCGTTACGGCCATTGATGATGACGGAAACGCCCTCGGCGGCGAGCATCGTGACCGTCGCGGCGCCGATGCCCGAGGTGCTGCCCGTCACCAACGCGCGCTTGCCTGCTATTCCCAGGTCCATCCCGTCGTCCCAAAACTTGTGTCTTTGACAGGCGTGGCCCCTTGCGAGCGCTTCTCCGCCTATCCTTGGACTGGCGGCGTTATTGCGCGGCGGTCCGCGCGGCCTCGGCGTCGTTCGCGGCGGCTTCGGACACGGCGGCCAGATGCTTGCACAATGCTTCCTGTTCGCCGAACTGGACGATCTTCTTCGCCCCGCTTTCCATGACTTCCTGCTGCTGGACCAGCGCGAGGTTGTCTTCCATCAGCGTATCGCGGTTGAGCGCGAGCGAATATTGCACCGCGAACTGGTTGCGCAAGGATTGCGGGCGCTCGAAATGGTAGACCGCTTCCCAATAGCACTTGTCCGGCGCAATCGGCCAGAAGCGGTGCAGCCACCAGCCGCCCAATGACATGTGGAAGATGAAGTGCGGGTAAAGCACATACTGGTCGTTGCCCCAGAGGTTCGACCGGATCGGATTGATGTCGGGATGGCTGGCGAAAGTCTCTTCCGGTTTGTCCTGCGCGCCGGTGTCGGCGATCACCATCTGCTGCGCGTTCATGAACGAGAACGCCTGCACCAGCTTCTCGGGCGACAGCGCGAATTCCGGATTGCGCGGGACCGAGTTCATCCGGTGCGCGCCGAGAAATTCGGTATGCAGCGGGTGGACAAAGGGGTTTTCCGCCGAGGACAGCATCTTGGAAACCGTGCGCGAATGGAGCGCGCGCACGTGATAAGCCTCGCACTGCGCCTCGATTGCCAGCTTCCAGTTGGCATCGATCATCGATCCGACGCGCGCGGTATAGGGATAGCTGCCGAACGGCACGTCCTTCAGCCGCTCAGCCACCGGGCCGAGGAAGTCGGCAAGCGATTGCGTGCCCTGGGCATCGAGGTTGACGAAGATCATCCCCTCCCAGCTGTCGCACCGCACCGGGGTGAGGCCGCTTGCCTGCTTGTCGACGTGGGGGAAGCAGCCTTCATCGGGAATGTGGAGGAGGTCGCCCGCCGAATCGAACATCCACGCGTGATAGGGGCATGAAAACTTGCCGCCCCGGCCTTTGTCGTCCCACACCAGCTTCATCCCGCGGTGCGAGCAGATGTTGTGAAAGGCGCGGACGACCATATCTTTGCCGCGCACGATCAGGATGGACGAGGAGCGCACTTTCACATCACGAACGATCCAGTCGCCCGCATTGGGGATTTCCGATGTTTCGGCGATGTTGAGCCAGACCCGGCCGAAAATCTCGCGTTCGGCGTCGAAACGCTCCTGCGAAGTGTAGACGGAGAGATCGACCTGGCCGGTTTCCATGATGAACGCGTCCGGCATCATGGGGCCGGTGCCAAGGTCGAACGGTCGATAAACCGGCTGTTCCATTCCCACGCTGCTCTCTCCTGTCCGGGCCATTATTATGCACGGTTCCTATAGGGCCTGCCGCCGCCCTTGCCCAACCCTGTGGCTTGACGGATCGTCCAACAGACAGGCTTCAGACCATGCCTTCGCCCGGCCTGCCGGCCTTCTTGGTCAATTGCGCGGTATCGAAGTATTCCTCGCCGCGCACGACCAGCCCGTCCTTGATCCGCGCAATGAAGCAATAGGGCGATGTAATGGCTTTGCCGTCCAGCATCCCGGTCATCGTCGCCTGGAGCACGAAGCCGTCCTCGGTCACCGTGATGCGGGCGTTTTCGTTCTTCTGATTCTGGAAAATCGCATGGGCAGCCTTCAGCGTCTCGATGAATTCGGCGCGCGTCCGGTCCTGCGGGTCGAAATTGTACCACATCACGAAATCGTCATGGAGGATGGTCTGGAACTTGTCGGTATCGTGTTCCTCGGACACTGTGGCCCAGAACTGGCCCAGACGCAGCGCCTCATCGCGGTCGACCGCCATCATCCCTCTCCTTTTTTGTCTTCTGTCTCGCCATTACAGTCCTAGCGGTGCGCGCCCGGGGAACCTGTCCCCGGGCAGGCCACGCCGAGGCGAGCGAAGGCCTCAGTTCGCGGCGGCGAGGTCGGCGGCGCGCTTGCGGGCGGCGTCAATGCCCCGCACCAGCGCGGTGGTATTGCCGGCACCGGCATAGAACAGCATGAGCAGTTTCATTTCCTCGAATTGCTCGTCGGTGATCTCGCCGTTGACGATGGCACCCGCGATCTGGATCTCGAGAAGATCGGCGCGGCCAAGCATAGTGGTTGCGCCAATCACCATAAGCCGCTTGTCGCGGATCGACAGCGCGCTTGCCCCCCAGATGTCGCCGAACAGATGCTCGACCGTTTCGTCGAGGTAGGGCGAGCGCGGCGCGGCTTCGACCATTGCGGACGATCCCTTGCCATAGACGGCGTCGAACACTTCGATGCCCTTGGCCCACTTGTCGGTCATTCCTGCATCTCCCGTCCTTGATGTGATGAAGTGGCGCCAGGCCTTCCGGACCTTGCGCGGTGCGTCCTGCTCCAATCTATCAAGCAGGGTCGCCCCTGTCGAAAGATGGGTTTTGGCGACCCCGGAATTCCTTACCAAGGCTGACGCCGCGAGTGTGTCGGCAATTGCAGGGTTAAATAATGCATGGAATCGCGCAACTACTGTCTGACCGGGGTGCTTGCACCATGGCGGGCGTGTGGCTTGCGCAGTCCCGCTCGCCCCGCAAGTGCCGGTCATTGCGCGGCAAAGCCGCAAAACCAATCGAACGAAATTGCTGTTTCACGACGGTCAATGGCAGAATGCCTACAAAGTTCCGCATGCACGATTTCGCATGCCTCACCTATGATCGCCGTCGTGACTAGCATGCTCTGATGCGACGCGGACGGGTCCGACTTAGGCCGGACATCACCGTTCGCGGTTCGCAATAAAACTGCCGGGTACGCCAATACCCGAGCGTCAAATGGGAGGGATTACCGTGATGAGGATTTCAACGTACAATCGGATTCTGCTGTCGACGGTTGCACCGGTCGCGGCGTTTGCGATTTCCGGCGCGGCACACGCGCAGGCAGCCCAGACCGCCACGCAGACGGAAAGCGAAGCATCGTCGGGCGGCATCGCCGACATCGTCGTGACCGCACGCCGTCAGAGCGAAAATCTCCAGACCGTCCCGGTCGCGGTTACCGCACTGAGCACCGAAAAGCTTGAAGAGCGCCAGGTTCTGCAGGTCACCGACCTTGCCCGCACCGCGCCAAGCCTTTCGATCGGCACCGGCGGTACCGGCCCGGCCACCATCGTCTACCTCGCCATTCGCGGCCAGGCGCAGAACAGCCCGAACTCCTATTCGGACGCTGCTGTCGGCATCTATATCGACGGCGTCTATGTCGGCCGTCCGATGGTCGGCAACCTCGGCTTCCTCGACGCGGCCGGCGCCGAAGTGCTGCGCGGTCCGCAGGGCACCCTGTTCGGTCGCAACACGACCGGCGGCGCGCTCAACCTGACCACCCAGCAGCCCAAGCTCGATGTGACCGAAGGCTACATGAAGGTCGGCTTCGGCAACTATTCGCAGAAGGCCATCGAAGGCGTCGTCAACCTGCCGCTCACCGATGAGCTGGGTGTGCGTCTTGCCGGTCGTTACAACGATCGCAATGGCTACTTCCCCAACCTGTCGACCGGCGGTGCCAATGGCGGCATCAAGGGTGAATACTACGCTCGTGGCTCGCTCAAGTGGGCGCCAAGCTCGGTTCCGCTGACGCTGAATCTGTCGGGCGATTACATGAACTATCGCGACACCGGCAACCCGGTTGCGGTTTCGGCGATCAACCCCGCCGGTCCGATGGCCTCGTTCTACGGTATCTCGCAGGGCGTTCGCGCCGGGCTCATTCCGGGCAATGCGCCGATCCCGCTTTCGGCAACCTTCTCGGTTCCTGCATCGACCTTCGCGAACTTCTCGAAGGGTCCGATCGGCCCGATCACCCAGTATCTCAACACCGAGTTTGCGACCGCTGCCCAGCAGGCAACGCTGCTTTCGCGCGATTGGCGGGTCAACTACTCCGCGCCGTTCACCGGCGTGAAGGCGATCGACGACAGCGGCACCTTTAACGAGGCTTACTCGCTCTCGGGCAATCTCTCGGTTGATGTGGGCGATCTGACCGTCAAGTCGATCACCGGCTATCGTAACTCGAACACCACCAGCAACCTCGACCTGCTGGGCACCAACACCGGTGCAGGCGCGTTCGTCAGCCGCTACAAGCAGCACCAGTTCAGCGAAGAACTGCAGATCTCGGGCAAGACCGGAAATCTCCAGTACATCTTCGGCGGCATCTATTTCCGTGAAGCTGGTACCGAGCAGTCATCATCGTCGATCTTCTACGGGACGCCGATTGCAACCGGCGGCGACAACACCTTTGGTTCGTTCGTATCGACCTCGAAGGGTCTGTTTGCGCAGCTCTACTACAACGTGTCCGACTCCGTTCGCCTCACCGGCGGTCTGCGCTACACGTGGGATACGCGTGAAATCGATCGCCAGGGCACCACGCCGTTCATCCCCCGTCCCGGCCAGGTGCTCACCTGTCAGGCTGGTGTGAACGCAGGCAAGCCGACACCAAACGGTGCTGCTGCTCCGAACAGCGGTTGCCATGATCGTGCATCGGCCAGCTTCAAGTACCCTGCATGGACCGCAGGCATCGACGTGAAGCTGTCGCCCGACATCTTCGTTTATGCCAAGACCAGCGGCGCTTCGAACTCGGGCGGTTTCAATGCCCGTCCGGTGCCGCCGCCGTATTCCAGCTCGTTCAAGCCGGAAGCCGTTCGCGACGTCGAAGCCGGTATCAAGGGTGAGTTCTTTGATCGCCACCTGCGTACCAACCTCGCCGTGTTCCATGCATGGCAGTCGGACGTGCAGCGCATCATCAACGCCACGTTCGTCGATGCGACCGGTGCCACGCGCCTGACCCAGTTCGTGACCAACGCCGGCAAGGCCAAGACCTACGGCTTCGAATTCGAAGGCACGGTCATCCCGTATCAGGGTCTGGAAATCGGCGGCAGCGTCGCTTACCTGCACGCCCGCTATGTGGCTGGCAGCCGCTTCGAATCGCAGATCGTGAACGGTGCTACGGTTCAGGTCGACCGCTCGGGTGAACCCATCACCCAGGCGCCGAAGTGGACCGCCAACGTCTCGGCGACGCAGACCATCGAAATGGAAAGCGGCGATCTGAAGCTCCACGCCGACTATTCCTACATCGGTTCGCGTTACTTCGACTTCTTCACGACCGGCGACCCGAAGCAGGCCGCTGCCGTGGCGATCGCCAACGAAGCATCGCGTGTCCGTGCTTATGGCCTGGTCAACCTGCAGGCGAGCTTCACCTTCAAGGAACCCGCCATCGAACTGACCGTCTGGGGCCGCAACGTCGGCAACAAGGCGAACTTCACCAACGTGTTCAACAGCTATACCGGCCTTGGCGCCACCGTGCAGTTCCAGGGTGCCCCGCGCACTTACGGTGCAACGGTCAAGTACAGCTTCTGATCTGATCTGAACTGAAGACATGAAGCGGCGGTCGCCTGGTGCGGCCGCCGCTTTTGTGTGCGGTGGGCAAAGGCCTGAAACGGCGAGAACACCCTGTCTTCCGGCATGTTGCAAGCCGGGTCTCGCGCCTAATCTCTCCGGCAGAGCGCCGATGCCGTCGGCATCGCGCGAAGAGGGGGAGTGATCCAGACATGAGAAACGGCGCACTGAAACTGAGCGTTTTTGCCGGCCCGCTATGGGGAACGCTGTTCTTCATCGCCCTGTGGCCGCTGATGCATATCTTTCCGCCATACAGCCCGATGAACAGTGCGGCGCAAGTTGCCGCCCATGTGCGCGAATACCAGACTGGCTACCTCGTCGGCGGCATCCTGCTGATGACGGCCTCGGCTATCGTCTGGCCGTTCATCGCGATCATCCTGCTCTATCTCAAGAAGATCGAGCGCGGTTTTCCGTTGTGGACCACCGTAACGGCGCTGGTGTTCACCTACGGCCAGGTCACCGTGTTCCTCTGCGGCCTTGCCTTCACCATGGCGGCGTTCCGGCCCGATGCATCGGACGAGCTGATCCGCGCTTGGAGTGACCTCGGCATGTTCCTGCTGGTCATTCCCGCAATCCCCGGCACGACGCAGTACCTCGCCACGGGCGCGATTATCCTGCAGGATGATCGGCCTCGTCCGATCCTGCCGCGCTGGTATGGCTATCTCAACATCTGGACCGGCATTCTCAGTGCGCCGGGCGCGGTAGTCGGCCTGTTCAAGATTGGTCCATTTGCGTGGAACGGGGTTGCCGCGTTCTGGATTCCGGCGGTCGTCTTCGGGGTGTGGATTACCGCGACCCAGGTCGTGCTGCTCTCGGCAATCAAGCGCAATGCGCTGCAGGACGATCAGCCTTGAACGGCGCTGACAGCGATACGCCTAACCTCTCCGGGCATGTGCCCGGAGAGCCTGGCCTGTGGGTGCTGATTTTCGGAGACCTGCTGGTCTTCGGCGTGCTGTTCGTAACTTATGCCGTTGAGTTTGCGACCAACGGCGCGGCGGTTCACCTGTCGCAGATCAAGCTCGATCGCGGGCTTGGCCTTGCCAATACGGCGCTGCTGCTGACGAGTTCGTGGTGCATTGCGCACGCCGTCATCGCGGCGCGAAAAGGTCTGCCCCATGTTCGGCGGTTTATCTGGGCCGCGACGGCACTCGGCGTAGGCTTCGTCGGCGTGAAGGTTGCCGAATGGAGCCACCACATCGGCAATGGCGATACGCTCAACAGCAGCAGCTTTTTCACGTTCTATTTCATGTACACCGGGATTCACCTGCTGCACGTGCTGATCGGACTTGGCGTGCTGACCTGGCTTGGCCTGCGCTGCGCGCCCGATGGCCGCTGGCCGGGATCTTTCGCCACGCTGGAGGGCAGCGCAGTGTTCTGGCACCTCGTGGACTTGCTCTGGGTGATGATCTTCGCGCTCATCTACCTGCTGCGATAGGGGGCCGGCATGACCTGGTATTCTAAACGCCTGACCCTGTTCTGGCTCGTGCTGGTGGCAGTCAGCGTGCTGTCGTTTGAATCGTCGCTGTTCGGATCGCGCTATGCCGCTGCGATCGTGATCGTGATCGGCCTGATCAAGGCGAGCATCGTTGGGCGCGAGTTCATGGAAATCCGCGCCGCGCCGCTGATCCTGCGCTTGCTGTTCCTCGCATGGACCCTCATCCTTGGCGCCGCGCTGCTGGGGGTCGTCTACGGGTTGCGGCCCTGATCGAAGCACAAAAAAGGGGGCGACCTGTGCGGGCCGCCCCCATTGTTTGCGTTTCGCGCCCGGGATCAGTGGGTGATCTGCGCCTTCATCGTCTTTGCGTCGGTGACGTATGAGACCATTTCGAGGAAGCTGTACCACTTGCCGTCGACGCGGCGCATGCAGTCGCTCTGGCGCAGTGCGACATTGCGCTTCGATCCGTCCTTCATCGTCAGGGTCAGTTCCTGCGTATCGATCTGCACGCCGAACGAGCCATCGGAATCGACCTCGAACATCGGCATCGTCAGTGAAATGCCGGTATAGCTTCCCATGATCGGGGCATAGAAATCGGCAATTTCCTTTTTGCCGATCACCGCCTTGGGGCTGAACGCATCGTAGAGCAGAGTGTCGTCGCCGGGTCCGTAGTAGTTCATCAGCTTGTCCAGCCCCACCGAAGCGCCGCCAACGTCCATGAACTCCTTGATTTCGGCCTTGGCCTTTTCCGGCGTGGTCGAAATCGGGGCGAGCGGCTGCGCCGACCAGGTCAGCGTGCGCGCCTGGATCGGTGCATTGGTCAGCGCATTCATCGTGGCGGGATCGACCGGGAATGACAGGTGCTGTTGCACCACGCGCCACTTCCCATCGATCTTCTTGAACGCATCGAGCACGCGCACATTCATGGCAAACTTTGTGCCGTCCTTCATCACGGTGTTATAGGCGACCTGGCTTGCCGCGCAGCCGAACGTGCCGTTGGTCGCCACGATCATTTCGGGCGTGGTCTTCTCCATCGACTTGATCGCGCCCAGTTGCGGCGCAAATCCGGCTCGGATTTCGGCCTTGCCCCGGAAGATGCCGGGGGCAAACAGGTCGAGCACGGTGGCATCGTCGGCGTAGTGTGGCAGCACCTTGTCGATATCGAGTTCGGTGGCGAGGATTTCCTCGACTTCCTTGATCGCGGCGACATCTGCCGGAGCGTTGAAGGTGGGTTTTGGCGTCGATTCGGCGCAGGCGCCCGCTCCCGTAATCAGGGCCAAGCCTGCCGCCGTGGACAGGAACCGGATAGCTTTCATCGTGCGTTCTCTTCTTCTGTCAGGAGGTGGGGGCCGATCAATGATAGGCCTGCATGAAGCCGCCATCGGCGACGATATATTGCCCGGCGATATAGCCCGCATCCTGCGAACACAGGAACGCCACGAGCGAACCGACTTCCTCGGGCCGCCCGAACCGGTTGGCGGGAATGCGGCGCAGGAACGCTTCCATGAACGGTTCGAACTCCATGCCCGCATCGGCGGCGCACTGTTCGAAGAACGCGCCATAGGCCTTGCCGGTATCGATGAAACCCGGCGCCACGGTGTTGACCGTGATGCCGAAGGGGCCAAGCTCGTCGGCAAGGCTGCGGCTGAGGCCGAGGCCTGCGGGCCGCACGACATTGGCGAGCACGTAATCGAAATTGAGCACCGAGGCGCGCGCGGGCGATTTGGCCGCGCCCGAACCGATCGTCACGATCCGGCCCCAGCGGCGCTCTTTCATTGCAGGCACGACCGCGCGGGCGAAATGGCGGAAGGCCTTGACGATATTGGCGTAAGCCTCGTCGAAATCGCTGTCATCAAAGGCATCGAACCCGCCCGAGGGCGGCGCAACGGGGGTGAAGATGGCAATGTCCGGCGCGGCGAAGGCCTTGGCCGCCTCTGCGGCGATATAGGCGTAGGCTTCGAGATCGGTGAGGTCGGCAGAAACGCCGACGGCCTCTCCGCCCTTCGCCGCAATTGCGGCGACAGTGGCATCAAGCCCCGCCTGCCCGCGCGCGACGACCACCACCTTGGCGCCATTTTCGCCAAGGCGTTCGGCAACGACTCTGCCCATGCCCATCGTGCCGCCGGTGACCAGCGCCACTTTGCCTTTGATTCCAAGATCCATCGCTTTGTTCACTCTTTCAAGGCGCGCGCATGGCGCATCATGGGTTGGCGAGCGCAGGCCCCTTCCCTGCGCCCACCCCAAGGTGTCAGGCGAAAGCCAGTGCAGGATCGCCGACGCGGTCCATTCGGCCATCGAGCAGCGGTTCGACCTTCATCAGCGCGAGGTGATCCTCGGCCGCGCCCGGACCGGCAATGATCAGGCACTGGCGCAGCAGGCGGCGGTGCATCAGGCGCAGCAGTTCGGCGTCACGCTCAGGCCCGGCGGTGCGGATGAGGTCCACCAGCAGCTTGTCCGCCTCGATCAGATCGGCGGGGCGCTTGCCCAGAACCACGGCGAGTTCATCAAGGTCGGCATCCTCGGCCCAGCGGCGATAGCGCGCCTGATTGAGGAGATATTCCGGCACACTGGCAAGGATGCCGCGCTGCCAGCTGGCGAAAGTCTCGCTCAAGGGCAGGCGGTGAAGGTCGGCGGCTAGCTTGCTCAGCGCCATTTCCTCCAGCGGTGAGGGACGCGGATCGGGCAGGCTCAGGTCGTCCAGTTCGATACCTTCGACTTCGGCCAGCGCCTCGAGCATGCGCCGCCCGATGAACGCACATTGCACGGCGGCTTCCACCCAGTCGCCCCCGGCATCGGTGCGCGACAGCGCGAACAGTGGGCCGAAGTAGCCGACGCCGAGGAAGGCGACGGTGTGGTAGGCGATCACCCCCAGATCGAGCGGTTCGCCCAGCGCCTTTTCATAGTGCCGGAACAGCGAAGGCAGATCGCCCATGTTCTCGACCGGATGGCGCCCACGGAAGCAGGCGAGATCGTGGAGGTGATCGCCGAGATGGCCGATTTCCACATCGATCACGCACGTCAGGTCAGGCCCGTCGGACAGGAACTGGCCGCAATCGCCGGTGACCAGCGAGATGCGGCTGCGGTGCTGCGGCACGTTGCGGCGCAGCCAGCGCGTGGCAAATTCCATCGGCGGATCGACGATGCCCTGCTCGTCATACATTGCCTGAAAGCGCTCGTAATGCTGCAGCGCCAGTTCGGTCGGGCCTTCGGGCTTGCTGCAGCCGATGGCTTCCAGCGCCGGGACCGGAATCTTGTGCATGGCCGCCAGCTGCTCCATGTACTGCAGCGAAGCCGACCAGCGATCGGGCGTCATCGTCGATGCGCTCTCGACTGCTTCCATGACCAGCCCGGGATCGCGGCCACCGCGCACCCAGTCCATCACGATAGCGGGCGGATCGTTGCAGAAGCCGCGCTGCGGCGGCACGGGAATATCGTGCGCAGCCAGAACGTTGAGCAGGTTCATTTCATGGACGTGGAGATAGGGATGCGCCGCCCACACGCGGTCTGCCTTGAACAGGTATTCGCGCACCTCGCCCGCGTCTTCCATGCTCACCCGCCACACCGGACGCCAGCGGCGCTGCCGTTCGACCCGGGTAACCTTGCCGCCAAGGTTGGCTTCGGCCCACAAGGTAATGCGTTCGAGCTGGTCCGCGCTTTCGGATGCGCCGCGATTTGTGGGATCTTGCGATTCAGCCATCATGCTCTCCATCATGTGGCGCCGCCGTAGCGGAACCATCGTTATGACAATGGGATACGCAACGCAGGCATGGGCGCTTCCTACCAAAGGGCGGGACATCGCCCCGAACCGCCGTGCCTTATTCAAAGCCGATCGGATAATCGGCCCCCCGCTGGAAAAGGGCTGACCGGTTTGGGAGACACCTGATGGTACCGAAATTCTGCCGTATGGCCTGGCGCGTCGACGATATGGACAGCTTCACCGCGCAAATGGGCGCGCTGCTCGGCCTGAAATTCTTTGCGCCGGGGATCATTGCCGAACTCTACCCCGACGCCGGGTTCAAGGTGATGTTCGGCGAGCACGGCGTGGAGCCGATCCAGCCGGGGCCGGAAGGCCTGCCCTTTGCCGAGGGTGACCCCTTGATCGAGATCGCGGTGGATGTCGCCGATGCGGAATCGGTGCTCGCGCGAATGACGGCGGCGGGGCACTTGCCCATCGCTACCAGCTATCTGCCGGTGCCCAAGGTCAACGAATACCTGTTCGGCCCGGATTTTCACGGCATCAAGTTCCTCGCCTGCACCGAAGGGGTGAACGAGGCGCAAGTCCGTTCGGAACTGCCGTTTGACGCGCTCGACGATGCCGCTCCGCCCAAGATCGGCTGCATGACCGTGGTCTCGCCCGATATCGACGCGCTGGCCGCCGACCTGACAAGGTTCTTCGACATGGAATTTCGGGAAACGGACCCGGCGGGCCTTGGTGCGCGGGCCCTTTGCGGCACGCACCGCGTTCGCCTGATCGAAGGGCCGACGGCGCTGCTGGACGGGACCGAGGGCGCGCTCGCATCCGTCGACATGATGCATCACGACGTTGAAGGCGCGCGCGCAAGGCTCGAAGGTGCCGGATTTGCGGTGCGCCATACCCGTGCGCTCAAATCGGGCGGACACGCCTATTATTTCGGGCCGACCGTCGCGGGCTTGCCGCTCACGCTCTACCCGCAAGCTGCGGATGCCGAAATGCTCGGACTTGGGTAACTTGTGGCGCCGGGCGAAGCACACCGCCCGGCGCTGCCCTGATCAGAATACCTCGTGCGAGGAATAGACGTGCACGCGCGCGGCATTGGCGCGGGGTGATTGTTCGAGCAGAAACATCACCGCGCCCGCAATATCGTCGGGGTCGAGCGCGGGGATATACGTGTCCCACGCGGGCTTGCCGTCGGCTTTCATCGGCTCGAAAATTTCGGTGCTGGTGGTGCCCGGCGCAACCATGCCGACTTTCACGCCGGTGCCGGCAAGCTCGATCCGCAATGCGTCGGTGAACATCTCGAGCGCGCGCTTCAGCCCGCCGTAAATGCCCGTGCCCACTGCGGTGATATTGGCGCCAAGGCTGGAAATGTTGACGATATGGCCTCGCCCCGCCGCCTTCATCGCGCGGGCAAAAAGGTAACAACTGCGCACCACCGATTCGTAGTTGATGGCGATCATCGGCTGCAAGTGCGCGAGATCGAACTCCTCGATGGAACCCACGTGGAGGACGGCGGCGTTGTGGACCACGATATCGGGCGTGCCGTAGTTTGCCGTAACATGATCGAGCAAGGCCTGCGGAGCGTCGGGGACCGCGAGGTCGATGGCAAAATAGCCAGTCTTGCCGCCAAGCTCCTGCGCCAGTGCCGCCAGCCGGTCTTCGCGCCGCGCGGCCAGCACCACCGTCGCCCCGGCAGCGGCTAGCCTGCGCGCAATGGCTTCGCCAATTCCGGCAGA
Source organism: Novosphingobium sp. MMS21-SN21R (assembly GCF_031846015.1). Taxonomy (GTDB): domain Bacteria; phylum Pseudomonadota; class Alphaproteobacteria; order Sphingomonadales; family Sphingomonadaceae; genus Novosphingobium. Next base: position 166,580 of record NZ_JAVRDU010000003.1, on the reverse strand, counting down.
AGCGCCGGTGACAACTGCAATCTTTCCATCAAGCGATGCCATGATGCGTGCTTCTCCCACTATCCGCCATATATCAGGCAGCGAGATCGGTGGACCACCAGAGCAAGCTGCCTGCACCTTCCGAAATGCGGGCAAAGGCGGAATTTCTGGCCCGCGCGAATACTACCGGTTCCATCCCCAGCCCTGCAAAAGTGCAGGCGAGCATTTCGTCGATGTAGCCAAGCGGACTTTCAGGCGCGCGGATCAGGCGGCGGCGCGCCTCGACGGTCATCCCGACGATCAGATCCACTGCAACATCGAGCGAGCCAAAGCGCATCTGCCCGCTGTCCCGCGCAGCACAGAGCGCATCGCGGACCAGCGCGTCGAGCGCGCTCGCCCGAGCGAAGTAGTCGACATAGTCGACACGGCAGGTGAACCCGCCCCAGCGCGGGTCATGCCATGCGCGCAGCATTGTCATCGCAGAGCCGCCGATGGCCAATACCGCAGGATCGGATTCGGCGGCGAACAACGCACGGAAATCGGCGACCATGCCGCCCGTCAGGTTTTCGCCCAATTCATCGACCGCCTGCTCGATCGACTGGAAATACTTGTAGAACGTGCCACGCGAAACATCAGCCGCACGGATCACATCGTCGATCACCAGCGCGGCGTTGTCACGGCCCGGTTGATAGAGTGCGAGCACGGTTTCAAGCAACCGCGCCCGCATCCTGTCGCGGCGCTCGGCAGCCACGCGCAGGCGTCCGTTCTCGGCGTTCGGCGCAGGAACTGGCGTCACGCCGCGCTGGCCCATGTCGGTGCGGGGCCGATATCGGGCAGGAGGCGCAGATTCGAGGGTTGGCCGGTCAGCGCGCGGCCATAGAGTTCGGCGGACAGATGGCTGCTGAGCGCATTGTGGCGGCTGCCGACGTTGAGGTCGCGCCAGAACCGCTGGAGCGTATTGTTGAGCGCAAAGGCGCCCGGCCCTGCCACATCAAGCAGACGGTTGCCTGCGGTGCGCAGCAGGCCCATCGCAAAGCCGCAATCGGCCTGGATCTGCGCCTTGTCGAACCCGGTCAACGCGCGCTGGCTGGCGGTCACGTCCATCATGCCGGTGGCGCGGCGGATGTGCATCCATGCCGAATCGATTTCCAGCGCCGACTGGCCGATCATCGCGCTGAGTGTCTGCGAGGTCGCCTGCGTCTCGTAAGTCCAGCCGACCACGGGACGCGCGCCCGCAGCGCGCACCACGGCCTGCAGGATCGCGGTGGCCGCGCCGAGCATTGGCGGCAGCACGCCGAGCGGAAACAGCGCTTCCATCGGCCACAGATCGCGCGGCTCAAGTCCGGGGATGGTCAGCAAGACTTCGGCAGGCGGGGTTTGCGAGGTGTGCAGGATCAAGGCGTCGGACACGAACAGGTCGTCCGCCACAATGGTATTGCTGCCCGATCCCGCCATGCCCGCAACACGCCAGTCGTCAAGAACGGTGCAGGCCGGATCGCGCAAGTTGGTGAACACCATCGCCATCTCGCTGACCGCGCCCGTCGCGTCCAGAAGCTGGACGCCGTTGAGCGCCCAATCGGCGTGGCAGCAGCCCGAACCATAACCCCATTTGCCGCTCACGCGGTAGCCGCCCGGCACTGGCGTTGCCGTGGCGGTCGGGGCAGAGGCGCTGCACAGCAGTTCGTCGCCGGTTCGAAACACGATGTCGGTCACCGCCGCCGGAAAGCCCAGCACGGTGCCGGTCACGCCCGACAGCAGGCAGAACGCCCACGCGGTACCCACGCAGCCTTGCGCCAGCTGCGCAACGGTTTCGACATGGGTGAGCAGCGTTCCGCCCGGTCCTCCCGCACGGCGCGGCGCGGTGATGTGGAACAGGCCCGCATCGCGCAGCGCAGCCATCACTGGCGGCTGAATCCGGCCTTCGCGTTCGCACGCTTCGGCATGGGCGGCGAGCAGCGGGATGAGCGATGCCGCCACCGCGACGGGATCCGTGGTGCATGCCACGGCGCTGCGGGTGATGGTGTCAGTGGTCGATTGCATGGCGTTCCCTCTCCGGTATGGGGTGAGGTATACAATCAAATGACAATAATGTCATCCGAAGAGTTTAACGCCGGATCAGGGCCTTCAAGCCGGGGATGGTGCACGGCTGGCAGCGAGCAGGATGATCGCAGCGACAACTTCCGAGACAATCGATGCGGTCAACAGCGGATCATATCCATCGATCACGATAGACACGATCCGGCCTGCGACGAAGCCTGCGAAGACCACACCGACGGCCATCAGCACCGGCTGCCGCGCGCGGGCATTGGTCAGTGCATAAAGGATGAGCGCCCCCATCGCCCAGAACGAACCGGCATAGATCGAACGCGCTTCGTTCATCCCGGCAACGCCCTGAGGCGCAAGGCCGGTCATGGTCGTGACCGTGGTCGTGGCGTAGATGGCGTAAACACCGAAAGCGATCAGCGCGATGCCGATCAGGCCGGACAATCCACCCAGAAGCTTGCTCATGCGATTTCTCCGATGCGTTGGGTTGCTTGCCTGGTCGCCATGCGCACTTCGACCGCGATGCCGTTGAGCACGGCATTGCCCGAAATGGCATCGACCAGCGTGCCGGGGCTGAGCACGTTGGTGTTCGCGCCTGGGTGCGCGCGGGCCACCGCGATCTGCGTCTGCGGATCGGCATGGCCCCAGCCGTGGGGCATCGAGACGACGCCGGGGCGGATATCGTCGTCGATCTCCAGCGCCACGTCGATGGTGCCCGAGGCAGAGGTTACCGCGACCAGATCGCCGCCGTTCAGGCCGCGCGCCTGCGCATCGGCGCTGTGCATCTGCAGGGTGCAGCGGTCCCTGCCCTTCACCAGCGTATCCACATTGTGCATCCAGCTGTTCATCGAGCGCAGATGGCGACGACTGACCAGAACGAGCGCAGGACCGGTTTCGGTCATCGCCTGCCTGAGCCGGGGAATGTCTGACAGGATAAGCGCCGGGGCGATTTCGATCTTGCCCGATGCGGTTTCGAAGCCTTCGTCCGCGCGCGGGATCGCCGGGCCGATGATCACGCCGTCGGGCTGACCTTCAAAGCTGGCGAGGGTCAAGCCGCCCTCCACTGCGCCGAACCGGTCGCCGAATGGCCCTGCGCGGATGGCAAGGTCGAGAATGCGTGCGGGGCCGCGCTCCGGCAGTGCGGCAATCGCGGTCTCGGGATCGATCCCCCTGCCCGCTGCAAGTGCGCGGAAATAGCCGTCGTCCAACGCATCGACATCGGCGCGAGGCTGCCCGCCAATGATCGCGCCGACGCGGGCGACAATGCGCCAGTGCTCGGGCCGGTCCGTCAACGGGACCACCGGCGGCGAATAGTGGCCGCCACTGGTCAGGCAGAAAATCCACGACCACATATCGAAGTGCGCGCTTTCGAGGAAAGACGGACTAGGCAGGATCACATGGGCATGGCGCGTGGTTTCGTTGATGTAATTATCAAGGCTGACCATGCATTCGAGCAGCGGCAGGGCCTGCGCCAGCTTTCCGGAATCGGGCGCGCTGAGCACCGGATTGGCGGCGAAAGTCACCAGCCCCTTGATCTGTCCGGGGCCGGGTTCGCTGATCTCCTCTGCCATGCACGACGCAGGGAATTGCCCGAGGACGGCAGGCACGCCGCGCACCCGGCTCTTGCCCATAACCACCGGCATTCCCGCCGGAAGCGTCGCCAGCATATCCACCAGTGACGCAACCGGACGGCTCCACATCGAGCCGCCACGCCGATCGAGATTACCGGTCAGGATTGCCAGAACATCGACCATCCAGGATGCCAGCGTGCCGAAGCTTTGCGTGCAGGTGCCGATGCGGCCATAGATCGCGGAGCGGTCGGTGCGGATCAATTCGTCCGCAAGGCCCTCGATTACCGCAGCCTCGATCCCGCAGAACGGCGCAACGGCTTGCGGGCTGAATTCGGCGGCGACATCGCGCAAAGGTGCCAGCCCCTCGACCAAGCCATCAAGATGGCGCAGCCGCACAGCGTCGCGGGCAAACAGGACATGGGCGACGCCCAGCATGAACGCCGCGTCGGTGCCGGGCTTGAGGCCGATCCACTGGTCCGCCGCCTGCGCGGTTCTGGTGCGGACCGGATCGATCACGATCACCCGGCCGCCGCGCGCGCGCAGATCGCGCATCGCGCCCATCACGTCGCGGTGCGAGAAGATGCTGCCCTTGGACGCCGCCGGATTGCCGCCGAAAATCACGAACAGGTCGGTATTGTCGAGATCGGGAATGGGGATTTTCCATTCGTTGCCGAACATCAGCATCGCCGAAAGGTTCTTGGGGTGCTGATCGACTGTGCCAGACGAATAGACCTGCTGGATGCCAGATGTTGCCAGCATCAGTCCGGAATAGCGCGAGAGCGTGGCGTCCTTGCCCGCCATGTTGCCGCCATAGGCCGCAAAGGCGTGCGGGCCGTGGCGATCACGAACGCCTTGCGCCAGTTCCTCCAGCCGTTCCAGCGCTGCGTCCCATGAGGCGGATTTCCACTCGGAGCCATCGCGCACCATTGCCGTGCGCAGCCGGTCGGGATCATCGTGCAGCGCGCCAAGCGTGGTGCCCTTGGGGCAGATATGGCCGCGGCTCCACACATCCTGCCGGTTGGGGCGGACGGTGGCCACCTTCCCGCCTTCGACCGCCACAGTGACCCCGCACATCCCTTCGCACAAGGGGCAGGTACGCTGGTGCAAGCTGTCCTCAAGCATCGCCGAAGTCCTCATTGTGCCGTCCACCCGCCATCGATCGGCAAGTTATGACCGGTGACCATCGCCGCCTCATCCGAGCACAGCCAGATGATCCCGGCGGCCTGTTCATCGCAGCCGATGGCGCGCTTGATCGGCTGGAACACGACCTGTTCGTCGATCAGTACCTTGGCGTAGTCATCGCCGAACTTGTAATAGGCCCTCGTGGGCGTGACGCCGGGCGCGATGCAGTTCACGCGGATGCCGCGATCCGCATAGCTGACCGCCGCAAACTTTGTCAGCCGGATCACAGCGGCCTTGCCCGCGCCGTATCCTGCGCCGCCGAAGCCGTTGTGGATCATGCCCGCGAGCGAGGTCACATTGCAGATCGCGCCGCCGCCGTTTTCCACCATGTGCGCGATCTCGTGCTTCATGCACAGGAACGTGGTGCGCAGGCACATCGTGATGGTGTGGTCGAAGGCCTCGACCGGCTGGTTGTGGAAGTCAGGCCCTGCGGAATCGGGATGGGCATCGCCCACCACATTGGCTGCAAGATGCAAGGCTCCGAACTGTTCGACCGTGTAGCGCACCATCGCAGCGACTTGCGCCTCGTCGGTCGCGTCGGCGTGGATGTAGCGCGCCTGGAAACCTTCCGCGCGCAAGGCTTCGGCGCGCTCCTCGCCCAGTGCATCATTGATGTCCGCGAGGACGACCGACGCCCCTTCGCTGGCAAAGGCGCGCGCGGTGGCTGCGCCGATGCCGTCCGCGCCTGCCGTGACGAGTGCGACCTTCCCTGCAAAGCGTCCGGCCATATCCTGTCCCTCACGTTCTTGTGCCGTCCAGCAATAATGCGCTGTGCAGGCGGGCAACCGGCCAGTGGATAGGGGCAGGCGGCAATTGCGCCGGTCAGCATCGCCGCAAGATCAAGAGGAACAGCGCGATGGCCAGCGGAACTTTGAGCCTGTTTGCAGTGGGTGACCTGCAACTGATGACGCGCGAACCCCCGGCGGACCTGTTCACGGCGGTAACCCCGGTGCTGTCTGGCGCGGATGTGACTTTCGGCAATTGCGAATGGCCCTATGCCGAGGAGGCGGGCGACACCCACCCGGTCGAAGCGCACATCAACGACGATTTCGAGCTTGGCGACCTGTTCGCGCCGGGCGCGCCCGAAAGCATCGCGATGATGGGCGCGGCAGGGTTCGATGTGATGTCGGTGGCCAACAACCACACCATGCACGGCGGTTATCGCGCATTCCTGCGCACGATGGCGCTACTGAATGAAGCGGGCATCGCCCATGTCGGCGGCGGGGATAACATCGCCAGCGCGCGCGAACCTGCCATCGTCGAGCGTAATGGCCACAAGATCGGCTTCCTCGCCTGCACGTCGGGCTTCCTGCCCGGTGCCCATGCCGGGCGGCGCACGCCGGGGATCGTCCCACTGCGGCGCCATACTTATGCCGAGAACAACAGCTGGCACGATTGGGGGGTGGAACCCGACACGCGCACGCTGGTCAACCGCGATGATCTGGCCGCGATGATCGAGAGCATCACCGCCTTGAAAGCGCAGGTCGATGTGGTGGTGCTGAGCTGCCACTGGGGCATTCTGGAGCACGAATCCGCGATTGCCGACTACCAGCGCGAGGCGGCGCGCGCGTTCATCGATGCAGGCGTCGACCTGATCGTCAGCCAGGGACCGCTGCCGATCAAGGGCTTCGAAGTCTATCGCGGCAAGGCGATCCTCTATTGCATGGGCAAGTTCGCAATGATCTCGCCGTGGTCGCGCGACGAGACGCCCTCGGGTATTTCCGCGCCGCTGCTCGATGAAACAAGCCGGGGTCTTGGCGCATCGGTGACGATCGCCGATGGCGCGATCACCGGGGTGCAGATCGTGCCGGTCTATCTCGGTAGCAGCGGACGCCCCCAGATTCTGAATCCGGGCGAGCCGCACTATGACGCGATCCTTGGCGTGGTGGCCGAGCGCACCGCCGCTGCAAAGCTTAACGGCGCGATGGATGCAACCGGCCGGATCGTGCTGGGCTGAGCGATGACATACACCGCCCCCGCCATTCGCACCGAAGATGTGGCGCAGAGCCTTGGCCCCTGGCTTTCGGCACGACTGCCCGGTTCGCCTCTCGTCACCATCACCGATGCAGCGGAACCGGCGCAGGGATTTTCCAGCCGGACCATCCTGTTCACCGCACGTTGGGATGAGCAGGGCACGCTCACGGAGCGCCGCCTCGTCGCCCGCATCCAGCGCGATGTGGCGGTGCCTATGCTGGCGGACGTGTTCCACCAATACCGGGTAATGCGCGCGATTGCCGCCAATTCTTCGGTCAAAGTTCCCAATATCGACTTTGCCGAGAGCGATCCGGCGGTGCTTGGCGCGCCGTTCTTTCTGATGGACCGGATCGACGGGCGGGTCCCGCCCGACTTCCCGAGCTATCATCAGGAAGGCTGGGTGGCCGAGCTTTCCACCGCCGATCGTACACGCTGCTGGTGGAACGGCATCGAGGAAATGGCGCGGCTGCACCGGATCGACTGGCGTTGCTTTTCGTTCCTGGCCGACGGGACGCGCAGGGCGCCCGACGCGGTGTTCTATCTCGACCGGTTCGTCGGAAAGTGGTTTGACTGGGCGCGAAATGGCCAGTCTTTCCCGGTCATTGCCAGCGCGCTTGCCACACTGAAAGACCATGCACCAGCCGCTGCCCGGTCAGGACTGGTGTGGAACGATGCGCGGCTCGGCAATACGATGTACCAGGCGCAGGGCGTCGAGGTTGCCGCGCTGTTCGATTTCGAGGTGGCGACGCTGGGCCCCGCAGAGGTCGATCTGGCGCACTGGGTCTATCTGGACGAGGTGTTCAGCGAAAACTTCGGCGTGCCGCGCATCGATGGCCTGCCGCGCGGCGCCGAAGCGGTTGCGGGATTCGAGCGGATCTATGGCCGGCCCATGCCGCATTTCAGCTACTACATGGCGGTGGCCGCGTTGAAGATCCTGATCCTGTCGGTCCGCAATTACGGCAACGACAAGGACATGGGCGCGCCTGCCGCCCTGCCCGATTTTCTAGTGAGCAGGCTGGCGCACTATCTTGGCGAATTCGAAGCGGGGCGCTGATTGAACCAGCGCCCCGCCCAAGGGTCAATCCTGCTTGAGCATCCCCGCCGAAGACAGCTTCATCACATCGGCAAACGGCGCGGCGTGTGAAGTCATCCCGCCATCGACGGCTACGGTCGCTCCGGTAATGAACCGCGCGGTGTCGGAAGCGAGGAACGCGACCGGCCCGGCAATGTCCTGCGGATCGGCGACATAGGGCGTCAGGTGGTGCGCGGTGAACAGCTCGATCATTTCGGGGCTGATCGATGCGGCGAGCGGCGGGGTCATCACCATGCCCACGACCACCGAATTGGCACGAATGCCCTGTTTGCCATACTGCGTCGCAACATTGAGCGCGAGGTTGATTAGTGCCGCCTTGGACGCGCCATAGGCGGGCATCCCCAGATCGCCCTGAACGCCGCGTCCCGATGCCACCATCACGATGGAGCCGCCGCCGCGCGCGATCATGTGCGGGATCGCGGCCTTGCACAGCAGCGCAGGCGCAATCGTGTTGACGCGCAGTGTGCGCTCCCACGTGGCCGCGTCCATGTCGGCAATGTTGGCGTCTTTCGCCAAAGTGGCGGCATCGGTCACGGCGGCGTTGTTGATCAGGATATCCACCCCGCCGAATGCGGCAACGGCAGCATCGACCAGGACTTGCGCCGTGGCAGGGTCGGCCAGATCGCCGAATGCCGATTCGACTTGCCCGCCTGCATCGCGGATCGATTGCGTTGTGCCCGCTGCGCTTTCGGCCCGGCTGGCAGCGACCAGCACGCTGGCCCCCTGCCGCGCGAGTTCATGCGCAATTTCGGCACCGATGCCCGAACCGGCCCCGGTCACGATTGCCACTTTTCCGTCCAGAACGCCCATGTGCATCTCTCTTCCTGATTTTATGGCCCGAGACTTTCATCGCTTCGCGCGCAAGCGAGCCTATCGTCTTATAGGTGCCGGGCTTGGCGGACACATTCTCTGTGCGTCACAAGAATTCGGGAGAGAAACATGACCAAGCCCCTCAGCGACCGCGTCGCCATTATCACTGGTGCGGGGCAAGGCATTGGCGCCGAAGTTGCCGCCGTGCTCGCGGACCGGGGCGCGACGGTAATCCTGAACGATATCATGGCCGACCGCGTCGAAGAAACCGCCGCCGCTCTGCGCGCCCAAGGCTACCGCGCCGAGGCGTCGGTATTCGATCTGACCGACGAGGACGACATTGCCCGCGCGGTGGGCGAAATTGCTGCCCGCCATGGCCGCATCGACATCGTTCACAACAACGCCGCATTCCAGACCAACGAACAGCGCGCGCGCGATCTCGATGTGATCAACCTGCCCGCCGATGCCTGGGACAAGGCCTTTGCCGTCAACGCGCGCGGGCCGATGCTGCTGTGCAAGCATGTGCTGCCGACGATGATCGCGGGCGGCGGCGGATCGATCATCCATTCGGCCTCGGGTTTCGGCCTGCTGGGTGAAATGACGCTGACGGCCTATGGCGCGTCCAAGGCGGCGCTGATCAACCTCGGGCGCTTCATCGCCACTCAGTACGGCAAGCAGGGCGTGCGCTCGAACGTGATCGCGATCGGCTTCGTGCTCAGCGAAAACGCGATTGAATCTACCCCGCAAGTGGTCAAGGACGTGCTGCTTTCGCACCATCTCAACCCCGAACTTGGCTCTCCGCGCGATATCGCCAACGTCGTGGCGTTCCTCGCTTCGGACGACTCGCGCTTCATCAACGGCGCGCTGATTCCGGTCGATGGCGGCTTCACCGCGCATCAGGCCAGCATGGTCGATTTCCAGCGGCTGTTCGCGGAAGCGGGCAGCAACCAGCTCTAGATGATCCAAAAAAAGGCGCGGGAAGGTTTCCCCTCCCGCGCCCTGTCTTGCGGTCCCTTTGCGGGCGATCAGAACTCGAAGTGGATCGAGCCGACGACCGTGCGCGGCGAACCGAATTCGACCTGCGGGTTGTTCGATGCAGCGGCCTGTGTTGACAGGTTGCCGATATAGAACTGGTCGAACAGGTTGATGACGTTGAGCTGAAGGTAGATCCCGCCCTTGTCGTTGACCTTGCCGAGGTTGAACCGCGCGTCGAGATCGACCGTGGTGTAGGACGGCGCGATCACGTCGTTGATGTCGGTCAGGAAGCGGTCGCCCACATACTTGACCTGCGCGCCGACCGAAACCGGCTCGTAATCGAACTGGACGCGGCCACCGACCTGCCACTTCGGGGTTTCGGCCACGAACTTGCCGCTGGTGGGCGAAAGCACGGTGCCGGTCGGCGACAGTACGTCGTCGCGCAGCTTCGCATTGGTGTACGAACCGAAGGTGTAGAGCGAGATCATGTCCGACGGACGCACCGCGATGCTGGCATCGAAACCGTAGCTGCGCACGCGCCCGACGTTGCGGTCGAGGTTGAGCGTGCTGCCATCGTCCAGCAGCACCTGGCTCGAGATGATGCGGTCCTTGTAGCCGATGTACCATGCGCTTGCCTGAGCCTGGACGACGCGGCTGGAATAGCGCGCACCAAGGTCGAAGCTGTTGGTGCGCTCGGGCTTGACCAGCGTCGTCGGCTGGATCTTCACGCCGTCGAACCCATAGAGGTTATCCGTGCGCGGAGCCGAGAAGCCCTGGCTGAAGTTACCGAACACGCTGGCAGAAGGCGCGAACTTGTAGACGAAGCCTGCGCTAGGCAGGACCGCGTTGTAGGCAACCTTGCGCTCGGCATAAGGCGCGGCATACGTGGGGTACTTGACCGCTACGACCGCAGCGCTTTCGGACGTGCAATAAGCGTCGTTCGAGCTGCCGGGGATCGTCCAGCAGTTGTTGGTCAGGTTGCGGCGGAAGAACGGCGCGCGCACCCCGGCCTGAATGGTCAGCGTATCGTCGAAGTACTTGCCGATGTATTCGCCCGCCACCTGATGCAGGATCGCGTAGGACAGACGGTTGCGCTTCTGCAGCACGTTTCCGGCTGAATCCTTCACTGCAGAGGCGTCGTCGTCGATGCCGCCGAACACGCTGATCGGATCGCCACTGGCCGAAAGCAGGCTGGCTTCGCCGGTCTGGCGGTGCTTGGCGCGATCCCAGGTATAGGCGAGACGGATCGTGTTTTCGGGGCTCAGCTCATAGCGCAGAGAGAGCGTGGCGCCGAAACGGTGCGTGCGGGTGTTCGAGGGGAACAGCAGGCGGACCAGATCGCTGGTGTCGCCATCGCCATTGATATCGACTGCGCCGATGCGGGTGCCCTGGCGGTTGTAGACGCCCGACAGCGAGCGGTTCGCATCCGATTCTGCGAATACCGAAGTGCCGCCACCATTGGCGAGGGTGTACTGGTAGCTGGCATCGAGCGTTGCGATCAGCTTTTCACTGAGCATCGCGCGCGAGTTGAAGCGGATGTTGCCCGTGTTCGATGGGTTGATCGCGGTGTTGTAGTAGGCCGAGCACGAAGCCGTGTCCGACTGGCGCCCTGACCCGCCCGATGCGCTCGGCAGCGTGCAGGTGGCATCGTTGTTGAAATTGAAGATCGTGTCCTGCTGGGCATCGGTCAGGTTGCCGAGGTCGAGCGGGCTGGCTGGCGTGATCCCGGCAGCGGCAGGGATGGTTGCGGTGCCGAGCAGCGTGCGCATGTCGTTCAGGCCGACGCGGCGATAGAAGTTGTTACGGTTCTCGTTGTAGTGGCCAGCCAGGCTGACGAAATCGCCATTGTCGCCGATCGGCTGATAGACGCGGGCGTTGTACTGCGTCTTGTGGATCTGGCCGGGGCCGCGGAACTGGTCGTACTTCGTGTCGCTCGCCGAGAAGAATGCGCGCGTGCCGAACGGGGTGAAGATGCCGGTGTCGATCACGCCGAACACGCGATTGTAATCGAACGTGCCGTGCGAATAGTTGAGCGCGGCGCCGATCTCTTCCTTGGGCAGGCGCGTGCGGTAGTTCACCGTGCCGCCTGCGGCGCTGGCGGTCGGGCTGTCGACGTCGGTCGCGCCGAAGTTGATGTTTACCTGCTCGATCAGTTCCGAATCAAGCTGCTGGTTGGTGTAGAGCGAGTAGTTGCCCGAATCGTTGACCTGAACGCCGTCGAACGTGGCTGAGATGCGCGCACCGTCGAAACCGCGGATGCGCAAGTTGCCGCCAGCCGCGCCATAAGGGTCGGTGCTGGTGAAGTTGACGCCGGGGACGATGTTGATCGTGTCGAAGATTGCCTTGCCGGGGTTCTGACGCGAGACCAGTTCCTGCGTGAGCACGGCCTTGGCCTTGGGCGTTTCGGGCGACTTGAAACCGTTGACGGCAGCTTCACCGCGCGCGCCGGTGACGACGATGGCTTCTTCGACATCGACCGAACCGGTCGACTGGGCATGGGCTGCGCCTGCAAATCCGGCGCTGCCAAGGGCAATCGTCGATGCGGCGATCAGGAACTTCATCTGCATTGTATGACCCCATTCGTGCGCGCTGAGGCGCGGTTTTGTTCACGGGGCTGGCCCCGCGACCGAATTGCGGGCGGTTACGCGGGAATCACCCGTGCTCCGACCGTCGCGGGCGGCCTTAGCCGTCCGTGCGGGGCCTCAAAACCGGTTCCAGATGACACCGGAATGACGATGTTTCGATGGGGTGACGGAGCCGATTGCGGATGCGCAACAGAATTGCCGTCTGGTATCACCAGAAAGCATAAAAATTCGCCAAGGCCATGATATATGGCAATGAATGGAAATTCGTTGCCTTGCCGCAACAGCGAATAATTATTGCTGCAGTGCAAGCAATCAGAGATCAGGCGGCGGCCTGCTCATCGGGCGAAATCGTTGCGGAAAGGAACCAGCGGTCCCCGCTTTCCAGCCCGATTGCGGTCAACCGTCCCGAAGAAAAGGCCCCGGTATCGATACCGATGCGATTGGGCCGTACGACGGGGTCATCGGTGATGGTATGGCCGTGGATCACCACATGGCTGTGCGGCTCGGCATGGTCGAGGAACTCTCGCCGGATCCAGCGCAAGTCGGGCACGATCTGCTGGTGCAGCGGCACGCCCGGCCGGATCCCGGCGTGGACGAACAGGTACTCGCCAAACTCGATCTGGTTCTCCATGCCGCGCATGAATTCGACATGGCTGCGAGGAATCAGGTCAGCCACGCGCGCGTGCAGGCTCTCGAGATTCGATGCGCTGTACTCTTCGAACGTCAGGCCGTAGCTGAACAGCGTTTCCTTGCCGCCATGGCGCAGGAAGTGGCGCAGCGTTTCCTTGTCCGTCATGCTGCCAAGCAGCATTTCCTCGTGGTTGCCAGCGAGCACGCGCAGCTTTCCGCCTTCTGCCAGCTGCATGGCGCGCTCGACCACACCCCGGCTGTCCGGCCCACGATCGACCAGATCGCCCAGCAGGACCAGCCATGTATCGGCCGGCCCACGCGCAGCTGAGTCTTTGTGGATTGCGTCCAGCAGAAGGTCGAACAGGTCGAGCCGTCCGTGAATATCGCCAATGGCATAGACGCGCTGGCCCGCAGGCACGCTCGCTTCGGGCGCGTTTGGCAGGGGTTCGGCTTTGCTGAACAGGGAGCGGAATTTGGTAAGCATGGACCCTCGATAGACCTGGATATGGCGTCCGCTTGTGCCGGTTGCAACACTTGGCGTGGGTCGTTGCGCAAGGTGGTGCGCAAAAGACACAAATGGCAATCAATCAGACACACATGGGAAACAAACGACTTGTGCGTTGCAGCATGAGGCTGCATTTTCCGTCTCGCAGATCCCAAGCGGTTCCAGGATATGAGAGCGGCAGGGTCAGCGCAGGTGGGACGAGCGCGTCAAGAACAACAAAAGGATTTTGTCATGCGTACGTCCATCAAGGCCCTTCTGGCCTCGACCCTTCTTGCTGCCGGCATGGCTGCCACTCCGGCCCTGGCACAGGAAGAAGCCGCAAGCGACATCACTGTCACCGGCAATGTTGCTGCCGTGACTGACTACCGCTTCCGCGGCCTCTCGCTCTCGGGCGGCGATTTCGCCATCCAGGGTTCGATCGGCGTCAGCCACTCGAGCGGTTTCTATGTCGGTGCATGGGCTTCCAGCCTTGAAGATTCGCCCGTTTACGGCAGCACCGAACTCGACGTCTATGCTGGCTGGACCGGTGAAGTGACCCCGGGCCTGACCTTCGACGGCGGGCTGCTGTACTACGTGTACCCCAACGGCAACGTCGGCGATGCCAACGTCTATGAGCCATACGCCTCGCTTTCCGCCGCAGTCGGCCCCGCCACCGTCAAGGTTGGCGCTGCCTATGCCTGGAAGCAGGATTCGCTCGGCGGTGACGACAATCTCTATGTCTACACCGATCTGTCGGCCGGCATCCCTGAAACCCCGATCTCGGTTTCTGCACACCTCGGCTACACCGATGGCGCGCTTTCGCCCAAGCTGCTGACCGGCGTCAGCACCGACGGCGGCTTCGACTATAATGTCGGCGCTACCTACAACATCACCGACAAGCTCTCGCTCGGCGTCAGCTATGTCGGCGTTGACGGCGCTTCGATCGACAGCTTCTCGAACGATGCCGTCGTCGGCACGATCAAGCTCTCGTTCTGATCTGACTGGTTCTCCCGGTCCGACGGGACCGGTTGACGCGGGAGGCCCGCGCTGCGCAAGCAGTGCGGGCCTTTTGCTGTGCTAACCCAAATCCCGGAACTGGATCACAGACTTACCGCAAGTAGAAGTCGATCGTCGTGACCACGCGGACCTTCTTGTAGGGCGTGTCCGACACACCCCAGCCCCCGCCGCCATCGCCGTCGCGCGCGGTGATCTCGAAATAACCTTGCGTGGCGTTCTTGATGCCATTGACCGATGATCCGCTGTCACGCGCGAACTGCTCGGCGGCCGAGCGCGCATCCTTCGTGGCGGCGGCGACCATCTCGGGCTTGATCGTGTTGAGCTTGGTGAAGGTATAGGCCATGCCCGAGCCTTCCTCGAGCATCACGCCGCGCCGGACCAGATCGAACTGGCGCTTTACTGCCTTCTGCGCGCGGTCGATGTCGGTTGTGCGCAACGTCATGCGCTGGCGCACGGTGAAGCTGACCACGCCGTTGTTGTTGAAGCTCTGCACGTTGACGCCGGTCGGCTGCAGCGCCTCGGCGGGAAAGCCCAGTTCGCCGAAGAACGCTCTGATCGACTGGCTGTCGCGGTCGACACTGGCTTGCGCGGTTGCCATGTCGGGCGCGGTGGCCGAATAGGCGAGCGTCCACGTGGCAAGGTCGGCGGTCACTTCGCGCTCGGCAAGGCCGCGCACGGTCACCGCACGGTCGGCTTCCTTGGCGCGGCGGAATCCGTCACCGATGAACCACCCGCCCAGCACCAGCCCGAGCGTGAGCACGCCGACCGGGAGCAGCCCGGTTGCACTGCGCGGCATCAGACCGTGGAACCGGCCTTGGGTCTCGCCATTATTGCCGCTATCCTGCTCGCTCATCGTCTTCTCCTAGGGGCCTCGCCTTGCGGTGAACTGTGCGATTTCATCGATGAACCGATTTTGAACGAAAGCCCACGCCCGTGACCAAGTTCCTCCACACCATGATACGGGTTACCGACCCGGACGCCACCCTTGCCTTCTTCAAGCTGATCGGAGTCGAGGAAGTGCGCCGCATGACCAGCGAACAGGGCCGGTTCACGCTGATCTTCCTTGCCGCGCCGGGCGAAGAAGGCGTGGCTGAGGTCGAACTCACCTACAACTGGCCGTCCGAAGACGGCACGCCTGCCGAAACCTATGCAGGCGGGCGCAATTTCGGCCACCTCGCCTACCGCGTCGACAACATCTACGAGACATGCCAGCGCGTGATGGATGCCGGGCACATCGTCTATCGTCCTCCGCGCGATGGGCACATGGCCTTCATCAAGGCGCCCGACGGCATTTCGATCGAACTGCTCCAGAACGGACGCCTTGCCTCCGCCGAGCCGTGGGCGAGCATGGAAAACACCGGGACCTGGTAGTTCGCTTCCGCCGAACGTGCCTGACGGGCCGTGCCGGGTCACTCCCCGGCGCGGCCCGCATTCGTTTGCGCGTGGCGGATTTGCGCGCCTTGGCAAAAGGGTGGCGCGGACTTCCAAAAAGGAAGTTGACTCCATGTTGCCCTGCAGCATTATCAATCCCGGACAGGCGTCATGGAACTACGATGAAACCGCGCCTGATCATGGGGTAATGCAACACTGACAGACTTGCTCCGCTGCGGCGGACAGGGGCTGGGGGCGGTCACGCTTTCCGGCAGTGGCAACGCTTTGCCTTGCGATTTCGACCGTCAGCGCGGCGGTCAGAACCATGCTGCATTGCATCATGGCGGGCCGCGCGGACGTACCTTGGAGCGGATGCGGAAGGGCGCGGGATAAGCCCGGGTTTCTGCATAGGGGGTAGATCGAATGAACAAAAAGATGGGGCTCAAGTCGCGGGCCATGAAGACACTGGGCGTCAGCACGATCCTGTCCACGCTTGTGCTGCCGATGGCAGCCTACGCTGCAGAGCCGCAGGACGCACCGGCGCCTGCGCCTGATCAGGCCGAAGACCAGACTGCAGGGCTTGGCGAAATCGTCGTCACTGCCACGCGCACGGCCACTTCGATCCAGAAGGTGCCGATCTCGATGCAGGCTTTGAGCGCAGATGTGCTCGGCCAGCGCCAGGTCAAGGGCCTTACCGACTTTGCCGCGCTACTGCCTTCCGTGACGTTTGCAGGCATCGGACCCGGCCGCAACACGCCGTTCTTCCGTGGTATCGTTCCGGCTGGCGGCGGACGTGAATCAGTCGGCTACTATATCGACGACATTCCGATCACCGGCACCGGCCTCCCTGATATTCAGGCCTATGACCTTGAGCGCATCGAGGCGCTCTCGGGTCCGCAGGGCACACTCTACGGCGCAGGGTCGCTCGCCGGCACGATCCGCTTCATCACCCAGAAGCCCAAGATTGGCCAGTTCGAGTTCGGCTATGACGCCGAGCTCAACAAGTACGGCAAGGGCGATTTCGGCGGGCAGTACCAGAGCTTCATCAACGTGCCGGTTACCGATACGCTGGCGGTGCGCGCGATGGGCTTTTACCGCCGCGACGGTGGCTACATCGACAACACGCCCAACAAGGGCAGGTTCAATGACGGCAAGCCTTCGGTCCTGACGCTGGGCGACAACAATCCCGACACCAAATACACGCTCGACAACTCGGCGCTCGCCAAGGACGATTATAATACGATCGAAGGTTACGGTGGCCGCTTGCAGGTGCTGTGGCAGCCGTTCGATGGCTGGGACATCATGCCCCAGATCAGCGCGCAGCAGCAGGTCGCCAATGGCTACTTCGGTTTCGATCCGCGTCTGGGTGACCTGGAGGTCCACGACTACGACCTGACCTCGCAGAACGACAAATTCTATCAGGCAGCGCTCAGCATTCACGGCCACATCGGCGATTGGGACATTGTCTCGGCGACGGGCTATTACCAGCGCCAGACCAAGCTGCTGAACGATTACACCTACTACACAGTCACCTACGACGGCTTCGGAGCGGGCTATGAAAGCTACCTGCAGTTCTTCGACAAGAATGGCTGCACCGGCTCGGGCGCCTCGCTCAAGTGCAACAGCCTGATCAACCCGACCCAGTTCTTCAGCGGACTTCGCAATGAAAAGAAGTTCACCCAGGAAGTGCGCCTGACCACGCCCAAGTCCTGGCCGTTCGACGTCACGATTGGTGGCTTCATGCACCGCCAGACCAACGAATCGAACAGTGACTACGGCATCCACGGACTCGCCAACATCGTCGGCTATACTGTGGCCGGTGGCGGCGACGACAATCCGGCAGGCTTCGGCATTCCCGTCAGCCAGGGCGGAACGATGGAACTGGGGTCCCCGGCGGTAAAGCGCGATGCCTTCTATCTGGTCGAACAGACCAACCACTGGAAGGACTATGCCGTCTTCGGAGAGGGGCATTACAACATCACGCCAACCCTCAAGTTGACAGGGGGCCTGCGCTACTTCTGGTCGCGCTATGACGTGACGGGCTTTGCCGGGGTCGCGGCCTCGGCCCAGAATGCGCCGTCGATCTTCCTGCCGACCGACTCGATTGGCTGCCCGCTGCCGCTTCCGGCAGAGCGCCTTCAGTGCCGCAACATCAACCGCCTCGATCCGCTCAGCATCGGGCGCTACCGTGAAAAGGGCGAGACGCACAAGGTTGCGGTCAACTGGCAGTTCCAGCCTGACAAGATGCTTTACGCGAACTATTCCACCGGCTTCCGCCCGGGTGGCTACAACCGTCCGCTACGCATCCGCGCAACCTCGACCCAGCCAAGCGTCGTCGTGGCAGCTCCGGCATTCAAGTCCGAAACGCTGACCAACTACGAACTCGGCTTCAAGGGCACATGGAACAACATGTTCCGCTTCAACGCCTCGGTTTACATCGAAGACTGGAACAACATCCAGTACGGCGTTGTCGTGGCAGGGGCACAAGGCGCGGGCTACACCGGCAATGCCGGCAAGGCGCGGGTCTATGGCGTAGAGTATGACGCCGACGTCAAGCTTGGGGCTTTCACGCTCTCCACGACGGGTGCCTACAACGACGGCAAGCTGAAGGGCGATTTCTGCAACTTCGTTGCCGATCGTGCCGCGCTGACCATCAAGCAGCTCGACACTTGCGCCGTGGGCACACCGGTGCCGGGAACCAATGGCCAGACCGCGTCGGTTGCCGCTGCCGATGGCACGCGCTTGCCGCGCCAGCCCAAATTCAAGGGCACGACCTCGCTGCGCTATGATACCCAGTCGGGCGATGCTGACGTCTATTTCCAGGGTGCCGCGCTTTACCAGACGAGCGCGACGCAGGATCTGAACGTCGATCAGAACGCGCTTTACGGCAATACCCCCGGCTTCGTCAGCTTCGATTTCTCGGCCGGGATCAAGATGGACAACTGGACTTTCGACGTCTTTGTCCAGAACGCCTTCGACAAGCGCGGGCAACTGACCAAGAACACCTTCTGCTCGATCGATTTCTGCGCGGGATCGTCGCGCACGTTCATCATCAAGCCGCAGTTCTTCGGCATCCGCTGGGGCCAGCGCTACTAAGCGCTGTTTCGGTACACGCTACGCATGACGCCTCAGGCCTCCGTGGGAAACCACGGGGGCCTTTTGTCGAACAGCCGGCTCAGTCGGCCTTTTCTTCAACCGGGGTAAGGTTGCGCATGAAGTCGCGGAAATCGCTGCCGAGTTCCGGCAAGGGAAGTCCGAGCTTTTCTGCGATGTAGAGCGTCATCAGATTGTTGTCGGCAGAGGTGTTGGTGGCTTCGATGTTGCCCAGCGACACCTGCCGGTCGAATGCGCCCACCGCCACCAGCGCCATGCGCAGCGCGACCACGACGTCGTAGTAATCGAGATTGCCGACCTTGCGGCCTGCCGCCTTCTCGTAGATTGCCACGGTTTCATCGCGCGTGGGCAGGCCTTCGAGACGGGTCACCCCGAAGCGGCGGCTGAACAGGTCGTCGAAATAGAGCCACCACGCCAGATCCAGCTCGCGGGGCCCGAGCGCCGCCAGCTCCCAATCGATCAGCGCGGCGACGCTGCCATCGGGCCGCCACATCACGTTCGATGGTGTCGGATCGCCCCACAGCACGCAGGTATCGGTGTTCTCGGGACGGTTTTCGAGCACCCACTGCATCGCGGTATCGACGATCGGCAGCTTGCGCCCCTGCCCGCGTGCTGCATGCCAGTCGACCAGATAGCCGAGATACTGCTCCAGACCGGGCGCGCCCCGGTCAGGGCGGTTGAGGAAGGTGAACCCGTCGCGCCAATCGACTTCGTGCAGCTTGGCCAGCGCGGTCAGCGCGTTGGTGAAATGGGCCATGCGCTCGGCCGGGCTGCGCTGCGTGAGCCAGCCTTCGACGTTGTAGTTCGGCCGCTGCGTCGCCGCCTGCCCCTCGACCCGGCCCATCACCAGAAACGGCGCGCCAAGGATCGAAGCATCGTCTTCCTTGCCCACCCAGGGCGGCACCGGCAGATCGCCTCGCGCGTCGAGCGCGGCCATCATGTTGGCCTGCAGCTTGAGGTCGCTTTCAAATACCACTTCGAAAGTCTGCGGCTGGCGGCGCACCACCAGTGTGCGGTGATGGTGCTGGCCGTCTTCGGTATAGTCTACATCGACAAAGAAGATCTCGGCCGAAAAGCCCGATCCCAGCACCACATCCATCGGCGCAACCGTCAGCCCCTGCCACGAAGGCTTGGTGCGGCCCAACCACGCGGTCAACCGATCATGGACCGTCTTTGCGTCCAGCTTGACCGACATCGTTCACCTTCTCCTGACAATTCGATTCCCCAAGACGACGCCACGCCTTTGCCATGACCTGTCTTCCGGAAGGAGCGCCAAAAATCCGTCTGTCGCCATGGTGACGCAATGGCTGGTTTGCGCATGTCCGCATTCCACCGAGTGGAGGGCTTGAAGTGACCGAGGAAGCAGATGTCGTCATCGTTGGCGCAGGGCACAACGGCATGGCCGCAGCGGGGTATCTGAGCCGCGCCGGAAAGCGCGTGATCGTGGTCGAACGCATGGCGAAAGTCGGCGGCATGACCAGTTCGGGCTACATGATCCCCGAAGCTCCGAGCCACCTCGTCACCCCTTGCGCGGTCGAGCTGCTGTTCGTGCGCGGCAGCGGGCTGATCGAGGAACTGGAACTTGAAAAGCATGGCCTGCGCTGGGTCGATCCCGATCCCACTTATGCCTATCTCGATCCCTCGGGCGCAAGCGTGTGCCTGTTCCGCGATCCCAAGCGCACCGCCGAGGACATGGGCCGACTCAACAAGCAGGACGGCAAGAACTACCTCAAGTTCCTTGAGCTGCTCAATGCGCTGATGGATATCGGCTTCCCGATCATGAAGTCGGAACCGGGCCGCCCGGACCTCCAGAACGCCGGAAAGCTGGGCCTCAGCCTGATCCGCAATGCCCGGCTCAAGAACGAATTGCAGATTCTGGCTGCGGGCACTGCCGACCAGATCGCCAGCGAATGGTTCGAACACCCCGCCAACGTCGCACTGCTTACCAACACCGCAGCAGGCGCAGGCCCGGTGGACGATGACGGCAACGGCGCTGCCTACATGATCCTTGCCGCGCTGCACCGGCTCGGCACGGGCAAGCCGATCGGCAGCCTGCAAAGCTTTGCCAATGCGCTGGCCAGCAGTGTTGAGGCATCGGGCGCGAAGATCATGCTCAATGCCCCCGTGGCCGAGATCATCATCGACGATGGCGCGGCGCGCGGCGTGCGGCTCGAAGATGGCCGCGTGATCAAGGCCAAGGCGGTCATCGCCAGTTGCGATCCGCGCACCGCCTTTGCCATGACCACGCCCGGCAAGGTCGAACGGCGCCTGCTCGAACGGATCAAGCACGCGCCGTCGAACCGCTCCAACGCCGCGCCGTTCCTCGCCAATGTGGCGCTGTCGAAGCCGCTCACGCTCAAGCGTCATCAGGACATGCGTCACGATGGGGCGGACCTGAACAAGGCGGTTGGCTATATCGGCACGCCCGAGCAGGTGCGCGAAAGCTTTGCCGCCGCGCGGCGCGGTGAAATTCCGAAGGAACACGCGATTTCGGTGACGCCGCTGTCCAACACCGACCCGTCGCAGGCAACGCCCGGCGGCGGCCTCGCTTATATCTATGTGCCAGCGATGGCAGTCGATGCGCGCGAAGGCTGGGGTCAGGAGATCAAGGACCGCACGATGCGCGATCTGATCGCGCAGATTTCGGAATACTACGATGGCTTCGATTCCGAAGTGGGCCGCTTCGTGGAAACCGCGCGCGACCGCGAGAAGCGCCTGAACGCCACCAACGGCTGCGTCACCCATATCGATTTCGGATCGCTCCGTGCTGGCCAGAACCGCCCGGCGACGGGGTTCGGCAGCCCCAAGCCCGCCGTGCCCGGCCTCTACATTGGTGGCGCCGGCGCACATCCGGGCGGCGGTATTTCCGGCCTTCCGGGGAAAATCGCCGCCAAGCGCATCTTGCGCACGATCAAGTGACGGGCAAGACCTCGGCCTGAGAAGCGACAACCTGCGCGGCCGGGCCCAGCAGCCCGGCCAGCAGCGTATCGGCGAATTCGGCGACGCGCTGCGGGACGGCCTCAGGCGTTGCCTCTTCGCCCACCCCAAGCGCTTCGAGCATCGGTGCTGAGGCGAAATAGAAGCCCACGCCTTGCACCAGCACGGCCATGAACGCGGACGAGGATATGTTGCGCATCGGGCGCGTGGCGAGCACCTCGGTGAACAGTGCATCGAGGCTCAGCTTGAACGGTTGGATGTAAAGCCCGACGAGATAATCGAGCCGCCAGGTGCTGCGCCGTCCTTCGGCATGGCTGATGCTTATGAAGCTGGGGTTTTCCGCCGCCCACCCGCAAAAGCGGTGTACGAGCAGCCGCAACCGGCTTTCGGGATCGAGATCGCTGCGGTCGAACACCGAGAACACTGGCTGGCCGAATTTTGCAACGCGCCAGTCCACGGCCTTGCGCCACAGGTCCGCCTTCGATCCGAAGCGCACGTTGAGCAGGTTGTGGCTGACCCCCAACCGCTTGGCCAGATCGCGCACCGTTGTGCCCTCGTAGCCTGATTCGGCAAAGCTTTCGAAGGCAAGGTGCAGCACCCGTTCTTCGGGCACGGCGCTGGCCGCATCGGCGGGCGGCCTGCCCCGCCGCCTGACGCCGGGCGCGTCCGCAGGATCGGCTTTGGTCATGTCAGCCTTGTTGACAATTAAATTGGCGCGTGTCAATTTGATCCCCGCTTGTGGAGAGTGATGCAGAAATTATGGCGAGTCCCTGGTGGAAAGTTGCGCTGAGCGAGGAGGTCACTGCGACCAAGCCGTTCGCGATCGATGTCGGCGATCAACCGGTGGTGTTGTGGCGTGATGCGCAAGGCATTGCCCGCGCTCTGGAAGACCGCTGCCCCCACCGCCGCGCCCCGCTTTCGCGCGGCTGTGTGCGGGAAAATGGATGGCTTCAGTGCGGCTATCATGGTTGGAGCTATGACGGCGAAACCGGCCGGCTCAAAGATATTCCGAATATGAAGGACGAACAGAAGTTTCCGCCGGTTTACAAGGCTGCGGCCTTCGCCGTGTCGGAAAGCGGCGGCTTCGTCTCGGTCAATCTCGATCAGAAGACCGCCCTGCCCGCGCCGGTTGTGCCGCAGGGCTTCGACCTGTGCGACACAGCCCACGTCGCACTGGGCCATGACCAGTGGATCAACGCGCTGTTCGATGATCCGGGCCTTGTCCTCAACATCCGGTCGGTGGAATTCACGCCCTACCTGATGTCCGACTTGCGTGAGGAAAACGGGTTGCTGGTGATGGAGCGGTTCTGCCTTTGGGGCAAACTGCACTGGCCGTCCTATGCCACCGCCGAATTTCCGATCACGTTCATCACCCGCACCGATCCGCAAACGGGCGAGACCGAAGCGGTCCTGCGCGATGACAGTTTCCGCACCCTGCTGACCGCGCAGCTTGCGCCGGTTCCGGCGGCGCGCGGTGTCACGCAAGTGCGCTGGCGCGCGCGCCTTGGCGATGAACTCAAGGGCAGCCACGCCGTGGGCCTTCGCCACAAAGGCTCGTTCGCGGTCCGCGACACGGTCGATGCCGCCGCATTGCGCGTATTGATTCCGTCGGCATCGCACCTTGCCGGCAAGCTGCGCGAAGACATCCTTTCCGCAGCGCCCGCTGCACCCTCATCCGTTTCGGCCGCCGCCTGATTTTCGCAGGAGATCCCCATGCTTGAAGTCGCCGATCGCTCCGTCTCAACCGATGCCGAGCACTTCGATTCGCCTGCCCCATCTGCGCCGAAGCGTGCGCCGGGCCTCTCGCTCAACGCCGTCAACAACTGGGTCCCGCACGATCTGGTGATGCGCGATTCGTGGTTCCCGCTCGCCCACGATCATGCCGTGGGCAAGACCCCGGTGCGCCGCGCGGTCTATTCGCAGCCGTTCTACATCTGGCGCGAAGACGGCAAGGTCGTCGCGTCTGAATTCCACCCGCTCGAAATCGTCACGCGGCCCAAGAGCCCCTATACCGATGCGCGGGGCCGCTATCCGGTGATGGAGCATTACGGCCTGATCTGGGGCTGGTTTGGCAATCCGCAGGCCGCAGATCCTGCCCACCTGCCGAGCCTGCCATTCTTGCCGCCCAAGGGCGGTTTGCCCAAGCACATGACCGCGACGATCCGCTTCGATTGCTCGGCCCCGATCAGCCTCGAAAACCTGATCGACCTGACACACGCAGATTTTCTCCACGCCGACGTGGTGGGCGATGAAAAGTCGGACAGCGAAGACGTCGAGGTGTTCTACGACAGCGAGACGATCACAATGGTCCGCACGCTGGTGAACAAGTCGGTCGCGCCGATCATGAAGTTCTTCAGCGGTATCCGCCAGCCCACGCAGAACGTGCGCCAGGTGATCCGCATCTACCTGCGCTCGCACTGCGCCATCGCCTATGGCCGGTTCTCGCCGGGAGACGATGTGCCGCTGTTCCATCCGTGCACGCCTGAATCGCGGGACCGCACGCGCATGGAAATGGTGATGAACACCTCGAACGCGGGCACCATGTTCCGCCATGTCATGCCCAAGGCCGGGTACAAGGTTTCGCGGCAGGACAGTTCGATGACTAACCCGCAAAGCCCGCGCTACATGGACCTGACCCCGCGCAAGGATCTCCATTCCAAGTTTGATCAGGCCGGGCAGCGTTACCGCCTGCTGATGATGGACCTTGCCGCGCGGCAGGACGCAGGCGATTTCGAATACCGTGACAACGTCAGCGCCGATTGCAGCGACATCATCGGGCTGCGCAAGGAACTGTTCCAGTTCTGATCGCTCGCCATGTGCCATCAACCGAGTGACCAATTATAGCGGATTTCCGCGTGCATCAGCCCTGCTAAACCATGGCTGATGCGGCGCTGCCGCCCTCACGCAAAGGCCCAACGCCCATGTCAAAGACCAACGCCGTCGGCGGCCCGCGCCGTTTCTGGGGCACGATGCCGGTTCTGCCCTCCGCGCAGCTGACCGAAACGTCGCGCTCGATGGAAGCGCTCGGCTTTGAAGGCGTATTCGTCCTCCAGATCTACGGCCCGCCGTTCGTGCCGCTGGCCGCCACCGCCACGGTTACCGAAACACTCAAGCTCGGCACTGGCATCGCGATTGCAGGCACGCGCAGCCCGGTGGAAACCGCCTATGCCGCGATGGATGTCGACCGGATCAGCGGAGGCCGCTTCGTGCTCGGCCTTGGCAGCAGCATCCCCTCGGCGGTCGAAGGCATGTACGGCATGCCCAAGGCCAAGCCGCTCGGCCACTTGCGCGAAACGGTCGATGTCGTGCGCTATATCATCGCCAATGCCCACAAGGGCCTCGACCCCTATAACGGCACCTACTTCAAGGCCGATTTCGAGGAGATGATGGTCACCGCGCCGCCAGTGCGCGAACGCATCCCGATCTGGATCGCGGCGTTGCAGGAAAAGATGACCGACCTTGCCATCGAAATCGGCGACGGCTTGATGGTCCACGCGCTGTGGTCGGCGGAATTCACCTCGAAAGTGCAGAAGCCGGTGATCGACGCGGCGCTCGCCAAACATGGCCGCAAGCGCGAGGATATCGAGATCAACGCCTGGCCGTGGATCGCGATCAATCCCGACAAGCAGGAAGCGATCAACGACGCGCGGGCCACGGTTGCCGCCTATTCGGGCTACAAGCAGTACGAACCGTTCTTCGAAAAGCAGGGCTTCGGCGATCAGGCACGCGCCTGCCAGCTGGCGCTCGGCGATCACGGCGATGTTTCATCGGTGGCGCACAATGTGCCCGACGAAATGGTGCTGGCATTCTGCGCCTGCGGTCCGGTCGAGGAAGTGCTCGAGCAGCTTGAGCCGTACTGGGACGTGGTCGATTCGCTCGCCCCGATGACCCCGTACCGCGACCTCTCGATGGAAAAGCTGATGTATTACTACGGCGGCTTGTTCCAGCTTGTGGCCGCGGCAAAGGCGCAATCCTGATCGCTCAGAAATAGATTTCCATGCGTCCGCCATCGACCAGCATGTACTGGCCGGTGATGTAGCTGGCGCGGGCCGAGCACAGGAACGCGCACAGGCCCGCCACTTCATCGGGATTGCCGAACCGCTTCATCGGAATGCGGTCGATCAACCCGGCCATGAACTGCTCGTAGGTCTGGTTCACCGCCTTGGCGCATTCGCGGAAGAATGCCTCGTATTGCGCGCCGGTATCGATGAAGCCGGGCGGCACGGTGTTCACGGTGATGCCGAACTCGGCCAGTTCATCGGCCAGACTACGGCTGAGGCCGAGCGCGGAAGGACGCAGCGTGTTCGCCAGCACGTAATCGAAGCCGAGAGTCGCGCGGCGGCCCGGCAAGCGGCCGTGGCCCGATCCGACCGTGACGATGCGGCCCCATTTGCGTGCCTTCATCGCGGGCGTCACCGCGCGGGCGAAGTGGGCGAAAGCCTTGACGACGTTGTCGAACGTGGTCTGGAAGTCCTCGTCGGCCATGTCCTGAAACCGCCCCGAGGGCGGACCTACCGGCGAGAAGATCGCGATGTCGGGCGCATCGAACAGTGCGGTGGCCTCTGCCACCATGCGCGGATAGCTGTCCATCTGCGTCAGGTCGGCGCTGACGCCCCCCGCCTCGCCTCCTGCGGCCTTGATCGCGGCCACGGTTTCGTCGATCCCGGCCTGTCCACGCGCGACCACCACCACACGGCAGCCGTTGCGCCCCAGCTCCTCGGCAATCGCCCGGCCGATGCCATGCGTGCCGCCGGTGACCAGTGCGACCTTTCCTGCAATTCCCAGATCCATGCCGCTCTCCCTTGGCGTTGTTATGGCAGGCAGAGGGCGTCCGATGGCCCCGCGTCGCACCTGCCATCGGTCAGGCGCAGGCGAAGGCAGCAGAGCGCACTTTTGCGGTCAATCAAGGGAGCGATGCTGCATGGAAACGACCGAAACCGCCGACAAGCTCGCTATCGCCGAGCAATTGGCCAACTATGCCCGCGCTATGGACCGGATCGACCATGACCTCGGCTATGCCGTATGGCACCCCGATGGCACCGCGCGCTACGGCACGATGTTCGAAGGCAAGGGCCGCGATTTCATCGACTGGGTTTGCGCCACCCATGCGCAGATGATTGCACACATGCACCGCGTCACCAATATCCTGATCGTTGTCGATGGCGACCGTGCCGCCAGCGAAGCCTATGTCCACGCCACGCTGCGTTTCGAGCAGGATGGCATCCTGCGGCAGGGCACGGCCCTGGGCCGTTACCTCGACCGCTGGTCGCGCCGCGAAGGCCGCTGGGCCATCGACCACCGCGAATACGTGCAGGACATCGACGAGGTCGTCGACGCCGGCCCGCCGCTGGTCGGCGCGTTTGGCGGCAGGCGCGACCGCGACGATCCCTCCTACGCGGTGTTTGCGGGGGCCTAACCCATCAACGCCCGCTGCGCCGCCACGCCTTCGCCCCAATTGTGAATCCGCGCCCAGAACTGCGTCCTAGTATGAGCGAAGTTGTGCATATGGGCCATGCGCGGGCAGATGTAGATCTGGATGTCGGTTGCGCTCTTGAACGCCTTGGGTTCGGCCCAGGGATCGGGGACCACATCGCGCTCGCCCACGCCGATGAACACCGGCACGCGGATCGATGCCGCTTCCAGCGCCACCGCGCCCGGCGCAACCATGGTGATGCCGCAGGCCGGCGTCGTGGCAGAGCGCCATTCGGGCAAGGGATCGGTCAGCCCGGCAGAGGCCTTCATGTCGAGCGACACGATATCGGCGGGCTGATCGTCATAGTGGAACGACCACTGGAAGGGGTGTTCGCCTGCTTGCGCGGCAGCCTGCAATGCCGCTGCGTCGCCGAGTTGCGGGCCGGTCGATGCCGCAAGCTGCGCCAGATTGTAGATCTTCGGTGCACCCGGTTTGGTCCGGCGTGAAACCCATGGCCATGCGGCTTCGGGCTGGCCGGGCCGTGTGGGCACGATGGTGTGGATGCCGCTGTAGCCGAGAACGCCCACGCCATCGAACGTCTCGTGATTGCCCTGCGCCACGATGGAGAAGCACCCGCCCATCGACTGGCCGATGCCAAGACAGGTGGCACCAGCGATGGCCGGCAAGCCTTCCGTCAGCGTACCGGCCGCGATGTGTTCCATCACGTGCCGAACAGTCGCATCGTTGCCGGCCGCGATTACATCGAGATCGAGCAACTCGTCAGGCGGGATGGTCGAATCCCCGAAACCGAGATGGTCGCAGGCGACGAAGATCCATCCGCGCGCGGTGTGGTATCCCGCCTCGCCCCCGCCCTGCGCGCCGGGCATGTCGAAGCTGTAATAGCGCCGGTTGTAGCCGCCACCGGGGAACGCGAAGCACACCACCGGCGGGTTGGCCAGCGCGCCGTCATCGGGCAGATAGACGGTCACGGCAGTGTGCGCAGCCATGCCGATGGCAATCGCATCGGTCACGTCCACGGTCAGTTCGACAGGTTCACGCAAGGAAAATCTCCGGCAGTTCAGGCGGTTGCAGGCGGGTATGTCGGCGTTGCGGCAAGGATCTGGGCATAGATTTCCGGCGAGAGCCACACATGCTCGACATAGTGGCCAAGTGTCCGCCGCTCGTCGGTGTAGATGAAGCGCATCATCTCACCCATCGCGCCCTTGAACACGATCGGGTGCTTGTCAAAGTCCAGCGATGCGACATGCGCGTCCCAGTTTTCCAGCGGCCCTTCGACCCGGAAGCACACATGGTGAAAGCGGATCGCCAGTTCATCCCCGCCCGGCAGGACATCGCTGAACAGCGGTGCGGTATCGCCGATCGGCTCGATCAGTTCGATCTCCACCCCGCCCACGCGGGCCAGCGCGATCTTGAGCTGCTCGCCATTTTCGTCCGACCCGGAATTGGCATTGGTGAAGACATAGAACCCCGGCGAATCGTATTCGCGGCGGAACGCCTCTATCGCGGCGTCCATGTCATTGGTGACATAGGCCACCTGGCTGTGCTGCGTATTGGGACGGGCAAACATCGTCTCGGTCCTTTCGCGGTCAGTTGGCGAAGAGCTTGCCGCCATCGATCACCAGCGTATCGCCGGTGTGATAGCGTGCCGCGTCGCTGGCGAGATAGACCGCCGCGCCTTCCAGATCCTCGGGCTGGCCGATGCGGCCGAGCGGAACGCGGGCCGAAACGCCCACCGCCATCATCGCGCCGATCTCGGGGTCGGCAAAGGTCATCTCGGTCTCGATGAAGCCGGGCGCGATGACGTTGCAGCGGATGCCATGCGGCCCCAGTTCCGCCGCCAGCGCCTTGGCCAGTGAATTGAGCCCGCCCTTGGCGATGCCATAATGCGCCAAGGTCGGCACGCCTTGGGCGATGGAGCCACTGCCGCAGATGATCAGTGAGCCGCCGGGATCGCCCGCAAGCGCACGGTCGACCATGTGTCTGGCCACCGCGCGCAGCGTGAACACCGCGCCATCGAGGTTGACGTCGATCAGTTCGCGGTAGGCCTTGCGGTCCATGTCGACGAACGGCACCTGCCGCGCGATCCCGGCATTGGCCACGGCAATGTCGATCCGGCCAAGTTCCGCCACCGCGCGGTCTACGCCTGCGACAATCGCCGCGTCATCGCAGACATCGACGCTTTCGGTGATGACGCGCACGCCATAGCTGCGCAGCTTTTCAGCGGCTTCCTCGTTCTTGTCGGCGCGGCGGCCCCAGATCACGATATCGGCACCGGCTTTGGCAAGGCCGCGCGCAAAGGCGAAACCCAGTCCTGAATTCGCGCCGGTGACCAGTGCCACCTTGCCCGAAAGATCGAACATGTTCGTGGTCAAAGCAGCCTCTCCTCTTGTTGTCATGCACCGGCAACTTGCCGCATCCCGGACCGCTGAACCAACCGCTATCGCGCGCGCATTTCAGCCAAAGCTATCGCCGGAGTGCCGGTCATTGCCAGACCGCCTGCCGGAACGCCTTGGGCGTCATCCCCGCAGCCTTGCGAAAGGCGGCCGAGAACGCCGCGGGGGTTTCGAAGCCGCAGCGCCAGGCGATTTCCTTGATCGGCGGGCGGGCCTGCACCAGCAGAGCCTTGGCCCGCGCAATGCGGCGCTCTGCGGCGTAAGTGGCAAGCGTCTGCCCGGTCGTGGCGCGGAACAGCCGGAAGAAGTGCCGCGTGCTGACCTCGCACAGCAGCGCGAGCTCGGCCACGCCCGGCAGCTTGCCAGGCTGCTCGATCGCCTCGTCGATCCGGCGCATCTGGACAGCGCTAAGGCGCGAAAGACTTTCGCCATCAACAGGTGCTGCCGCGCTGCGCTTGAAATAACGGTACAGTTCCACGCCGACTTGAGTCAGCAGTGCATCGGCCAGCAGAGCACTCCCGAAATCGGGACAGGCAATCTCGCGCGCCAGACGCGCCAGCGCATCGCGCACGTGCGGGCTGCGCACGTCAAGCGAGGCGTCGAGCGTGTGGCAATTGGCAATGAGATCATCATCGCCGCCGAGCAGCGTATCGAACCCGCAGCAGATAGACATCTGTTCGCCCTCGCCCCAGCGCGTTTCCAGATCCTGTCCGGCGGGGATGCAGATGATGTCGCCCATCGGCAGCGGCCCTTTGCCCGGCGCAGCGGTATAATGCCCCTGCGGCGCGCCCGGACGGCGTGAAAGCGCAAGGTCGAGGAACCCGCGGCCCGAGCGGAACACTCCGCTCTGCGGCCCGGTGAACCGGTAGTGGTGCAGTTCCACCGTCGCACGCGGCAGCACCAAGCGCCCCGCCACACGGCAATCCATGCCGCCGCTGTCGGGGACATCGTAAACCGCCGAAACACTGGACCCGGACATATTGGGCATGACCTTGTTTCTCCCGGTCAGGGCTGCTCTGACGGCGGCCTGACCATCCCGCTGCGACCAGGGGCCGCAGAGCCAACAGACCCCAACTCAGGTGGCGGAACGCCCCCCTTTGGATAGGCGAGAATTTCGAATCGGGGTTCATCCTCCCGCCCAAGCAGGCCGTAGCGTCCGCACGGAACAAGGCGCCGCCCAAGAATGGCGGGAACTTAAGGGATGAGATCAATGGGAATCGAGCAAAACAAGGCCGTCGTGCGCAGCTGGTTCGACGCTGTCAATCGCGGCGACGAAGCGGCGATCCTGGCGACCACCGCCGAAGATTTCAACTTCATGACCATGGCGCGCCAGCCCGAGTGGTTGCTCTACAACTGGAACCGCGACCAGTTCTCCAAGGTGCCCTCGACGATGTCGACGGTGCTGAAATCGCCCATCCAGCTGACCGTTCTGGACATGACTGCGGAAGGCGACCGGGTTGCGGTCGAGGCCGAGACCGACATGGAGATGCTCAACGGCCGCCGCTACAACAACGCCTATCATTTCGTGTTCAAGCTGCGCGACGGCAAGTTCACCGAAGTGCGCGAATACAGCTGCAGCTTCCTTGCGCAGAGCTGCTTCGGCGCGGTCACGCCCGATGATCCCGCCGCCTCGAAGATGGCAGACGCCTGACCCCCGATTACCCAGGAGAAGTGCGATGCAAACTGACGCCTTGGACCTGCTGCAGCGGACAATGGAAGCGCAGCTGGTGCGCTCCGAACATCCGGCCGATTTCCCCTACCTGCCGCCCGTCCCGTCAAGCCGCTACACCGATCCCGGCTTCGCCAAGCTGGAACATGACGGGCTGTGGATGCGCAACTGGCTGCTGGCCGGCCATGTTTCCGAACTGCCCGAAGCCGGGTCATATTTCCTGTTCCACCAGCTGGACCAGTCCGTCATCATTTCGCGCGCGAAGGACGGCGCGATCCGGGCCTTCCACAATTCGTGCAGGCATCGCGGTTCGGCGCTCCTGCTTGAACAGAAGGGCAAGGCGATGCGGTTCGTCTGCCCTTATCACGCTTGGGGTTATTCGCTGGAAGGCGAGCTGAAATCGGTTCCCGACCAGCATGATTTCACCTGCCTGAACAAGGCCGACAATAGCCTGAAGCCGGTGCGGTGCGAGGTCAACCGCGGCATGATCTTCATCAATTTCGATGAGAATGCCGGACCGCTCGATGATTTCCTGGCGCCGCAATCGGCGCAGAAGGAAGGCTATCCGATCGAGAACATGGTCGTCAAAGACCGGCTGCTCGTGGAAATGGACTGCAACTGGAAGCTGGCGCTGCACAACTTCCTCGAAATCTATCACGTCGCGACCGTCCACGCGAAGACGCTCGCCCCCTATCTCAATTCGCAAAGCTTCGTGATCGCGCTTTTCGCCAATGGCCACATGCGGTTTGCCACGCGCAAGAAGAAGGGCGATTCGATCTTCGACCAGCAGCTCTACAAGCCGGACAACGTGGCCGAGGTTTTCAGCGAGTGCACGATCGCGCTGCCGACTTTCCCCAACACCTTCTTCGCGCTCGACCCCGGCGGGTTCTCGCTGCAGAGCTTCTGGCCTGCAGGTCCTGACAAATCGATCATGGAAGTCCGCCTGATGGGCTGGGATGTCGACACCGAAGCCGACAAGCAGCACTGGCAGGCCATGAACGGCATTGTGCGCAACATTCTGTCGGAAGATCTGTGCCTGTTTCGCTCGATTCAGCGGTCATTGACCCAGGGCACGATTCCGCACCTGACCTTCGGCTATCAGGAGCGCGCTCTCTACTGGTTCGAGGAAGAAGTTGACCGCCGCATCGGTATCGATTCGATCCCCGAATCGCAGCGCGTCGCACAAGTGCTGGCAGGGCAGATGGTGCGCTGAACAGGGTTTTGGCTCCGGCAGCGTTACGCTTGCCGGAGCTGGACCTGCATCACGCCTCGACGATGGCGAGCGCGGCCTGCGGACAGGCTTCGGCGCCTTCGCGGGCACGGTCTTCAAGGCCTTCGGGCACGATTTCGTCGTCAACATAGACGATGCCGTTTTCGTCAAGCTTGTACACTTCAGGGCAGATTTCGGCGCAGACGCCATAGCCGCAGCATGCAGGCTTATCGATCACGACTTTCAAGCGGTTGGACATGGTTTTCTCCTCTCGGGCCGACGATTACATGTTGAACACATTTGGTTCAACCTGTATAAGACAGGCAATAGAATTTTTCGATAGATTCGATGGAGAGGATCATGCTTCAAAAAGCAACGTTCACGCTGGCTGACGGCGCGACACTCGATGATCTCGTCAAGCGCGACACGAACGAAGTCATGCTGCGGGTGATGAGTGACGAAGAGCTGTACAAGCTCGAGATGGAGCGCATCTTCGCCAAGACCTGGCTGCTCCTCGCGCACGATACCGAAATCCCCAAGGCCGGCGATTTCGTGGTGCGCGACATGGGCGAGGATCAGGTGATCGTGACCCGCGATCGCAACGACGAAATCCATGTTTCACTCAACGTCTGCCCGCATCGCGGCATGAAGGTGTGCACGGCCGAAGCCGGTAACGCCCACGCGCACCGCTGCATCTATCACGGCTGGGCGTTCCGTCCCGACGGCAGCTTCATCGGTGCGCCTGTTGAAAAGGAACAGATGCACGGCAACCGTCTGGGCAAGGACCAGCTCGGCCTCAAGAAGGCGCGCGTGCAGGTCTATGGCGGGTTGATCTTCGCCACCTGGGACATCGAAGGGCCTTCGTTCGACGAATATCTCGGCGATATGAAGTACTATCTCGACCAGCTGTTCTGTCGCACCGATTCCGGCCTCGAAATGCTCGGACCCCCGCAGCGCTTCGTGCTGCCGTGCAACTGGAAGATCCCCGGCGAACAGTCGGGTTCTGACGGCTTCCACACGCTCACGCTCCATCGCTCGCTGATGGAAGGCGGCGTGATGGGCGGCACGGCTGAATCGATCTATGATAACGCGCCGGGCATGTACGGCGTCGACGTCAGTTGCGAGCAGGGTCACTCTTTGCGCTGCCTCGAAGCGGCACAGACTTTCAAGATGTTCTCGGACATCAGCTTTGAAGGCAAGTCTGTCGAGGAACGCCTTGCGATGCTGCCCCCGCCGGGCATCACCAAGGAGCTGATTCCGCAGCTGTTCAAGAACCTGTCGGCCGATCAGGTCGAACAGCTCGCCACGATCCCGCCGCAGGTTGGCGGCCTGTTCCCCAACATCCTCGTCGCGTTCATCTTTGCGCCGCGCACGGATGGTGGCTCGTCGGGTGCGCTCGCGCTGCACACTTATGTGCCGCGCGGCCCGGACAAGGTGGAGTTCATCAACTTCATCTTCGCCGAAAAGGATGCGCCCGAGCAGGTCAAGCGGGACATGCTGCAGAACTCGATCCAGCAGACCGGCACCTCGGGCATCATCGAACAGGACGATGCCGACACCTGGCCGCAGATCATGCGCAATGCGCGCGGCGTGGTCAGCAAGGACATCACGCTCAAGTATCAGGCGCTCCACGGGCACGAACGTCCCGAAGGCTGGAAGGGTGGCGGCTTGCTCTACCCCGGCTTCACCAAGGACGACACCCAGTGGAACTGGTGGATGGCCTATTACAACCTGATGGCTGAAGCCTGATTTCCGACAGTCTTGAAAGAGGACGTATCATGGTAAATTATGCGACCGCGGCTGTCGAAAAGGCAGGCGTGATGCGGGGACTGGTCTCCACCAACCGGGTGCCGCTCGGATCTGAGATCTACAACCGCCTGCTTGAAACGCTCTATGACGAAGCCGCCGCTCTGGATGAACGCCGGTTCGACGACTGGGTGGCGATGCTGGAGGAAGACCTTCTCTACACCGCGCCCGTCCGGCTTACGCGCAATGGTCCCAACAAGGACCGCGACGTGATGCGCACGATGATGCATTTCGACGACAACTATTCGTCGATCCTGATGCGCACCGGGCGTCTTTCCAAGAGCGCATGGGCCGAAGACCCGCCCTCGCGCACCCGTCGCTTCGTCACCAACACCCGTGTTGCCGAATGCGAAACAGCCGGCGAATACGAAGTGTCGAGCTACCTTTACGTTGAGCGCAGCCGCTTCGATGTTGCGCACAACGAGACGCTCAGCGCCGAACGCCGCGACATCTGGCGTCTGGTCGGCGACGCCTACAAGCTTGCGCGCCGCGAGATCATCGTCGACCAGTCCACGCTGGGCATGTCGAATCTGGCGATCTTCCTCTAACGCCATGACCGCGACTGCACCCCATGTTGTCCCCCATGTCGTGGTAGTGGGCAGTGGCCTTGCAGGCTACGGCGTCCTGCGTGAGCTCAGAAAGCTTGCGCCGGACGCCCGCCTGACGCTCGTCACCCATGACGACGGGCACTTTTACTCCAAGCCCGCGCTGTCCACCGCGCTGGCCAAGGGCAAGGTCGCCGATACCCTGGTGACCACACCCGGCGAGAAGATGGCGGCGCAGCTCAAGCTCGATCTGCGGTGCGGACGCGAAGCCGAAGGCATCGATACCGGCGGCAAGGTGCTGCTGACCACCGGCGGCCCTGTCTTTTACGACAAGCTGGTGCTGGCACTTGGCGCGGACCCCGTCCGCCCACCGATCGCTGGCGACGCCGCACATCTGGCAATCGCGGTCAATTCACTCGATCATTACCGCGAATTCCGCGAGAAATTGCCCGACGGCGCGCGCGTGCTGATCATGGGTGCAGGGCTTGTCGGCACCGAATTTGCCAATGATCTTGTCACCAACGGCTACAAGCCGGTGGTGGTCGACATGCTCGGCCATCCACTGGCGCAACTTATACCCGCCGAAGTGGGTGACAAGGTCCGCGAGACTTTGGCAGGGCACGGCGTCGAATGGCACCTTGGCCGCAAGGTCGTTTCGCTCGACAAGCTGCCCGAGGGCGGCTTTCGCGGCACGCTTGACGATGGCACGCAGATCGCTGCCGATATCATCCTCTCGGCAGTGGGCCTGCGCCCCAACACCGACCTCGCGCGCGAGGCCGGGCTGGACGTTGGGCGCGGGATCAAGGTCGACCAGACCGGCCGCACCAGCGATCCGTCGATTTACGCCATCGGTGATTGCGCGGAATATCCGCATGGCCTTGCTGCCTATGTCACCCCGATCATGGCCGCGGCTCGCGCGATTGCGCCCAGCGTGCTCGGCACGCCCACGGACATCCGCTTCCCGACCCTGTCGGTGCAGGTAAAAACCACGACATACCCGATTGTGCTGCTTCCCAAGCCGGCCCAAGCCGAGGGACAGTGGGAACTGGCTGATGACACGGAATCGGGCCTGAAATATCTGTTTGTCGATAATGAAGGCGTGACGCGCGGCTATGTGCTGACCCGCGATCGCTGCCAGGAGAGAACCGAGTTGGACAGAATGTTGATCGAGCCGCTGCGCGAGAACGTTGCATGACCGGGTTGCTGCAAGACAAGGTGGCCATCGTCACCGGCGGCGCCAAGGGCCTTGGCCATGGCATTTCGCGTCGTATGGCCCGCGAAGGCTCGAACCTGCTGATTACCGGACGCGACGGTGCGGCAACCGAGCGCGTTGCCGCTGAAATCCGCGAAGAGTTTGGCGTTGGCGCAGTGGGCATTTCTGCTGACATGGCGGTGAAGGATCAGGTCACCGGCATGATCGACCGGGCCGTGGCCGAATTTGGCGGCCTGGATACACTGGTGCTCAACGCCTCCGCGCTGTCGCCCAACATTCTGCTCGAACACAAGACCGACGAGATGCTTGAGGACACCCTCAAGATCGGTACGTACGGCAGCTGGTGGGCGATGCGCGCAGCATTCCCGCACATGAAAGCGCGCGGCGGTGGCTCGATCGTCACGTTCTATTCGATCGACGCCCAGACCGGCGCGTGGCTGCACAGCGACTACAATATGAACAAGGGCGCGATCCTTGGCCTGACGCGCTCCGCCGCCGTCGAGTGGGGCCGCTACAACATTCGCACCAACGCGATTGCCCCCACCGGCATGGGCCAGGTCTTTGCCGAACTGGTCGACAAGGTGCCGGGCTTCCTCGACATGGCGACTGCCAGCAATCCGCTCAAGCGGGCAGGCGATCCCGAGAACGACATCGGCCCGGTGGTGGTTTTCCTCGCATCGGAAATGTCCCGTTTCGTGAACGGTGAACTGATCAACGTCGATGGCGGCCAGCACCTGCCGGGCTACGTCAGCGTGCCGCACAATCTGGCAGAACTGGAGGCAGGCGGGTGAAACTTCTCCCACAAGGCGAATGGGGCGGCACCGCCGTCGGTGAGCAATATGCCAGCGTTCAGAAGATTCTGGACGGCACCTTGCGCGCCATTCGCACTGTGGGCGCACGACGCCTGTCGATGCGTGACATCAGCGATGCCAGCGGCGTCTCGCGCGGCACGCTCTACCGCTATTTCGCTTCGAAAGAGGACGTACTGGCGGCGGTTTCGGAATATGTCTGTGCCAGCTTCGAGCAGGGCATCGCCGAAGTTGCCGACGCGAATCCTGATCCGATGGAGCGCTTCCGCGCGGTGATGCAGTTCTTTGCACACTTCACCATTGATCGCTCGCCAGACCGCATCTTTGAGGTCGAGCCGGCGTTCCACCTTGAATTCCTGCGCACCCATTTCCCCCGTCACAAAGCCGCCGTGCGTGAAGCGCTGGAGCCGACACTCGATTATCTCGAACGCAGGGTCGGCGAGCCGATCAACCGCGACACCCTGATCGAGACGCTGGTCAGGCTCCAGCTCAGCACGCTGGTCATACCGGCGGACGAGGCCTGGATGCGCAGCTGGAATGAATCGCCCGAACACATACTTCAATGGGCACTGCAGACTGTCGGCTAACCCGCCGAACCGAGAGAAAGGATAGACCTATGGCCACCGTTGCCAAACTTAACGTCAATGACGCGGGTGGCTTCGCGTCAAAGGAAGTCGCAGACGGCTTTGTCGAACTGGCAAAGAGCCTGCGCCCGCTGCTTCAAAGCGAAGCACCCGCAGGCGAAAAGCTGCGCGCGCCGACCCCGGCGGTGGACAAGGCGCTGAAAGAAAACGGTCTGTTGCAGTTGCTGGTGCCCAAGCGGCTCGGCGGCCACGGCCTCTCGCCCACCGATTTCTGCCGCGTGCAGATCGAGATCGCCAAGGGCGATCCTGCCGTCAGCTGGGTCATGCAGATCATCAACGGCACCAGCTGGATCACCAGCCTTGCGCCTGATGGCGTGCAGGATGCCGTGTTCGGCGACGGTCCGCAGCCGGTCTGCGGCGCCTACAATCCTCCGGGCAAGGCGCGCAAGGTCGATGGCGGCTGGATCATCAACGGCAAGTGGCCCTACATGTCCGGCTCGCGCCAGTCGACCTGGGCGCAGCAGGGCGTGGTGCTCGAGGACTACGACGGTCCCGTCGTTCCCGGCATCAACATGTGCTACCTGCCGATGGATTCGATGACCATCGTCGACAGCTGGTTCGTCTCGGGCATGCAGGGCACCGGGTCTGACACCGCGATTGCGGAAAACGTGTTCATCCCCGACGACCAGATGGTCCTGATGAGCGAACGCGCCGGACAGATCGACAATACCAAGCGTCACTTCGGAGATCCGTCCGATCTGCTTCCCGCCGTTCCGGTGGTGCGCACCACCGGCATTGCCCAGCTGATCGGCGCGGTCGAGGCGATGGTCGAAATCGTTGCCGCCGAAGCGCCCAAGAAGCCGGTGCTGACCACGTTCATCCCCACGCGCACCCAGTCGGGCGCGTATATGCGTGATCTTGGTGAAGCCGCCGCGATGGTCAACACCGCCAAGCTGATCCTGTTCGATCTCACCGCCAAGCTCGACCGCGTCGGTCTGGGCGAGGAGTTCACACTCGCGGAGAAGGCACAGCACCGCGCAGCCGGTTCACAGATGATCGAACTGGTCCACGGCGCCAGTGAATCGCTGATGTTTCAGGCAGGCTCGTCGGCCTTCGCGCTCGACAAGCCGATCAACCGCTACTGGCGCGACGTTTCCATGGCGACGCGCCACATCCAGAACATCCCGACCATCGGCTATGAAATCTATGGTCGCAACATGACCGGTGCTGACGGTATCTCGCCTCCCGGCGCATACTGAGCCGATAATCCTAACGGGCCGCCCGCGTTCCATGCGCGGGCGGCCTTTTTCTTTCAGGTCAGGAATTTCCGCTGATGAAAGCCGCAATCATCGCGCCCGATGGCAGCTTCACGCTTGCCGAACACGCAGCGCCGCAAGGCGCCGCAGGCGCACAGCTTATCACCGTCACCGCCGCCGGGATCGGCCCGACCGACCTGATGCGGGCGAAGGGATTTTTCTTTCCGGTGACCGGTCCATATGTCCCCGGCGGTGAAGGCGTCGGCACTCTGGCGGATGGCACGCGCGTCTACTTCGGCCACAGCATCGCACCCTTCGGTGCGATGGCAGAGCAGACGCTGGTCGCTGACGCCGAAGTCTGGCCCTTCCCCGCGCAACTGGCGGACGATCAGGTCATCGCGCTCGCCATTTCAGGCACCGGCGCGCTCATTCCGATGGAAGAGGCGCGCATTCAGGCGGCCGACAACGTTCTTATCCTTGGCGCCACTGGCCCGGTGGGGCAGATCGCGCTGCAACTCGCACGCGCGATGGGCGCAGGCCATGTCGTTGCGGCAGCACGCAGCGCTGACAAACTCGCCGCACTCAAGGCGCGCGGCTGGGCTGATGACACGGTGCAACTCGGCAATGGCGACGATGAAGCAGCGCTCAAGGCCGCGTCCAATGGCGGCTTCGATGTCGTGCTTGATGTGATCTACGGACCCCCGGCAGAGGCCGCAATGCGCGCCACCCGCCCCGGCGCACGGATGATGAGCATCGGCGTGCAGGCGGGCCAGACGGTCACGCTCTCGTTGCGCGATCTGGTGTTCCGCAGCCACATCGGCGTTGGCACAGGGCAGCGCCCCGCCGCCGAACGCCGCGCCGCATTCGACCGATTGATGACCATGGCCGCAAGTGGCGCGCTGGTTGTGGACACCGCCGTCTATCCGTTCGAACAGGCGGATCAGGCGTGGACCGCGCAAGCGGGCAGCCCGCATGCCAAGATCGTGATCCAGCGCTGATTGCGAATCCTGCCATACGCTGAACTACTCTGCCCCGCCGCGAAAGCGGGGGCCTCATGAGGTTGCGCACCAAGGCCTGAGGCCCCCGCCTTCGCGGGGGAGCAGAAATATAACGTTCCAGCGGAGCGCACTTTTCAGGCGATCGCGCCGACCGAACCCCCATCGACGCGCAAGGCCGCGCCGGTGATGTAGGACGCGCGTTCCGATACTAGGAAGCACGCGGCGTCGGCCAGTTCTTCCACCCGGCCCATCCGCGCCAAGGGAATGCTCGCCCGCCACACTTCAGCGATCACCCGGGCCTCGCGCGCGGACCCGGTTTCGGTAAAGCCATGCGCAGCAGCGCTCTTGTCGATCGAAGCCTGCGTATTGGGCGTCAACACCGGGCCGGAAACCAGCGTATTCACCAGCACGCCGCTATCGCCCAGTTCGGCGGACAATGATGCGGTCATCGAATGCAGCGCCAGCTTGGCCGCCGCATATTCGGGATGGTTGACCATCGCGCGATAGGCCGCTCCGCTGCTCACGTTCAGCACGCGCCCCCAGCCTCGCAGGCGCATCGAGGGCACCAAAGCCTGAATCAGTTGCACGGCGTAAAACGTCGAGGTCTGGAACTGGCGCTGCCACGCGTCCGCCGGGCCATCGAACCATCGGTGCGAATCCGACGCCGCGCCGGCGCAATTGATCAGGATATCGACCGGACCGGTGGCCAGTGCGGCATGCGCCAAAGCGGCAACGTCCGCAGGATCATCCAGCGAGGCGAGCAGCACGCCAGCATTGCCACCCGCCGCCACAATCGCGTCGCATACCCCCTGTGCGCTCTCGCGGTTGCGACCGTGGACGAGCACCTCCACGCCCTCGCGCGCCAGGGCGGCAGCAATCGCTGCGCCGATCCCGCTGCTCGATCCGGCAATCAGCGCGCGCCGCCCGGAAATGCCAAGGTCCATCAGGCTTGTCCTTTTACCAGCGGTGCCGCCATTGCGAGCCGCGCAGACGCCGCCGCAACACCTGCTGGCGTTCCTCGGGCCTCACCACCGGGGTGTCGGCCGGAAGGTGATCGCGCACGCTGGCCGCATCGACAATCGTCAGGGTCGGCACCGGCCCATAGTTCGCCTGCGTCCAGCGCAGCATCAGCGATCCGGTCAGGTGGCCACCGGGATCGAGCCAGTTGGGCACGCCCGGATCTTCCAGCGCAATCACCGCGCGGAACATCCCGTC
Organism: Novosphingobium sp. MMS21-SN21R; assembly: GCF_031846015.1. GTDB lineage: Bacteria > Pseudomonadota > Alphaproteobacteria > Sphingomonadales > Sphingomonadaceae > Novosphingobium. Next base: position 125,683 of record NZ_JAVRDU010000003.1, on the reverse strand, counting down.
GCTGTCCAGCTTGGCTTGGGCGGCGTTAAGGCTGCTCTGGCGGTTGAACCATTCGATCGAGTTCCACAGCGGATCGTTGAGCTGGATGTTCCAGTACCGCACCGTCTCGGGCACATCGGTTTCAAGGATCATCGCCTGTCCGGGTTCGAGCGCGAAGATGCCCTGATAGTAGTGCTGGCCCGATAGCCCGCCGCGCCCGGCCCAGTCGTCATGCTCCAGCCGGTTGACCACGCCTTGCGCGCGCTGCCTTGCGCCATAACCCATGGCGAAACCGACATAACGTTCGACAAAGCCCGAAAGCGCGGTCAGCCGTCGTGCAATTTCCGCCGCATCAAGCCGAACCGGGCCGATTGGCCGGTCCACGCGCTCGATCGCGATCCTGGCTTCTTCTTCCGCGCCCCAGTTGTAGTAGGCGCGGCGCACCGCGATGTTGCAGGCGCGCGGGTCCAGTTTCACCCAGTCGCCGGTGTGGCCTTCGGGCCTTTCCGCGCTGATCAGGATGTCGAAGCTTCCGTCCGGCCCCAATGTGCATTCATCGAGATCGATGAAGCCGACCGACGGCCCGAACGCATCGAGCACGCCGATCGAGCCTGCGTTGATATCGAATAGCACGAACACGCCGCCGCCGCGTTTGCCGCTCAGTCGGTAGGCTCCGTCACCGCGGATCGAGGCCGAGCCATAGATGAAGTCGGGATTGACCCCGACGCTGTTCATCACATTGCTGACCGCGCAGGTGAACTCGGGGTGATCGGGATCGACGAAGGTGCTCTGAAAACCTGCCGCCAGCGCCATGAACATCAGGCGATAGGCTTCCTGCCGCGCCAGCGGATCGGTGGGGTCCGCCAACAGGTCGAGCACGCCCTCGGCCTTGGCCAGAAGTCCGAGGTAATCGGACCACTGCGGCAGGGCTGCGGCCTCAGACGAAGTCACGGTATGTCTCCGTATAGCGGGCAAACCGATTGCGCACGGTCTGTTCGTCCAGTCCGAACTCCTCAAGGCTGTAGCTGCGCTTGCCGTGCTTGTCGGCGGGGTTCTCCGCCAGCCATTGCAGCACGCTGGCCGCGCCCTCGTCCGACAGCTCCCGCCCGAACTGGGCATAGGCCTTGCGAATTGTGCCCACCGGATCGGTGATCAGGTCCTTGAAGCGCATGTCGTGGATCGGCAGGTCCGGGTTGGCGGCGCGATAGTTCATCATCGCCTCGATTCCGTCCGACCACAGGTTCAGGAATTCCTGGCCGATCTTGTCCTTGCCCGGCTCGTCATAAGCGGGGCTGCGGATCACGTACATCAGCTGCGATATCGACGCGACGACCTGCGTGGGATCACGGTGCGGCTGAATGAATATCGCGTCGGGATACACCGTCCGCAATTCGCGCATCTTGTACATGTGCTCCTGAATCTTGAGGACCCAGTGCTTGCGCGGGTTCTTCCAGCTGAGCTGTTGCAGCCACATCTTGTGCACTTCATAGCGGAAGGTGGCGTCAACGCCCTGAAACCATTCGTAGAAGCGCGGCAGATTCTGCAGCATGCACACGTTGCTGCTCTGGAACGAACTGGTCATGAACGATCCGCATTCCTGCGGGATCATCGCGCCGAGCGGATGGCCTTTGAGCAATTCCTTGGGATCGCCGCCGAACGATTCCCACAGATAGGCATCGTATTTCGCAATGCGAGGATCGGTCTTTTCGGTGGCGCGTTCGGGCGGGGGCGAAGGGTAGGCAATTTCCCACTGCAGTGGCGCGCGCACATCAGGGTCTTCATTCAGCAGCGCGTGCAGCACGCTGGTGCCGCAGCGCGGCAGGCCGACGATGAACAGCGGTTCACGGATTTCCACGTCGGCTATTTCGGGATAGCGCGCGCGGTCGTCGGCAATCTGCTTCAACCGGCCCAGATCGTCATGGATGCCGAACAGCAGCCGGGCACGCCCATTGGCATTGAGATCGGTCATCTCAGCGCCCGAACGCAGCAGCATCTCCAGCCCCGGCCGCACGTTCTCGCGCAAGTATTCGGGCAGTGGGTATTGATCGAGCAGCGCGTCTGCGTTCAGCTTCGAGATGTCGGTTTCAGCCAGCGTGGCCATGAAGTCAGATCCTTTTTGCGTCGCGCGAAGGGTGCCCCGCCCCGGCGAGAGCAAAACCTATCGCACGACCGGTCAGGATCGCGGCTTCGGGCGCGCGGCCTATTCGGCGGCGGCGGCCTGCACCGGGAACGGCGTCATTCCGCCGCCCGCGAGATAGGCCTCGTAATCGCGCGTGAACATGCGCAGCAAGGGTTCGTTCTGGCCGAACTGCTGGTATGTCTTGCCGCCGGATTCGAACCCGATCTGCTGCAGGCGTGACATCGCCATGTCTTCGACCACCACGTCGCGCGTGGCCGCCAGCGTGCTCGCCATGGCATATTCCTCGCGCAGGGTGCGCGGCGCGTGGCGGCTGTAGATCCGCACTTCGGTGCGCATCCGGCCTGCCGAAATCGGCCAGAATTGATAGAACAGATAACCGTTGGCCAGCGGCTGGATCGAGATGTTCGGGAAGATCGTGATCGTTTCGGTCCCGAAGTTGGGGATCTTCAGCCGGTTGATGCCGGGGTGTTCGTAAAACCCGGCGCGCCCTTGCTTGATCGCCTCAAGATCGGGCGCGGAGGTCGGCAGCATCTGGGCATAGACCCAGGTCAGCGCGGGAGCCTGCGGATCGTAGTCGAAGTTGCGCGGCACCGTCCCTGCGCTGTGCGGCCCGAACTGCTTTACATCGAGGTAATGCAGGTGCGGATTATCCTTCGGCACCACCGCCGCGCGCAGGGTCTTGTTGTGCAGGATAGCCACATGATAGCCCTCGTTGAAGGCATTGACGAGGTTCTTCCAGTTGCAGTCGATCTCGTCGGTCACGCGCACGCAGAACGGAAAATCGCCGAAAGGCGCGCCGTCCAGCAACACGTCGAGCCCGGCCAGAAACTCGGTCAGCGTGGCTTCCGGCTCCTCGGCAAAGTTCAGGAAGATGAAGCCCGCCCAGGTATCGAGATGCACCGGCGCAAGGCCGCTTGTCGCCTTGTCCACATGGGGGAAATCCTGTTCGCCGGGAATAGCGCTCAGCGATCCGTCGATGCGGTAGGTCCAGGCGTGGTAAGGGCAGCGGAAGGTCAGCGCGTTGCCCTTGTCCTGGCACACCAGCGCAACGCCGCGATGCGAACAGGCGTTGTGGAATGCGCGGACCTCGCCGTCCTTGCCCCGCGCGATGATCACATTGGCCTTCAGCGGTGGCACCTCGCGGACGATGTAATCGCCCGGTTCCGGCACTTCGTCCACCCGGCCAACCATCAGCCACGCGCGGCGGAAGATCATGTCCTGTTCGCGCCGGAAATATTCGGGCGAGGTATAGTATTCCACCGGAACCCGGCCATTCTCCAGCCCGAGATCGCGCGCCTTGGTCATGTGTTCACTGAGGTCGGTCATGTCATATCCGGCACCCGTTCTTGGCGAGGGCCGTCTCCCGGTTGCAGGCTGGCGGTTGCAGGCTGGCGATCAGTGCGGCTGAAAGCCCGCCCAGTCCATCGTAACGCCGTGGGGATAGGGGGCATGCGGCACGCGCGGCTGCCCGAAAATCTCGACCGCCTGGCTCGCTTCGGTCAGCCCCAGCACCACCCGGAAGAGCAGCGCTTCGGATTCAGGCAGCGCGCGCGGATCGAACTGATCAAGATGGACGAACACGTCCTCAAGCCGGTGCGCAAGCGCCGCATGGAAGGCTTCAAGCTCGCCCTGCGGCAATTGCTGGCGCCTGAGATAGCGCTCGTCCTGCGTCCTGAGGTCGCCCCAGCTCGCCACGAAAGGCTGGAGGAACGCAAACTGTTCGGGCAGCGCTACATGGCTCATGGCAGGTATTCGCTCCACTTGATCGCCATCTTGTGGGGAAATGGCGCGTAGGGGACGCAAGGCTGGCCGAACACTTCGACCGCCATCGCCGCCTCGGTCAGGCCCAGCGCGGTCCGGTAGAGCAGCGCCTCGGGCTCGGGCAGTCCGTCCATCGGGAACCGATCGAGATGATCGAAGATGGCGTTCAGCCGGGGGGCGGTTGCGTCATAGAATGCCTTGAGCTGCTTCATCGTGCAATGCTGGCGCTGAAGGTAGCGTTCTTCCTGCGATTCCAGCTTGCCCCACACCGCAGCGAACGGTGCAAGATCGGCAAACCCGTCAGGCAGGGTCAGCGTTTCGGTCACGTGGTGCTCTCCCAAGCAATTTCAGGGTGCCTGCGTCGCCGCCAGCCCGTTGCGGTTATGCACGAGCGCGCGGCGACATCGAAGGCGGTTTCCTTGACGCAGCGTCCTATTCGGCGGCCTCGGCCTGTAGCGCCTCGGGAAAGCGTGCCATGTCCCAACTTTGCACCACGGGGAGCACTTCGCGGCCGAACAGTTCAAGCGAGGCGCGCTGCTGGTCGGGCGTGCCCACCACGAACGGCAGGTCGCACACCCCGACGCCGATATCGCGGAGCACGCGGAACTTCTCGATCAGCGTTTCCGGGCTGCCTACGAAATAGGGCTTGGCCACCAGATCCAGCACCGGCGGGCCGCCCAGCGTGGCCGATTGCAGCTTGCTCGACTCTTCGGCCTGCTTGCCGAAATAGGCGTACATGTCGCCGGTCGCCTGCTCGTCGGTTGGCGCACAATAGGCGATGCCGCGATAGATCACGTGCGCGGGCGTTGGCTCCCAGCCTTCCTTCGCACATTCCGCACGATAGAGGTCGATCCAGCCCTTCACCGTCTCGGGCGCGGCAAACGAGAACGCGATGCCGATCCGGCGCTTGGCCGCGAACACCACCGAATCTTCGCTGTTGCCCGATCCGAACACCGGCGGATGCGGCACTTGCGTGATGTGCGGCCAGACCGAGATCGTGTTGAACTGGTATTGCTCGCCCTCCCACGCGAAGGGCTTCTCGCTGGTCCAGGCCTTCAGGATCAGGTCGATACCCTCCTGGGTCATCTTCTTGGTCAGTTCGGCATCGGTGTCATAGGTCTTGTGCTCGTTTGGCGTGCCGCGCAGGAACAGCACCTCGAGCCGCCCGTCGCTCAACGCGTCGAGCATTGCCACTTCTTCGGCCAGTCGCACCGGATTGTTCAGCGGCACCAGCGGGCCGAGCAGCGCCACGCGCACTTTCCTGGTGCGCTGTATGATGGCCGAGGCCATGATCATCGGGTTCGGGGTCATCTGATAGGGCGCGTAGTGGTGTTCCGATACGCTCACCCAGTCAAAGCCCAGCGCTTCGGCCGCTTCCACCATTTCAAGGTAGCGTGCGTAGGACCCAGTCGCCACTTCCGGCTTGCAGAACTCGGGCGAGGCTGGCCAGATCTCGATACCCGGCGCGGGACCGTCGTAACCGGTCATGCAAAGGTAGGACACTTTCATGCTTCCGCTCCTCGATTATGCTTTTCTGGCAGGGCCACTGACCTGAACTTATGCCCGCATCATGCACGATCAAAAGATCATGCACAATATGGCGCGCATTGGCGATCATTGGACGACGCGTCCACCTTCTGGCTCAGCAGGCCTGATTCCCAAGGCCGGAAAATGCGGAAACCATGGCAAAAGGGTCCCATTGCCTGACGCTCCGTCAAGTGCGATTGAATTTCATGCATGATCCGGGTAGATTGCTCCCAACCCGATCAAAGCCGGGACAAGCGGCGCGCGATATCGCCCGCCATGCGAGGATGCAGGATGAAGGCACGGTTCCCCAAGTTCGATTTTTCGAACCTGCGCGCGCATTGGGCGCCCAATCTGGAATTTGCACAGCGCGCCAATGCTGCGTCGCTGATCCCGGCTTATATCGAACCCTACCTGCTCAAGGTGATGATGCAGGCCAAGAAGAAGATTGATCCGGCCAAGACCGACATGCACCGCGATCTCGACATTTTCATCAAGCAGGAAATGCAGCACTGCCGCCAGCACATCGCGTTCAACCGGCGGATGCACGACCTTGGCTATGAACTGCTCAAACCCATCGAAGCGAAATTCGAAGCCACCTTCGCCCGCTTCCTCGCCAAGAAGTCACTGCGTTTCAACCTGGCCTACAGCGAAGGCTTCGAATCGCTCAGCGCCACCGCCTGCGTGCTCTATTTCGAGGACTACAACGAGCTGCTCGAACAGGCCGACCCCGAGCCGACCAACATGTGGCGCTGGCATCTGGCCGAGGAGTTCGAGCACCGCACCGTCTGCTCGGACGTCTACCACGAGTTGAGTGGCCTTCACCCGGTCCTCGCCTATTTCTACCGCCTCTACGGCTATTTCTACGCCATCGTCCACCTTGGCCGCTTCCAGCTGATGGTGTCGAAAAAGCTGCTCGGCCATGACCGCGCAACCATGACGCCGGACGAAGTGACACAATCGCTGGCGCGCGACAAAGTCGCCCGCAAGGTCATGGGCCGCCACTTCATCAGCAATTTCCTGAAGATCTGCTCGCCGTTCTACGATCCGGCCAAGCGTCGTGAGCCCAGGGGCTATCGCGCCTATCTGGCTGAATTCGAAGCCCGCTACGATCGCGGCCCGGTAGCGGACATCGCCGCCTGAGCGTTAGAGGCTGAACCCGCCATCGACGATCAGCGTCTGGCCGGTGATGTAGCGTGCGCGGTCTGACGCGAGGAACGCTGCGGCATCGGCAATCTCTTCCGCCGATCCGAAGCGGCGCAGGGCAATGCGCTGGCGCTGCACGTTCCAGACTTCAGGCGAATAGAGATCCGCAAGGAACTGCGCCCCCAGCCCGGCATCAATGATCCCCGGCGCAACCGCATTGGCGCGAATGCCCGAGCGGCCCTCTTCCTTGGCAACCGCGCGGCACAGCGATTCAATCGCGGCCTTGGGCACCGACGACAGCGCATCGCCCGGCGGATAAGTGTAATTCGCCACAGACGAGATCGCCGTGATCGACCCCCCGCCACTGGCGCGCAACACCGGGATCGCGGCCGCAACGACACGGGTGAACCCGATCAGCTCGACCTCGATCACCTGCCGCCACTGCGCCTCTGCTATCGTGCTGACAAACGGCTGCTCGATGGCCACGCCGCCTGCAAACACGATCGCTCCCAGCGGCAGGTCTGCGGTATTCGCGGCCGCAATGGCTGACACCACGCTGGCCGCATCGCTCAGATCGCAATGCACGGTAGCGCTCTTGCCGCCAAGTTCTGCGGCAAGGTCTTGCGCTGCTTGCAGGCCCGACCGGTAACCCACTGCAACCCGCCCCCATTCGCTGGCAAGCGCGCGGCAAATAGCCGCACCAAGCCCGCCCGAGCCGCCGACCACCAGCGCGGTGCGCGAAGACGCCGGACCGCTCATGCCACGGGGCTGTAAAGCGCGAGGTAATCGAGCAGGGTCTCGGCAAACACATCGTTGCGGTCGCCGGTGACCATGTGGCCCACGCCCTTGGCCAGAACCACGTCAAGCTGCGGCGTCAATTGCCGGAACAGTGCCTCGCCTTCGTCGGTGACAATGGTGGACAGTTCGGCGCGCACGAGCACGACCGGGTCCGTGATCCGGGCGGCGGCGTCTTGCAGCGCAAGGCCTTCGGACGGCGGGTTGAGAAATTCGGGCGACACGGTCAGTGGGTCCCATTGCCAGTAGAGGCGCCCATCATCGCCCTGCCGCATGGTCTTTACAAGGCCCGACACGTCGCTCTTGCGGGGCAGGCCAAGGTGCTCGGCGAGGGTATCGGCGGCGGCATCGACTGTAGCGAAGCCCGCCGCGCTGGCGATGAAGAAATCGCGGAAATCGTCGACGCCCTCATCGCGCAAGAGCGGCGCAACGTCGGCCAGCATCACCAGCGCGGCTTTGCCAGGACGGCGTGACGCGCCAACCAGCGCGGATTGCCCACCGCGCGATGCGCCGACCAGTGCGGCCGGTCGGTCAAAGAAATCGAGCAAGGCCGCGACATCGCGCCCGAATGCGTCGAGCAGATAATCGCCGTCCGCTGCCCAGTCGCTGGTCCCATGGCCGCGCAGATCGACGGTATAGGCGCGGTAGCCCGCCGCAGCGATGCTGCTCGCCGCGCCGCTCCATGACCGGCGGCTTTGTCCGCCGCCATGAAAGAACAGCACCGGCGGCCCTGCGTGCGGGCCATAAACGTCCGCACGCAGCGTCAGGCCGTCGCCGGGAAGTTCGACTACGGCCCGCGCCGGTGCACTCATTGCAAAGGTTCGCGCGATTATTCGGCCGCAGTGGCGAGCGGCGGTGCGATCTCGGCAAAGATCGGATGCTCGCCCGGACCCTTATAGGCAAACTTCTCAGGGGCGTGGTGCCACTTGCCGTCGTTTCGGCTCTCATAGGGGCTGGCGACTTCGATCAGGCAGCCATGCGTGCTCTTGGCGCCGACCCAGCTCCATTTCTGCCAGGTCATGTCGGGATCGTTGTAAGTGGTGCCTTCACCCGGAAGGTCGAGCCCTTCGGCGCGCAGCTTTTCCATCGCACCGGGAACGTCGTCGGTGGCAAAGCACAAGTGGTGGACATGCTCACCCACCTTGTCGAGACGCCGGCCCATGGGGGTGCCGGGTGCAGGCTGAATGAACTGGATTTCGGTGCCGTGATCGTTGACGAAAGTCGCCCACTTCATCCCGGCGTCGTCACCGCTCGAAAATTCGTCATACTTGACGATGCGCTGGTCAAGCTGCGCCGGGTCGAGCACGCGCAGGATCTTGGTCCAGTCCACGATGGCCTTGTCGAGATCGCGCACGACCATGCAAACATGGGCAAAAGGTCCGCTGGGCATTGTCTTCTCTCCTGTTAAGCGTTGAGCCTGATCGTCGCGGTCCCGGCATTCACGGTGCCGCGACCTTCGATATCCAGACTGAATTCGCAATCGATGCGGTTGCCGTCAACCGCCGTGATCCTGCCGCTGGCAACGGCCTTGTCGCCGCCATAGACGTTATCGAGGAAACGCGAATCCATCGCCTCGATCGTGCCACCCGGAAAGGCCGCCATCAGCATGTTCATCATGTAGGCCACATTGATCGGGCCCTGGTTGATCACTCGGTCGCCCAGACCCTTGGCCTTGACCACTTCGACATCGAGATGGATCGGATTGGGGTCGGCCAGAAACACCGCCCAATCCTTCATCGCGTCCGCGCTCACGCTGGGAATCGTGAACGGCGCGATGGCATCACCAACTGCGTAGTTCATGCGAGTTCCTTTCGCGGCAGAACCCAGACATTGTCGGTTTCCAGAATGGCGTCGCCGCCCTCAGCGGGATGCAGGCGCAAACGATAGGTCAGCACGTCCATCACGCCCAGCTTGCGGCTCTTCTTGCGCACGAGGCTGAGGATTTCGCCGCCGACCTTGTAGGGCTGGCCGACCATGATCGGCCCGGAAAAACGCACGCCCGACGAGCCCATCATCGGGCCGTCCTCGACATCGAACTCGCATGTTTCGCACACGCCGGCCACGGTCTTGCCCATCGCGACTTGCGTGGCGACGTAATACCATACCGGATGCGCCGTGCCATCAGCGGCTGGCGCAACCCCAACCGAGCGGCAAAGGCGCTCGTTTTCCTCGGCCGAAACGGTGAAGATCTTCGTCCCGTCGAGCGAGGTTCCCGCAACTTGCGGAGCGGGCGGGAATTCGGCTTCGTCGCTCATCAATACGACCTCGGCAGGCCGAAGCTTTCGGCGATGGAATTGCGCACCATCTCGTTGGAAATCGGCGTCATGCGCAGGATGCGGTGATCCCGCCAGTAGCGCTGCATGTCGGTTTCCGCCGAATACCCCATGCCGCCCATGATCTGGATGCCGAGGTCCGCCGCCTTCACCGCGTTTTCGGTGGCGACCATCTTGAGCATGTTCGCCTCGATCCCGCAGGGCTTGCCCTCGGCCTGAAGCTGCGCGACGTAGTAGAGCAGCAGTTCGGTGGTCTTCTGCCACGTGGCGATATCGGCGACATAGTGCTGCAGGATCTGGAACCGTCCGATGATCCCGCCAAACGCGGTGCGCTGCTTCATGTAGGCTACGGCATCTTCGAGCACGCCGTCGATCGCGCCGAGGCACTGTGCGCCGACCATGATGCGCTCGTTGTTGAGCGTGGGCAGCATTGCATACCAGGCCTGTCCCGGCGTGCCGAGCACGTCCTCATCGGGCACGAACACGTTTTCGTAATGCACTTCGCACGATCCCATCGCGCGCATGCCCAGCTTGGGCAACAGCGACGAGGTGATGCCGGGCGACTTGGCATCGACGAAGAACATCGTCAGGCCGTGGTGCTTCTTTTCGACGTTCGCGTCGGTGCGGGCCAGCACCAGCAGGCGGTCTGCCGCCTTAGCACCGGTCGTCCACATCTTCGCGCCGTTCAGCTTCCAGCCGCCATCGACCTTTTCGGCGTGCGTTTTCATCGCGCCCAGCACGTCGGTGCCGCCATCAGGCTCGGTCATCGAGAGCGAGACGCGCAAATCGCCCGATGCCATCGCCGGCAACCAGCGCTGCTTCTGCTCTTCGCTGCCGACCGCCGTGATCGTCTTGGCCCCGCCGAACGAGGTTAGACCCCAGGTCCACAGCAAGCCGCCTGCGGTGCGGGCAAACTCGCGCGCGAAGATCATCTGCATGACCACGTCGCCGCCAAGGCCACCCCATTCCTCGGGAATGCCGATGCCGAAGAAGCCCTGCTCCTTCAGTTTGTCCCACAGCGGATAGGGGTAATTCTCCTCGTCCGCCTCAAGCTTGCGCATCCAGTCCTTCGGGCACTCGGCCTCGACCCAGCGATGCACGATGTCCTTGAATGCCTGCTGCTCTTCGGAAAGCGAAAAATCCATGGCTCTGCTTCTGCTCCTGCTCGGACATTGGCTTTAGGCGTGGCAGGTTGACTGCAACCTATCCTATGGCAGGAACGCGGAATCCCTTCAGGACAGGGTGGTGCCCGCCCGAATGCTCAGGCAGCAGGCTTCCACACCAGCGGCAGGGCGACCGGCTGGATCATGCCCATATGACAGGTCACCGTATGGCCCGGCTCCAGCGTGAACGGCGGAATCCGCGCGAGGAACTCCTCCATCGCAATCCGCAGTTCGCGCCGCGCCAGATGCATGCCGACGCAAGTGTGAATCCCGAAGCCGAAGCCTACATGGCGCGGGCGACGGCTGAAATCGACTTTGCCCGGATTGTCGAACTCGGCAGGATCGCGGCCAGCCAGCGTGGTGGACATCGCCACCTTGTCGCCGGGCTTGATCGTCACGCCCCGGATCGTCGTTTCCTTCTTGCAGGTGCGGAAGGTGGTCACGGCCCCATACGCGCGCATCAGTTCGTCGATGGCGTGGGGGATTTCTGCCGGGTTGGCGCGAAGAGCAGCCTGGTCTTCGGGATGGGTCGCCAGATGCCAGAACTGCAGGCCCATGTTGGTCGAAACCGTATCCAGCCCGCCGATGAACAGATTGAACATGAATCCGACCAGTTCGTCCTGCGTGAGCGGCCGACCCTCGATCTGCCCCGCCACGCCAAAGCTGATCAGGTCATTGCGCGGATTTGCCCGGCGGTCGTCGATCTCCGCGCTGAGGTAGGCCACGACCTTCCGGGTGGCGTCGGCGATCTTGGACAGGTCGTGATTGTGGAGCAGGTTCATTTCCCACTCCATGAATTCGGCCACCCGGTCATGCGGCAGCCCCATCAGTTCCATGAACACCTTGATCGGGAATTCGAACGCGAAGTCACCCATGAATTCGCACGATCCGCGCGCCGCGAAACCGTCGATGTATTCGATGGCATATTCGCGGATCTTGCCTTCCAGCGCGGCCATCGCCTTGGGCGTGAACGCGGGGTTCACCATCTGGCGGAACGGTCCGTGCGCCGGAGGATCGAGCTCGACCGGCGAGTTGATCCATGTGCCGCCGGTCAGCTTCGAGAACGGCGAAAAGTCGTGTGTGGTGAAGTGGTCGGTATCGAGGTAGATCGCGCGCATGTCCTCCATGCGGCGCGGGATCCACGCAGGCGAACCACCCGGATAGGCGTGCGGCGCATAGATCAGGTCCGGCCCTTTATGGACCGAAGCTGCCAGCACATTGAACGGGTCCTGATCGGTGGTCATGCCGAACACGAACGGGAACGGCCGGACGAGATCGCCAGGGACGTGATCGGGAATCACCGGTTCCGGAAATGCAAATGCCATCTCGATTTCTCCCAAGGTCGTTCAAGGTCTGCGCAGGGGACTCCTGCGCGAAGTTCAGCCCGCCGCTTCAACCACCACGATCACGTTGTATGACCGGTTGCGCTGCGGATCGGCGGCGATGCGGGCAGCAAGGCGCTCGGTCACGGCATCCAGCACATGCGCGCGATCCCGCCCGGCATCGAGCGCAGCGGCAAAGCTCGGGCCATTGGCCGCGCGCATCATGTTCGCCCACATCTGCCCCAGTTGCACAGCGTCGCCGCTCTGCTCGTAGAGATCGAAGTATGGATCGGGTGTCGGCACAAGAGCGGCATCGACCAGCTTCAGCCCGGAAATCCGGCCATCGCGGAATGGCGCTTCGATCTGCGCGACAGACCGCCCTGCCGATGGCGCAGAAATCCGCGCCAGTTCGGCATGAGTCACAAGGCCAGCATCGGCCACATCCACCCAGCTTTGCCAGAACGCGCCAGCCATCCATTCAAAGCCGTGGCTGTCCTCGCCCCGCCCCATGAACTGGCAGATCAGCCGCCCGCCGCGCCGCAACTCGTGCGAGCGCGCCCGCAGAAAATTCGTCCAGTCCGCATCAAGCTGCGCATCGACCGCATTGCGCACGGCAGCATCGGCGCTGAACACGCCCCAGCCATGATCGGGCACCGCGCAAGGGTTGCGGCTCATCCAGTGCAGCGCGTTGGAACTCCACCCCAGATCGACACTGCCGCGCGGCAGCACCGGGCCATAGTGCGAACGGCCAATGGCGACGGGATAGACCTCCGCCCGCCCCGCCAGATAGCTTATCGGGTCTTCATCCAGCAGCGTGAACAGCGATGCAAAATCGTTGGACGGCAGATCGATATGGCTCACGATGATCGGGCATTCCGGCCCGGTTCGTGCGCGCACTGCGTCAATCGCGGCACCCATCGGCGCCATCGAATTGCGCCCCTGCGATGCGCCATAATCCGCAATGCCGATAGTGGTTGAATCAGACGCAACCTCGCCCGCTGCCGCGACCAGCAGAGGCAGCGCAGAGCCGAGATTGGCCGCCTGCAGCCCCGAGTGGCGGTTGTAGAAACCGCCGCCCTGCATCGCTGCGGTGGCCGCGGGCGCACCTGCGCTCAAGCGCTGGCACCCAGCGGGCCGAATGCGCGCTCGGTCTCATGCAGATCGAGATATTCGCGCACGCCCACCACGCGGTCATCGCGCACCGTGAACAAGTGGTGGTAGTGGTTGCGGTAGGTCCGGCCATCCTCGAATTCGAAGTTGCCGCGCGATTCCACCGCCACCCGCTCGCCTTCGGCGGTGGTTGCGATGATCGTCGTCTGCGCCACTTTGGCCACGCCGAGCATCGCCTGCAACTGGGTCAGCAGCGTATCGAGGTCGAGCGTGCCGACGCCAGACACATACCAGTCCACATCCGGCGCCATGATCGCGCGAATGGTATCCACGTCCGACTTGTCGAGCGCGCCCATCAGACGGATCACAATTGCGCGGTTGCGGTCGGCAAGGGCCTGCGCGTCATGGGTTTCGGCGGTGGTGCTCATGGCATTCCCTCCTGCTTACTTGGCGAGATATGTCGCGGTTGCCGCGGCCAGCGCCGGGATCTCGGCACCTGCCGATTGGCCCGCATCGATCGCAGCGGCCACATCCTTGACCATGTAGCGGCGCGCCGTCTCCAGCATCGCGCTCCAGCTGTCTCCGGCGAACCAGGGCAGCACATCGCTTGCGCCGCTGCACTGGATCAACGCGGTGGCGGTGGAAGCCCGCTCCAGTCCCAGGCTTTCGGCAAGATTCATGGCATCGGACGCCAGTTGCAGGTGCCCGGCGAAGAGGATGTTGTTGACCAGCTTGATCGCACGGCCAGCGCCACTGCCGCCCACGTGAAAGATCTCGCGCGCAAATGTATCGAACACCGGGCGTCCGCGCTCGATGGCATCGGCGTCGCCGCCGACCAGCAAGGTCAGCTTGCCGGACGCCATTTCCGACTGCTTCCGGCTGAAGCAGGTATCCAGGATGGCGATGCCTGCGGGCACGCTGGCAGCGATACCCTGGATCGATTCGATGCTTCCGGTGGTGAACACTGCCACGATGGCGCCGGGCTTCAGCAGATCGATCACGCCTTCCGGGCCGGTCAGCACATCGGCAACCTGATCGTCGGAAAATACAGCAAGGCACACCAGATCGGCATCCTGCGCGGCTTCGCGCGGTGAACCGACCAACGTCAGGCCCTGTGCGTCTTCGGCAGATGGCGCCTTCACATCGAACGCGCGAACCTCATGGCCACCGGCCGCAACTGCCTTAGCCGTCGGCAGGCCCATCTGGCCGAGCCCAATCCATGCAACCTTCATCGTCGATCCTCTCGCGCGGCCACTACAGCCCTTTGGATCGTGGATTGCGGCACCCGGCGGCGCACGGCCCCTATCGAACGTCAGGGTGAGCGGTCAGGCAAATTCCGCGAGACGGTCCAGCCCGCGCACCGGGTCGGTCACGCCGTCCCATGCCAGATGCGCGCGGTGCATCCGCGACAGCGATTCCTCCATCGCCGAGGATATTTCCATCAGCTCGATGAACGCGCCATCGGTCGCCCGCGTATCGAACAGGCAGAACCGTTCGCCCGAAGGCATCTGCCCGCTGAAAGCCACTGCATGACCCCTGGCCGAAAGCCGCGCGAAGTTGGCATCATACGGTCCGCGCAGCATCACGTGGTGATAGCCGTGGCCGCTACTCTCCAGCATTTCCCGGAACACCGAAGCGCCGTCGTTGGTCTGCTGCAACAGTTCAATCAGCAGCCCGCCCGAAAACCCGAACGCCACTTTCATCGAAACCTGCGTGGGCGCTCCTCGATAGATCTGGCCCGGCAGAACCGGCACGTCGAACACGAAGAACGGCCCCGCGCCGATGGTCCCGGTCCAGTGATCCAGCGCCGGTTCCAGATCGGCCACGACCTGACAGAGTTCGAGAACGGAGCCGCTGGGTTGCATCGGTCGAAGTCCTTGTTGTTCAGGGCAGCCAGTCGGCAGCGCGTGTGCGCGTGCCGTGATCGCGCGCGCGCTTCATCAGCTGCGCGCGGCGTCCGGCAATATCGATGCGCGGCACGCTTGCGGGCACGACTGTGTCCACATCGGCAAGACCGAATTCCTGCACGGTGCGGATGAAGGTGGCGGGATCGGCGGTCGGCGGCACGCCCTGCCAGCGGATCATCATCCAGCCCTCAGCCAGCTTGGTGGTATCGATCCAGTTTGCGACGCCCGGATCGACCGCGCTCAGCACATAGCTTTGCGTGCCATCGGCGCTGGCGGCCACTTGCGTGCTGTTCAGGCTGACCAGACGCACCATCGGATCGGGCGAGATCGTCCAGGGATCGGCAATCTGGAACCCCGAATAATAGCTGCCCGCAGGATCGATCGTCACCAGCAGCGCCTTGCCGTCATCCAGCCTGAAACGCCCACCCGCAAGATAGCCCCAGCCGCCATCACGGCCATTGGGACCGACCAACTTGTGCGGTTCCGGCAGCCCCAGGAAATCATCCTTGAAGTGGCTCCAGAAATGGACCCATGCGGGCAGATCGGCGATGACCTTGGCGGCAATCTCGTCCTCGGTGCGCGGGCGGTGCCCGGCGGGCGGATCGATGCGGCGAACGGTAACTTGCGCCGGGATCTGGTTCCAGTCACGCTGACTGTCGCGCGTATAGACCTGATGCAGCTTGCCCGGCTCGGACCGCAGATGATGGCGCCCCCCCTCGCCCGGCCCAACCGTCACCACCACCGGAGCGGTCGGCGCTGCCGGATCGCGCAAATCCTGCAGCGTAAAGGCGCCCAGATTGCGGCCAAGCCCGGCGTGATGGTCCGGCTCCACTTCCAGCACGATGCTGAGCTGCGGCGGATCATCCGAAAACCGGATCGTGATCTCGTAGTTGCCGTCGCCGTCTATCGGGATTTCGCGGTTGAAATTGTCGGGATTGTCGATGGCGACCGCCGCGCCCTGATAGACATGGCCGAACCAGTTGCGCGGGGCGTTGCTGATGTTCCACACGACCTTGGGATCGGCCGGATCGCCATTGGCCTCGCGCATGGCAAGGCCCAGAACCCATTGATCCAGCGCGCGGTCCAGCCCGGCAATGCCGTCGACAGTCGCGGCCAGCGGGTGCGCGCGCATGGCAATGCGTTGCGTCTCGCGCGCGGCGCGCACATCGGCGCGCTCAATCAGACGCAACGAAAGCCGCTCGGCCTCGGCCTGATCGTCGGTCCATAGAGGGTTCGCGCTCACGAGATCGTCCCCACGCGGCCACCTTCGGTAAAGATCGTGCTGCCGGTGGTGTAGCTCGACGCGTCGCTCGCCAGCAGGATCGCCGCGCCCACTGCCTCGTCCGCCGCGCCGAAGCGCTTGATCGCATTGCGCTCGGCCAGACCCAGCCCGCGATGGATTTCAGCTTCCTGCCCATCGGGGCTCATCGAACCGACGCAGAGGCAATTGATCCGGGTATGCGGGGCCTGCGTCTTGGCGAGTTCGCGCACGAGAAACAGCAGCGCCGCCTTGCTCACGCCATAGGCCACCGCCGGCGGGATCGGGGTGAACCCGCCGCAGCTCTGCACCGAAATCACGCTGCCCTTGCCGTGGACCTTCATGTCGGCCTCGGTCATTTCGACCAGCCGCCAAGTCGCCATGACATTGACGTCCATCGCGGTCTGCCACACCTCGTCGGTGTTCGCCCACAGCCCGCCATCATGGGCATAGATCACGCCCGCAGCTGCATTGTTGAACACGATGTGGATCGGCCCGAACGCATCGTGCGCGGTATCGACCAGCTTCTGCAGGTCCGCCTTGTTGGCCACATCCACCGCAACCGCCCGCGCCCGTCCGCCACCCCCAGCCTCGCTTCGCGCGTTGATTTCCCCGGCTATGCGGTCAAGCCGGTCCTGGCTGCGCGCGGAAATTACCACGTTTGCGCCCAGTTCGGCATAGGCCTTGGCAACATGTTCGCCCACGCCGGGGCCTACCCCGGTCAGGATTGCGGTGCGGCCATCCAGCCGGAAACGGTCGAGTACGCTCATCGGGATTACCCTGCGTTTGTGGGAAGGGGCGCCAGCAGGTGCCCGAACCGCGCGTAATAGGGGGCGAGGCGTTCGCGCACTTCGTCCGGATCGATACCGAACTGCTCGGCGCTGTGTTTGTGGCGCCCCAGCCGCTTTGCCGCCGAATTCTGCGCGAGGAAGTGCGTGATGCGCGCTTCATGTTCGGGCGTGAACGGCAGGCCGAAGCGGTCGTAGATGCGGCGGACCGATCCCATCGGATCGGCCACGACCTCGCTATGCCCCAGATCGATTATGCGTTCGGCAATGTCGGGACGCGCATCGCGGGCCTTGAGGCCGCGTTCGAGCCCTTCGCTCCACGTTTCGAACACGCTGCGGCCCACGGCTTTCAAGTCCTTGTCCGCGCCCACGGCGGCCAGAAACGCCGCTATCATGCTCGACAGCGACGAGAACGTCAGTACCGGATCGCGGTGCGTCCACACCAGCATTGCGCCGGGATAGGCCTCGACCAGACCCGGCAGATCGAACAGATGCTGCGGCGATTTCAGTGTCCAGCGCCCTTGCGGCCCCTTCCACTGGAACTGCTGGAGCAGACGCTTGTGCGTGGCATATTGCCCTTCGGCTACCGTGCTCAGCAGCCACTTGGCAAAATCGGGCACGCCGAGTTCGGCGGGGAAGTTGGTGCTGGCAAAATGCATCATCATGCCGTGGTTGCACTCGCCGGGCTGCGTGCAATCCATGCGCTGAATATCGGCAAGCTGTGGCGCATGGGCCAGCCAGTTTTCATAGATCGCCTGCACCTGCCCTATGCGTGGGTCGGTGGTAAAGGTGGCCTTTTCCGGAGCTGGCCAGGGGATGTACCATTCCCATTCGGTCGGCGCGCGGGCTGCCGGATCAAGGCACAGCAGGTCATACGTGATCGTGGTGCCGGTGCGCGGCAATCCGCACACGATCAGCGGCGATCCCACATTCTGCGCGGCGATTTCAGGGTGGTTACGGTCATCTTCGGCCATGCGCAGCCGCATCGAAAGGATCTTGGTAATGTTGGCCTTGGCCGTGGCGCGCAATTGCGCCGGAGGGTTCATCGCCTCCACCGCTTTCACCAGTTCGTGAAAGCCGGTCATGAAGCTGAGGTCGGGACCGAAATCGGTATAGCCGGTTTGCGCCTGCGCGTCGGCAATCAGCGCGTCAGGGTCCAATGGGGCAATTGCTTCGGATGCTTGCGCCAGCGCCATAACGTCATTCCCTATCCCAGACGCCGTTCCGCTTTCGGGACCGTGCGCCAATAAAGCTCGTCCCGGCAGACCGCATCGCAACCTGCCGGGGGAAAGGGCAGTTTCAGAAGCCCTTGGCGGCCAGCGCGCGCTTCAGTTCGGTGGTCAGTGGCCCCATGTCCTTGGGGCCAGCACCGTGGAGCAGGATTTCGTCTGCGCCTGCGTCAAGGTAGGCCATCAGCTGGTCGGCGCATTGCGCAGCGGTGCCCACGGCGGCGCCTTCGTCGATCCACTGCTGCGGCAGCAGTTCGCCCACATCGACCAACTCCTGCCGGGTATAGGCCTGATCGGCAGGCTTGCCGTTGAGACAGGCGATCTTGGGATGCGCGCGAATCTGGTCGAGCACCGACTTGTCCCATTCGTTGATCTCGACGATCAGGTCGCCAAAGCCGGGCAGTTCGAAATAGGTGATCGCGCGGCCGCGCACCACCGCGTCTTCCTCGTCCTTGGGCAAATCGGGGGCGACGATGATGTTGTGATAGATGCGCACAGACATCGGATCGCGCCCGGCCTTTTCGGCGGAATCACGCACGATCTTGACGCTGTTGCGCACGCCCTGCGGCGATACGAACGGATGCAGCAGCACGCCGTCGCAATGGCTGCCCGCAAATTCGAGCGACTTGGGGCCAATGGCCGTAAAGATGATCGGCGGCAACGGGCCGTCATACTTGTCGGTCAGCTTCAGGTTGGGGAAATTGCCCATGATCCCGTCGTATTTCACCGTCTCACCGGCCCACAGGCTTTTCATGATCGAGATGGTATCGGCCAGACGGTCCATGGTGATCGGCGCAGCGCCCATCATCTTCATGTATGCGGGCACAGCGCGCGCAAACATCACACGGAAGCGGTCGCCCGACATCGCCTGCATCAGGTTGGCCGTGCTCGCGGTAACGATCGGGTGGCGCATCGTGGCATAGAACGTGCCGGTAATGCGGATTTTCGAGGTCGCCTGTGAAACTGCGCCCGCCAGCACTGCCGGTTCCTTGAGCGCAAAACGTTCGGAAATCCACACGCAGCCAAGGCCGATCCGCTCGGCCTCGATCGCCTCTTCAATGCCCCGCCGCGGATCGCTCACCCGGCCCGGAAGGATATAGGTTCCGAACTTGTCGAAAAGTGCCTGTGCGCCGGGTTCGATCTGCGTCATTGTCTCTACCTTGTTGAATTCATGCTGCCGTGCCGGATGACTTTCGCAAAGCCCCCTATCGCCTGACAGGGTTTGCCGGTCCCTGCCCTTCAAGGCATAGTATCAGGGCGCCGTCGCCAGAAGCGAACGGATGCGCCACACGCCGTCCAGGCGGTTCAGGGTGATTGCATAGTCGGAAAAGGTCATCGGCTTGCCCTCGTTGCCCCAGTCGGTCACCAGCCCATAGGCGGTCACCAGCGCGGTATCGGCATCGGTCCCTGCATCGACGACAATATTGGTGATCTGGTGCCGCCACTTGCCGCCGCCATGCTCGGCCACCACACTTGGCATCGCGCCGACCTGCTCATGCCCTTCCAGCCGCATCGCGCCTGCCACCTCAAACGTGCCGTCGGGCGTGAACAGCTCAAGCCATCCTGCCGTATCGCCATGATCAACGCGGTGGCAGTAGCGCGCGAACAATTCGGCTATGGCGATCCGGTCGTCGCTGGTGATCGTGGCCATCTTCGCTCTCCCTTTTTATGCAATTCAAATCAGATCATCACGAGCTTGCAATGGCAGCCGCCTTCCTTGCGGTAGGTCATAGCCGATAAACCGCCGATAGCGTGCGCGACCATGGAGCAGGCCTGCCAATGGACTGCCTGGAGGGCCAATGGCCCCACCTGGAGGGAATGTATGAGCAACGAGTGGGATGCCATCGTCATCGGATCGGGCGCTGCGGGACTTACTGCCGCCGTCACTGCCGCACGCAAGGGCCTCAAGGTCTTGGTCGTCGAGAAGACCGACGTGTTCGGCGGCACCACCGCCATTTCGGGCGGCGGTATCTGGATTCCGGGCAACCACCACCAGCTTGCCGCGGGTATCCCCGAACCGGCAGGCGCGGCGCGCAATTACATCGGCACGCTGGTCGGCGAAAAGCTGAACGCCCCGGCGCTCGATGCCTACTTGCAGGCCGGCCCCGAAATGGTCCGCTTTCTGGAAGACAAGACCGAAGTCGTCTTCGCGCTCGCCGACCATTCGCCCGACTGGCACCCCGAAATCGAAGGCGCCAGCAAGGATGGCCGCCTGCTGCGCCCGCTTGAATACCGCACGCAGAAGCTGAATGGCTATGCCGACCAGTTGCGCCTGCCCCGCAGTGAATTCAACGCGCCGGTCGGCTTCATGGTCGATCTGCCCGATCTGCCGCACCTCGATGCGATGAAATCGTCGCCCAAATCGATGTTCTACATGATGAAGATCGTCGGCCAGTACGTGCTCGACAAGATGATGGGCCGCAAGCGCGGCTCGCGGATCACCATGGGCAACGCGCTGGCGGCGCGCCTTTTGCGCTCGGCCCACGATGCAGGCGTCACGCTCTGGCGCAATACCGGTGTCACCGGCCTCATCGGTGGGCCTGACGGGATTACCGGCGTTCGCGTGGAGCGCGATGGCAAGGCGCTCGACCTCACCGCGAAGAAGGGCGTTGTGCTGGCCACTGGCGGCTTCTCGGCCAATGAACAGCTCCGCCGCGCCTATATGCCCTACCCCGATCAGCACATCTCGATCATGGCCGGGTGCAACACCGGTGACGGCATGAACATGGGCCTTGAAGCGGGCGGCACCATCGATGGCGAAAACGTGGCCAACGGTGTGTGGTCGGTCGTTTCGACGATGATCAAGCCCGATGGCACCAAGGCGATCTACGCCCACCTGATCGACATGGCCAAGCCCGGTTGCATCGCGGTCGACAAATCGGGCAAGCGCTTCGGCAACGAAGCCTCGAACACCTTCGTCGAATACATGCACAAGGCAGGGGCGGTGCCGGCATGGCTGGTGGCCGATTCTGCCTTCGTCAAGAAGTACGGCCTCGGCCTCTCGCTTCCCGGCGGCGGCGCTATCAAGAAGCTGGTCGCAGCCGGCTACTTGATCGAAGGCGGGACCCTGGTCGAACTCGCCGGAAAGATCGGCGTCGATGCCGCATCGCTGGTAAAGACGGCATCGGCCATGAACACCTACGGCAAGACCGGCGTGGACCCCGAGTTCCAGAAAGGCGCCTCGGCGCTCGACCGCGATCTTGGCGATCCGCGCCACACCCCTAACGCCTGCCTCGGCCCGATCGAAACCGCTCCGTTTTATGCGGTCAAGATCTTTCCCGGCGATGGCTCGACCACGGTCGGCTTGCGCATCGATGGCGAAGCGCGGGTTCTGGACGCCTCGGGCAAGGTCATTCCCGGCCTGCATGCGGCCGGCCTCGACGCCAATTCGCTCTGGCGCGGCAACGCCCCGGCGCATGGCTGCAACGTTGGCCCGGCGATGACATTGGGCTATATCGCCGCCCGCAGTCTCGCCAGCTAGGACACGATGAAACCCGACGCGATCAATGCCCGCGTCCTGCTGGTCAACCGGCCAGCAGGCGTCGCGCAAGCGAGTGACTTTGCCATCGCTCACGCTGCGGTGCCCGAACCTGCGCCGGGTGAAATCCTCGTGCGCAATCATTACCTGTCGGTCGATCCCGCCATGCGTGGCTGGATCGCAGATGTCGGTAATTATTCCGCGCCGGTCGCCATCGGCGACGTCATGCGCAGCCTGTGTTCGGGCGAAATCGTCGCCTCGCGCAACCCGGACTATGCGGTCGGCGAATTCGTGACAGGCTGGTTCGGCTGGCAGGACTATGCCGCCGTCAGCGCCGACCGCATCGTCCAGCGCACATCGCCGGCCGAAGCCAAGATGGCGCTGGGCATCCTCGGCCTCAATGGCACGACCGCGCTGCTCGCCCTGACCACCATCGGTGAGCCCAAACCCGGCCAGACCGTTGTCGTCTCCACTGCCGCTGGCGCTGTCGGCTCGGCGGTCGGCCAGATCGCGCGCATCCATGGCTGCCGCACCATCGGCATCACCAGCAGCCCCGCCAAAGTGCGCGATTGCGTTGATCTGTTCGGCTATGACGCCGCCATCGATTATCGCACGGAAGACGTCGGCGCGCGCGTGGCCGCGCTATGTCCGGGTGGCGTCGACATCTATTTCGACAACACCGCAGGCACGATTTCCGACGCGGTCATGCGGCATCTGGCGCAAAAGGCGCGCGTCGTCGTCTGCGGCACGGCGTCCTACGATCGCTGGGTGCCGTGGCCCGATGGACCGCGCGTGGAGCGGCACCTGCTGGTCAAGCGCGCACGCATGGAAGGCTTCGTCCTGTTCGATCACATGGACCGTCTGGACGAAGCCGTGGGCACCTTGCGCGGTTGGATCGCCGACGGCCGCCTGACTTATCAGGAAGACCTGCTGACCGGTATCGAGGCCTGCCCCGATGCTCTGGCCGGACTGTACCGGGGAGAGAACCGGGGCAAGCGGATCGTTCAGCTGGTTTAGCCGGCTGCTTCCATGAAGGCCTTGAGATCGGCGTAATGCGGCTGATGGATCAGCCCGCCGCCTGAAATCGAGATGTTTTCGCCCGTGATATAGCGCGATTCATCCGACGCCAGGAACGCCACAAGCGCGGCGATATCATCGGGCGTGCCGAATTCGGGCGTCAGGATATGGCGTTTGATGATGTCTTTCAGGCCCGGCACGGTCTTGTCGAGCGCTTCGGTCAGCACCACACCCGGCGCAATGCTGTTGCAGCGGATGTTCTGCGTGCCGTGCTGCGTGGCGACATATTTGGTCAGCGTGATGATCGCACCCTTGGTCGATCCATAGGCGATGCGGGCCAGATCGCCCGCCGTGCCCGAATTGGACGCGGTGTTGACGATCGACCCGCCGCCGTTCGCAATCATGTGCGGGATCGCATAGCGACATCCCAGCAGATAGCCGGTCAGGTTGACGTCGAGAATTTCCTGCCAGATCTCCATCGGAATGTCCGTGGCCGTGGTGTCCTGCGCCGATTTGACCGGGTCGGTCATCGCTGCGTTGTTGTGCAGGATGTCCAGTTTGCCGAAGTGGCTGACCGTGCGCTCGACCAGCGCCTTGACCGATTCCGGGCTGGCCGCGTCGAACTGTACCGCAATTGCGGCATCGCCAAGTGGCTCGGCCGCGCGCTTGGCCGATTCCTCGAAGATATCCGCCACTGCAACCCGCGCGCCTTCAGAGACCAGTCGCCGCGCAACGGCCGATCCGATGCCACCGCCACCGCCGGTGACGATTGCCACCTTACCTGCAAGTCTGCTCATAATATCCTGTTCCTGATGTCAGAAATGTGATTGCGCGGGCTGCTTACTGCAGCATTCCGGGCCGCAGCCGGTAGTCGCGCGGGGTCATGCCCGTGGCTGCACGGAACGCGGCTGAAAACGCCGACGAGCTGCGGAAACCGCACCGCCAGCTGACTTCCTTGATGCGGAAATTGTCCGATTCCAGCAGTTCCTTGGCCAGATCGATGCGGCAGCGCGCGATAAAATCGCCGATGCTGCCGCCTGTCGCCTGCTTGAACACCCGCGCCACATTGCGCGTGCTCATCCCGCAGGCGCGGCCGATGTCGGAAATGCTCAGCGCGCTCGATAGATTGCCCCGGATATATTCCTCGATCCGCTTGGCCTGATGCGGCAGCACCAGCCCGCCCCCGGATCGGACACGAGCTGCGACCAGCGCGCCAGTTCCACCGTCGCCCCCACCGCCAGCGATTCCAGCAGCGTCCCGGCAGCAAAGCCGGGCGAGGACAGTTCGCTCGCCATCGCCAGCAGATAGCGGCGGAGTGCCACGTTCTGGATGTCGGCATGGGGAACGGAAGCCGTCAGCGGATTCTCGCCATCGAACACGTTGTCAAGAAACGCATCGCCGAATGACACGCACAGCAGGTTGCGCTTTTCCAGCGCGGGCTGGCCCCAGTACCGCACGTTGGGCGGCAGGTAGAGCACGCCGCCGGAAAACTGCGGTTCGTCCCAGCGCTCGGACTGCAACAGGCTGCGGCGCAAGCTGCCATCGAGCGAAATGTCGAGATAATGCTTTTGCGGCAGCAAGTGCCCTGCGGAAGGGCGCACCCATTCGTATTGCCGGATATCCATGGTGAGGTCATGCGAGGCAAAGCGCGCCACGATCTCGAAATCGTGCACGAACTCGCGGTTGTGGACCGACCAGTCGCTTTCCGGCCGGATCAGCATGGCGCTGGATTCCGACAATGCGAGGTGCTGCATCATCGTCAGCCGTCCACCTTCTTCGCGGCCTGGACTTTGGCCTTGGCCGCTTCGATCCCCCGGAACAGCGCTGAAGCGTTGCCGGCACCTGCATAGAACAGCAGGAAATGCGGGATGAATTCCAGCTGCTCCGGCGTGAACTCGTCGTTCAGCAGGGCACCCGTCATCTGCGTTTCGATCAGGTCGGGCCGGCCAAGCATGGTGGTCAGCCCCAGCACCATCAGTCGCTTTTCGCGGATGGTAAGCGCCGGATCGGCCCACAAGTTGCCGAACTGGTTGTTCACGATTTCCTGATTGAAGCGATGGTCCTTGTATGGCTGCATCATCTCGGAATAGCCGGGACCATAGACGGCATCGACCGTCTCGCAGCCCTGCTTCCAGGCGTCCTCATTGGTGCTCAAACCGGTTTCTCCTGCAAGGGGGCGTGTCAGTCCGAATCTGGGTCAGGCCGCAACCTGGGTATCCATCAAGGTGCGCATGTCTTCGCCCGAGATGCCGATCTGGTCGGCGATATCGAGCATGTCCCAATATTCGCGCCAGAACACGATCTTGTCGTCGTCGTTTACCGTGAAGATGCCCGCAACGTGCGTGATCACTTCCTTGCCGCCTTCGAGCAGGCGCACACGGTCGACGCGCTCGGTAAACACGGTATCACCACTGCTGGCGATGTTGAGCAATTCGCAGTCGCAGTCCTTGTAGATCCGGTACTGGCGTTCGGCCTCGCGGCAAATGCCCTCAGCGCCATAGACCACTTCCGCCAGCGGCACGACCGCCTGCCAGCGCGCGTCGGGCGCAAGAGCGTCGCGGATCTTGTCGAGGTCCAGCGTGGTCGTGTGAAAGAGCGCCAGAAATTTCCTTACCGCAGTTTCCTTGCTGTTCGACATAGCTGGCTCCATCCTCTCGCCGCTTGTTTCGGCTGATAGGGCAATTTGGTCAGTCCGGGACAGGCTTCACACCTTCCTGTTGGCAGGGTCCAAACCCGCTGGCTCGGCCAGAAACAGTCTGAAGGCGGGCGCATCAGACCCGCGCACGGACTTATGCCGGGGCAACGCTGTCG
The DNA here is from genome assembly GCF_031846015.1 of Novosphingobium sp. MMS21-SN21R. Lineage (GTDB taxonomy): Bacteria > Pseudomonadota > Alphaproteobacteria > Sphingomonadales > Sphingomonadaceae > Novosphingobium. The sequence continues at coordinate 99,982 of NZ_JAVRDU010000003.1, read as the reverse complement.
CAGCCCTTCCCCGGAATTTCGCACGACAAGCTTGAGAGAGGAGATTGTTTGATGACGCAGGAAACAGTGAAGGAAAAGCGGGTGGTGGACCAGAACCCGGTCCCGCGCCCCTACCCCGCCCGCACCGAACTGCTGCCCACCGGCCGCTTCACGCCGGACGCGCAGTGGCTGGGCACGCTCATGTCCTACAAGTATCCCGGCGTCGTCGCGGAAAAGATGGAAGTGGTCCAGCTGTTCGACAGCCACACCACCAAGCTGCGAGTCGCGGTGGACTGGAACGCAGCCGGTATCGCCGCCGGCCTGCCGCGCAATCTGTGCATCAAGTCCAACTGGTCTGGCATGTTCGACGATGTCGACATTCATGCGCTCGAAGCGCGGTTCTACCATTTCCTCACCGACAAGCTGACCTGCCAGACGGCCAAATGCTACTATTCCGACTGGGACGACGATGGTTCGGGCCGCGGCGTTGTCGTGCTCGAAGACCTGATCGATCTTGGCGGCAAGTTCGGCCACAGCACACAGCACAGCGGCATCGACGTGATCGCCAGCAACCTTGCAGATCTTGCCAAGCTGCATGGCGGTCTGTGGAACAGCCCGCTCATCACACCCGAAGCCGCACCTTGGCTGCCGACGTCGATGGGCGTTCCGGTCGATTACGATCAGGTCCGCATCATGTGGCACTGGATCGGTGAAAACCTTAAGGACCCCAATTTCCGCGCCATCGCCCCGCAGCATTATCTCGACGATCCCGAACGCGTCTCGCGCGCTTATGACAAGCTCACGGAATACGAGCGTGCGTTCAACGCTCCCTATTGCGTGATCCTGGGCGATTGCCACCAGGGCAACACCTATATCCTGCCCTCGGGCGAGCGCATGTGGCTCGACTGGCAGCTTGGCCGCCGGGGCCGCCCATGGCGCGACCTGACCTACTTCACCGTCGGTTCGCTCACGGTCGAGGAGCGCCGCCATCACCACAAGGATCTCGTCGCGCACTATCGCGATTGCCTGATCAAGGAAGGCGCGACCGACGTGATCGACCTTGAAACGATCTGGAACGAACAAATCCCGCGCTGGGTGATGTACGGCATTCAGGCGTGGGTCGCCAACATGGACTACTGGGGCCAGAACGGCTTGCCGATGAACGAGCGCTTCTTTGCCGCTGGCGAAGACCTCAATACGTGGAAGATCCTGCTCGGCGAGTGAACACTTGATTGCCCACCCCACCGCCCCCGGCTTGCGGGAGGCGGTGGGGTGGGCCTCCATGCTGGCTTTTCACGCAACCGTTGCACACGGAAAAGGGCGCGCTCCTTTACGGAACGCGCCCTTTTTGTTGCGCAGCAATCGCCGCAGCAAACCCTTACTTGTAAGGATCGACCGGCTGCGGCACTTCGATGACTTCAAGATCCTTGAGCATCGTCAGCACGTCCGAGATCGAATAGATGTGGTCGATCTTGTCGCCACGGAAACGCAGCCACGAGAACCACAGCACGTTGAGGTCGTTGCCGGTCGGCTGGACACCCATGTAGGGTCCGCCGGTGTGCTTGCCGTGGTGATGGCAAAGCACGCAGATTTCGTCTTCGCCACGGCCCCAGGCCTTGAGCGTGCGATAGATGCTGGGCGGGAACGTCTTGTACAGGCCCTGCGGCGAGGTCTTCCACACGAAGTACGTGCCCAGATCCGGACGGTTCGGGTTGTCGTACGTCATCGTGTCGGTGTTGAAGTACGCGTCCATGCCGTCCCAATCGCCACGATTGATGACTTCGTGGAGGTTCATCCAATGCTCGGTCATGAACTTCTGGCGCGGCGTCAGGCCTGCGGTGATTTCGTCACGCTTTTCCTGCGACAGGACGAAATCGGCTTCGGTAAAGGGGGCAAGGCCCATGTCAGTCTCCTAAGGTAATCCGCGTGTCGCGGGGGTGTTCGGGCATGGCCGGAACAACATCCCGGCGGGCGACCCTTTCTTTGGCGAGCGCACCACGCGCTTCAACCTACCTTTGGAGAGGCGGTTGCACGTCGGCGCTCATGCCAACCTCAAAATGCCAAAAAAGCAGAAGCGAGGGAGAGCGCGATGGCCATCAGTGTTCAGGAAATGTCCGACCGGTTTGAAATTCAGGACCTGCTCGTCGGCTATTGCTACGCGGTAGATGCGCGCGATTTCGACAAGCTCGACGATTTCTTCACCGCCGACGCCTTCATCGACTATTCCGAAATGGCGCTGTTCAAGGGCACTCTGGCGGAAACCAAGGCGTTCCTGTCCGCGAGCTTCAAACAGGTGCTCGCCGCGCAGCATGTCGTCTCGACCACGCGATATGAATTTGCTGCAGACGGCCAGAGCGCAAAGACCAAGACCGTCTGCTACAATCCGATGACCGTCACCAACGGCGCCGAGACCGACACCATGATCTGCGGCTTGTGGTACATCCACGATCTCGTGCGCACCCCCGATGGCTGGCGCATCGCCCGGCTTTACGAGGAAAAAAGCTACCTTATCGGCGTGCCCGAGTGGCTGAAGAGCCAGATGGGCTGACCCGGCGGACCCGCCACCCTATCCAAAGCCGGACCGGAAAATCGATGCAGCGCTTCCTCAACACCCTGTTCCTTCTCATCATGCTGGCGTCAGGCGCCGCGCTGACCGCGCTTGGCTGGCAACTCGCCGGCCTCGGCGGCTCACCGTGGTATCTGGTGAGCGGGCTGGTCATGCTGGTCACAGCTCTGCTCGGCTTCCGCCGCAAGGCCCTGTCGATCCGACTGTTCTGGGCGTTCCTTGCCGCCAACATCGTCTGGGCGCTGTGGGAAGTGGGCATCGACGGCTGGGCACTTGCCCCCCGCCTCGCCATGCCGCTGTGCCTCGGATTGTGGATGCTGTCGCGCGCCTATCGTGCCCACGTTGGCATCACCTCGCCCCTGCCCGCCGGCCTCCTGCTGTGGCGGGGCCTCGGCCTTGGCGTAGCCGTTTCGGTCGCCGTGCTGTTCTGGATCGACGCCACCCCATCTGCCACCAGCGAAGCCTATGGCCCCGCGCCAGCCTCGGCGCAGGACGGTGAATGGACGTCCTACGGCAACGATCGCGGTGGTTCGCGCTACTCTCCGCTCGCCCAGATCACGCCCGCCAATGTCGGCAATCTGGAAAAGGTCTGGAGCTTCCACACCGGGCCAGCGCCTGCGGGCAGCAAGTCCTCGTTTCAGGCCAACCCGCTGAAAATCGGCGACAAGGTCTATATCTGCACCGGCGCCAACGATGTGATCGCGCTCGATGCCGAAACGGGCAGACAAGTCTGGCGCAACCGCACCCGCACCGATCCGCACGGCGTCTACGGCCTCACTTGCCGCGGCGTGACGTATTATAAGGTGCCCGGAGCAACCGGCCATTGTGCACAGCGCATCTACACCGCCACCATCGACGCGCGCCTGCTGGCGATGGACGCAGGCGATGGCCGCAGCTGTGCAGGCTTCGGACAGGGCGGCGTCGTCAGCCTGCTCGAAGGCATGACCCCGGTAGAAAAGGGCTACTATTTCGTCACCTCACCGCCCGCCATCGCGCGCGGCAAGCTGGTTCTCGGCGGCTGGGTCACCGACGGCCAGCACACCGGCGAACCTTCGGGCGTGGTCCGGGCCTTCGATGCAGTTACCGGCAAGTTCGTCTGGGCGTTCGACGCAGGCAAGCCCGATTTCCACGGCCTGCCGTCCGAGGGGCAAAGCTTCACGCGCGGCACGCCCAACAGTTGGGCGCCGATGAGTTCGGACGACGCGCTGGGCATGGTCTATGTCCCTACCGGCAACGCCACGCCCGATTATTTCGGCGGTTACCGCACCGCGAACGACGACAGGTTCTCCAGTTCAGTGGTCGCGCTCGATTCGGAAACAGGCGCGGTGCGCTGGACGTTCCAGACGACCCATCATGATCTGTGGGATTATGACGTGCCCGCACAGCCGACGCTGGTCGATCTCCCCGGCGGCATCAAGGGCCTGTTGCAGCCGACCAAGCGCGGCCAGATCTTTTTCCTCGATCGCGCTACCGGCAAACCTATCCTCCCGGTTGAGGAAAAGCCGGTGCCAACCGACGGCGTGCCGGGCGAACGGGTATCTCCGACCCAGCCCTATTCCGTCGGCATTCCGGCGTTCGGCGGACCGCGCCCGACCGAAAAGGGCATGTGGGGTCTCACCCCGATCGATCAGGCAATGTGCCGGGTGCGCTTCCGCCAGGCCCGATTCGCTGGCGACATGACTCCGCTTTCCACCGAAAAGCCGACACTGACATGGCCCGGCTATCTGGGCGGCGTGGACTGGGGCGGCGTCTCAGTCGATCCGGTGCGCCAGTTGATGATCGTCAACAACAACCAGGTCGCCAATTACAACCGCCTGATCCCGCGTGCCGATGCCGACAGGCAGGGCGTCAAGCCGATGACCGCCGCGCATATGTCGGACGTCGGCGGGCCGGTGGCGCAAAAGGGCGTGCCCTATGCCGCGCACATCACGCCGTTCCTCTCGCCGCTGGCGATCCCGTGCCAGCAGCCGCCCTATGGCCATATCAACGCGGTCGACTTGCGCACCGGCAAGATGGTATGGACGCGCCTGTTCGGCACCTCGCGCGATAGCGGCCCGCTGACCCTCCCGACATTCCTGCCGATCCCGATGGGCGTGCCCAATATCGGCGGCTCGGTGACGACGCGCAGCGGCCTTGTATTCATCGGCGCAACGCAGGAACACGCCTTCCGCGCCTATGACGCCGCCACCGGGCGCGAACTGTGGCGCGCCCGCCTCCCGGCAGGGGGCAATGCCTCGCCCTCGACCTACTGGTCCGCCAGGAGCGGGCGGCAGTTCGTGGTCATCGCGGCGGGCGGCCACGGCGGCATGCTCTCGGGCGAAAGCGACGAGATCGTGGCCTATGCTTTGCCGCGCAAGTAACTGATAAACATCAATGTTGGAATGTTTCCCCGGGGAAACATTCCAACACGGTGGTCAGCCAAACGCGAGTTTCAGCCCCGGCACGTCCCAATCCAGCAGCGCGACCTGGCCCGTGCTGCCCATCGTGACATAGGCCGTCCGGCCGTCCGTGCCACCAAAGGCGATGTTGGTCGTGAGGAAATCGGGAATCGCGATCACCTCGGGCACACCGCCTTCGGGCGGGAACACCAGCACCGCGCCCATGCCGGGCGAGGCACAGCAGATCCGCCCCGCGCTATCGACCGCCAGACTGTCGAGATACATTCCCGACCCCGCGCGCCCCACAATCGAACTGCCATTGGGCATGTGCGATGCCGACGTATCGATAATCCCCGGCCCTGCCAGCTTGAAGCTGATCAGGTGCCCCTCGAACGTCAGCGCAACATAGAGCGTCGTGCCATCGGGCGAGAGGCCGACGCCGTTGGGGCCATCGAGCGCGGTCACCACCTCGCGGACCTCCGAGCCATCGGCCTTGGCGTAGTACAGCCCGCCGCGCATCCGGGTACGGCCCCGGTCACGCCCGAAATCGGTGAACCAGAACCCGCCCGCGTCATCGAACACGATGTCATTCGGCCCCCAGAACGGCGTCTTGTCGCTATGGGCGTAAAGCGTCTCGAACGCGCCGGTTTCCAGATCGACGACCTGGATGGACCCCGGCGGCGTATCGAGCGGCGCTTCCAGCGGCAATAGCCCGCCGCCTGGCAAGGTCATGTGGTCAAATCCGCCATTGTTGCACACGTAGCATCGCCCATCCGGGCCGATGGCAGCGCCGTTCGGGCCGCCGCCAAGCTCGGCAACGGTCGTCTTGGTGCCGTCAGCGGCAATGCGCGTCAGCCTGCCGCCCAGCACTTCGACCACGATCAGACTGCCATCCGGCATCGCCACCGGACCTTCGGGCAGCATCAACCCGTCCGTCAGATACTCCTTGATCGCATCGGTCATGACCGTCTCCCGTTTGCCTTTTGATCAGGCTAATGATCAACGAGGCACGGGCACCCCGCCGCATGGCAGGTGAGCGCGCAGCCAATGCCCGGCTTCGTCCACACAAGGCTCACTGCCAGATACCCCGCGTTACGAGGACACCATGACCGAAGCTCTTTCGAAGCTCAATTTCCGCGACATTGGCGGTTTGCCGACAGCCGGCGGCGGCATCGTGCGCCCCGGCATCATCTATCGCTCCGAAGGCCCCGCCAGCTTTGAACCGGTCCACCGCGAGGAGCTGGGCGCGTTGAACATCAAGCTCGTCTGCGATCTGCGCTCGGAAGGCGAACGCGACAAGGACCCCAACGACTGGGCCGATGCCGCGCGCCTGCTCAACCTCGACGTAACGGCCGACTTGCGGGTCAAGACGAACAACGGCTGGGAAGCCCTGCGCGAGGATCAGTCGCCCGAGACGATCCGCGCTGCACTTGTCGGCAATTATGCGTCGATCCCGTCGGCGCTGCTCCCGCACCTTGCTCATCTGGTGGAATCGATCGTCGGCGGTGAAACCCCGATGCTGGTCCACTGCACCGCTGGCAAGGACCGCACCGGCGTGATGGTTGCGCTGCTGCTGCGCGCGGTCGGCGTTCCCGATGATGTTGTGATCGCCGACTACGAACGCTCGGACGTCTTCGCCAAGAACCTGCGCCTGCGCGGCGGGATCGAGGAACAGTTCATGGAAGCGTTCGGCTTCGTCCCCACGCAGGAACTGATCGATGCGATGATCGGTGTCGATGTCGCATTTCTCGAAGCCGCTTTCGAAGTGATCACCGCGGAATACGGCAGCCTTGATGGCTACTTCGCTGCCGCCGGAGTGGACGCGGCACTGCTCGCGCGCTTCCGCAAGACCATGGTCAGCCACGGTTGAAGAGCACGGGGGCAGCGCGCCGTTCGCCGCTGCCCCTTCATCCCGTTCAGGTCCAGCGGCGCACCGCACTTTCGATAGTCAGTGTTTCGGGCTCGGCAATGCTGCCCGGCGTGGCGGAAAAGCGCGGCGCCGGTGCTGGCTGGGTGATTCCGCCATGCCCCACAAAGCTGGACCGCACCGTGTTGTGCGGATGGAGCGGGGCCTCGGCCATCGACAGCACCGGGGTCACGCAGGCGTCCGTCTCCGCAAACAGCGCTGCCCACTCATCGCGCGAGCGCGAGGCAAAGCAGGCCCTGAAGTCAGCCTCCATGCGCGGCCAGTCTGCCCGGTCGTTCTGGTTATAGCCTCGGTCATCCAGATCCAGCCCCTTTATCATCTGGGCAAAGAACTGCGGTTCAAGACAGCCCACCGCCACATCGCGCCCGTCGGCACAACGATAGCAGCGATAGAACGGCGCGCCGCCATCGAGCAGATTGGACGCAGGCGCATCGGCCCACAGGCCCTTCGGCGCCCACGCGTAGAACAGGCTCATCAGCGAGGGCACACCGTCGGTGATGCAGGCATCGACCACCTGCCCCTTCCCGGTCGTCTTGGCGGACAGGATCGCCGCCAGTAGCCCGGCGATCAGGAACATCGCGCCGCCGCCATAATCGCCGACCAGATTGAGCGGCACCGGCGGCGGACTGTCAGCATCGCCCATCGCGTGCAGCGCACCGGTGATCGAGAGGTAGTTGATGTCGTGCCCGGCACGCAGCGCCAGCGGCCCGGTCTGCCCCCAGCCCGTCATCCGCCCGAACACCAGCGCCGGATTGCGCGCAAGGCAGGCGTCAGGCCCCAGCCCGAGCCGTTCCATCACGCCGGGACGATAGCCCTCGATCAGCGCGTCGGCCTTGCCGATCAGCGTCAGCAACTGCTCGCGGTCGCCCTCGTCCTTGAGATTGAGATAGGTCACCGCGCGGCTGCGATGGAGAATGTCGCCACCGACATCGTCCCACGCACTCGCGCCTGCGCTTGGCGGACGCGCCACGCGGACGATCTCGGCGCCCATGTCCGCCAGCAGCATCGCCGCCAGCGGCACCGGCCCGATCGCGTCGATTTCGACGATGCGGATTCCGGCCAATGGCCCTGTCGCAACTGTCATCAGATGTTGGTCCGGTCCGCGCCCTTGAGATCGAGGATCTCGCGCGCTTCATCGGGGGTCGCCACTTCAAGGCCCATGCCTTCGATGATCCGGCGAGCGATGGTGACTTGCTCTGCATTGGTCTGCGCCAGCCTGCCCTTGCCCGCCCACAGCGAATCTTCGAGGCCGACACGCACGTTGCCGCCCATCGAGGCCGCCATGGCGACAATGCTCATCTGCCGCGCGCCGGCGCCGAGCACCGACCATTCGTACTGGTCGCCGAACAGGCGGTCGGCGGTGCGCTTCATGTGCATCACGTCATCGGGGTGGCTGCCGATCCCGCCGAGGATGCCGAAACAGGTCTGGATGAACAACGGCGCCTTCACCAGCCCGCGGTCGAGGAAATACTTGAGGTTGTAGAGGTGGCTGGTGTCATAGCACTCGAACTCGAAGCGCGTGCCGAGCGGCGTGAGGATCCCGAGCAGCCTTTCGATATCGGCATAAGTGTTCTTGAACACCAGATCGCGCGAAGCTTCGAGCGCGGCCGGTTCCCATTCGTGCTTGAACGTCTTGAACCGGTCGAGCATCGGGAACAGACCGAAGCCCATCGTGCCCATGTTGAGCGAGGCGACTTCGGGCGCGAACTGGCGTGCGGGGCGGATGCGCTCGTCCACGGTCATCGACGGGTGCCCGCCGGTCGTCAGGTTCAGCACCGCGTCCGACCGCTGCTTGATCACCTTGAGGAAAGGCTCGAACAGATCGGGGTTCTGGTCTGGCCGCCCATCGACCGGATTGCGCGCGTGGAGGTGGATGATTGCCGCGCCCGCTTCAGCTGCCCCAACCGCCGATTCCGCGATTTCCTCGGCCGTGACCGGCAGGAATTCGGACATCGAGGGCGTATGGATTGCGCCGGTGATGGCGCAACTGATGATGACTTTGCCTTTTGCCATGATGTCCTCGTTCAAGAATGCCAGACGCGCGGATGCTTCGCGCCATTGCGGCCCGACAAACGCGGTGAATGCGCGTCGCGCGCCTATCTTACGTCAGGATGCCGAACTGGCGCGCGCGCAGGACCGCTTGTGGGCGGCGGCGCACGCCCAGCTTGTCGTAGATCTGCTGCATGTACCATTTGACCGTGCCTTCGGTCAGTCCGAGGCGTTCGCCGATCTCGCGGTTGCGCAGGCCCCCGCCGACCATGATCAGGATATCGACTTCGCGGCTGGCGAGGCGACCCGTCAACCCGAATGCGCCCTCGCCTTCCTCGACATCCATCGCCGGTCCGTTGTCGACCCGCGCCACCAGCATCGCGGCGAACTTGTCGGCACGGGTATCGAGCGCGGGGCCGTTGGCATAGGCTTCGCTGAGCAGGGCAGAAATGACTTCGCCCTCATCGAGGAACACCCGGATCCAGCCTGCCGGTTCGGCCAGTTCCACTGCCGAGCGTACCGCCCGCCGCGCCTTCGAGCGATTGCCCTGCAGGACAAAGATTTCGGCGAGGAGGAGTTCGAATTCCACCGCCGAGCGCACCGCTCCGCTGCGGCGCACGAATTCGAGCCAGCGCGTCGCTACCTTGCTCGCGCGGACGAGGCGATGGCGCTGCATCTCGATCCGGATCCACGCGATGGCGAGGCTTTCGCGGCGCCGGGACGGATTGAGCGTGGGCACCGGCTCATCGTCGAGCTTCTGTCCGATGGCGCGCATGGCGGCCTCGGCTTCGTCGATATGGCCCGATTTTACCAGGATGCGCACTTGTTCCGCAACAACGTGCGCGCGCAGCCGGTCGAGCCCGCATTCGATGGCGACGAGGTGCGCTTCCTCAAGCCCGGCGAGCGCCGAAACGCTGTCCCCGCGGGCAAAGGCAAGGCGGGCGCGGACAAGGTAGCCCGAGGCGAGCTGATCGACCATGCCCCACTGCCGGATGCCGGGCAGATAACGTTCGACCAGTTGGCCCGCCAGATCGAGTTCTCCGATCTCATAAAGCAGCTCGGCGTAAGGCAGCGCCGGAAGCGCGGCGAGCCCTGGAATCTCGGCATCGCGGACCCCCGCCGAAGCCAGTGCTTCTTCGCTGAAGCGCCGCGCAATGGCGGATTTGCCCTGAACGAGCAGCGTCGGCACGATCGAGCATTTGAGCGCGATCGAGGAAAATTCCGCACCGGGACGATCAAGCGCACGGCGTACTTCGGCCTCGAGCTTGAGCGTATCTTGGAAATGATAGAACTCGCGGCGTGCGGCAATGACTTGCGCCAGAAGCGTGCAGCTCAGGTAAGCCTCGTCATCGCCGATCTCGGAAATAAGCGCCTCGGCATCGCGTTCGACCCGGCTGAGATCGTCCTGCGCTGCCGCAAGCATGATCGTGCGGTGGCGGATGTGATGATCGAGCGAGGTGGCGGTGTAAGTATCGAGCTTGCCCTCTGCGGCAAGATTGTCGCGCAGCGCCACAGCCGTGTCTATCAGGCGCGACGCAGCCGAGAACGACAAGCGCCGGATGCGCCGCCACGCCATTGCCAGCACCAGCATCGGCCGGGTCGAGCTGACCGACCACGGCAGGTCGGACGCGATCTGGTCAAGCCGGTTGAGGTGCCCGGCGGTGGTCAAGTCGTTTGCCATCAGATCGAGCTGATCCGCCAGAAACTCCTGATCGCCGCTCGCCGACGCGTGTTCGAGCGCTTTGAGCAATTCACCCTGCCCGGCATAGAACCGGCTGGCGCGGCGGTGCAGTTCGGCAGCGCGGGCGAAAGCGCGTTCATGCAGGCGTCCCAGCGCCAACGCGCGGAACAATGGATGGTAGGCGTAGACGCTGCGTTCTTCATCGATAGCATCGATGAACAGGCCGGCCCGGAAAGCATCGTCCAGTGTGGCGCGCGCATTGTCATCGCCCGTCACGGCAGCGCAGGCCGGCCCGGTCAGTTCATCGAGAATGCAGGTGTTGATCAGGAAATCACGCATTTCCGGGGTTTGCAGTTCCAGCACTTCTTCGGAGAAATAGCCGGTAAATTCGCGGCGCAGGTTGTCTGACAGCGGTTGCCAGGCCTTTCCGCGCGCCAGTTCACGGCGGTACAGTTCACCGCCGATGACCAGGCCCGAAGCCCAGCCATGGGCATCGCGGATGATCTGCTGCATGATTTCGGCATCGACCGGCACGCCTGCCACGCGCGTGATCAGTTCGCTGGCTTCATCGTCGTCGAATGCGAGTTCCGGCGCGCCGACTTCGACCAGGAACCCGAGCGAGCGCGCCCGTGCAACCGGAATGGGCAGCGCGCCGCGCGAAACGAGAATGACAGTCATTGCATCGCGGGCGCTGGCAATCGCCTGGCTGACGAAATTGAGCACCGCGACAGGGAGCAACTGGGCGTCGTCGATCACCAGAACCGGCGGCTGTTCGTGCACTTGCGCCAGAGCGGCGAGCCAGAGGTCTTCGGTGCCTTCGCGTTCGAGGTGGCCCCAGTCCAGCCCCGCTGCAATCCCGGCTGCGCCTAGCGCCGCAAAGAACGACGGGAAATCGCGGATGCCTGCGCGCACCGACAGCCACAGGGCGGGACGACCCTGCGCCTTCATCTGGTTGAGGCAATAGAGCGCTGCAGTGGTCTTGCCGCTTCCCGCAGGCGCGCAGAACGTGACAAGCCGGGCGCGGCAGATCGCGTCGACGAGATTGAGAAACCCCTTGCGCGGAACGATGATCGACGTCGTCCGCGGCGGGATGATTGTCGTGGGGACAAGACCCATGATGGTGCACTCTCCAAGGAAGCGACTCTAGTGGTCGCTTTCGCAGGCCTTCATCCACCATATTTGCCAGCAACGCAACGTTCTTCTCCTATCTCACGATAGGGTGGAGGTCATTCTGCGGGAACCGCAACTGCTTCAATGCAAACGGGAATGGCACCCATCCGCGGCTGCCCGAACACCGGATCGAACGCTGCGTTGGCATCCATCAGACGCGAGGTGCACCCGCCCTGCCCGAGCGGGTCGTCGGCCTCGTCGGGGTTGGTGCCGAAGCAGTGTGACATCGACAGCGTGCCCGGGCGCAGACGCGGCTCGGCCTCGGCCACGCCGGTGATCTCGCCGTGGGCGGAGCGGATGCGGATCAAGTCGCCGCTCGCCAGCCCCATGTGTTCAAGGTCCGCAGGGCTCAGAAATGCGGGATTGTGGCTGCGCCGCGCGGTCAATTTGGGATTGTTGCGTCCGATCGAGTTCATCATGTCATTGGCGCGGCGCGGAATCATCAGAAGCGGGAATTCGGCGCTGGGATTGGCGGTATCGCCGCGCTGCGCGAAGACGGTGGCGAGTTCGGCCATCATTGTCGGATCGCCCAGTTGCAACATGGCGATGCAATCGGCAGCCCGCGGCAGGACGGTCAGATCGAGATCGGCGAAGACCTTCCCGTGGACATGCTGCTTGACCTCGGCGAGCGGCACCTTCGACCCTGCGCACATCGCCTCAAACATTTCCTCGGTGGTCGGCCGCCGGTCGAGCGGCAGGGTATAGGGCACCGGCGGCTTGTCCCAGTGCTGCCCCGTGCCCGCCGCATTGCCGAAATAGGTGATCTGCTTGCCCAGGCGCCTGGCCAGTTCGTAGAAGAATTCCCAGCTTTCAATGGTTTCAGACCCTGCAGGCGGTTCGACCACGGCGGGCGCGTATTGTGCGTAAGGCACCTCGTATCCGCCGGTCCAGATGCCGTAATACTTCATCGATTCCGAAAACTGCGAACAGGCGGGAGTTTCGAGCGCCATGCGATCAGGGATCACGTAATCGGCCATGCGCGCCGTGTTCGACATCTCGACGTCAATCGCCACCAGCAGGTCGAGCGAAGCCAGCGCCCGGCCTGCGCGGTTCTGGTCGGGCAGGGATACTGCCGGGTTGCTGCCCGAACAGATCAGCGCGCGGACCTGCCCCTTGCCCGGCGTCAGGATTTCGTCGGGCAACGTGCCGGTCGGCGCGCCCACCACGGTTTGCGGCAAGGCGTTGATCCGGCTGGTCTTGGTGTAATCCCACGGCTGGTAGGGCGCGTGCGGCTGCGCACGGATTGCCACATCGGGCAGGAGCACGTGCGGCTGCGCATGGGCCTCGCCCGCGCGCACCCAGCGCCCGCAGACGGTGTTGAGGCTGAGCGCGAGATATTCGCACAGCGTGCCGTGGAGCGGGAAATGCGCGCCGGTGGCCGTCACGACGCATCCGCTTTCCGCAGCGGCAAAGGTGTGCGCAGCCAGCACCACGTCAGCGGCGGAAATGCCGGCGACCGAAGCGACATGCTCGGGCGTGAACGGCGCGACCGCTGCTTTCAGCGCATCGATGCCAATGGCGTTGGCGGCCACGAACTCTGAGTCATAGAGCTTTTCGGTCAGGATTACCCGCAGGATGCCCGCCAGAATGCTCGCGTCCTGGCCCGGCTGCGGCGCGATGTGGAGGAAGGCGTGGGCGGTGGATTCAGTGGCGCGCGGATCGATCACGATCAGCTTCATGCCGTCCTTGACCGCCTGCTTCACCGTCTGGCCAGGATTGACCATCACCCCCTGCTTGGAAATGACCGGATTGGTGCCGACCATGATCCACGTTTTCGCGCTGGAGAACGGCTGCGGCCCGGGGATCCACCGCCCGTGCAGGGCCTGCGCAATCACCTTGCCCGCTTGATCGATAGTCTGAACCGAAAAGAAGCGGTCCGGGAACGTGCCCATCGCCATGATGAACATCGCGCCGATTACCGGATTGATCGGGTTGGTCAGATTGCCGTTGCCGGGATAGACCGCGATGGCTTCCGGGCCATGGTCGGCTACGATGCCCTCGATGCGCTGCGCGATTTCCTCCACCGCCTGCACCATCGGGATTTCGGTGTAGCTGCCATCGGGCATGCGCTTGCGGGGATGGAGCACGCGCGTGGGCGAATAGTGCGCATCGGGCATGGCGCGGCCCTTGGGGCAGGTATAGCCGCCGTAGATCGGGGACTGCCGGTCGCCGACGACCTTGGTCGCGCGGCCGTCTTCGACCGTCACTTCGACCGGGCAGCCTGCCCAGCATACCTTGCAGATGCCGAAGCGCGTTTCGCTCGTCGCGGTTTGCTGTGCGGCCATGCGATCCCTGCTCCCGGTTCAATTGTGTGACCTTCCCGTGTTGGGCAAGTCGGCAACGCATTGAATGGGTTAGGACGCGCGGGCGAACCTATCGCGGGGAAGGAACCGCCTTACGCGCCTGCAAAGCGGTCGACCGTCGCGGTTCCGCCGTCGAGGACGACCACGTCGCGCTCTGTCGCAATGGCACGGTACACGATGCCTTCGCCCACCTGCCAGCTTTGCGTGGAGATCGTTTCGCCCGGATAGACCGGCGCGGTGAAGCGCGCGGAAAGCGAGGACAGACGCATCGGATCGCCAGCGCAATGCTGGTGAATGAGCGCCCGCGCGGCAAGGCCGAGCGTCGAGAGGCCGTGCAGGATCGGGCGGTCGAACCCACCGATGCGCGCGGTTTCCGCTTCGACATGCAGCGGATTGCGGTCGCCCGACAGGCGGTAGAGCAGGGCCTGCTGCGGGCTTGTCGGCAGATCGAGGCAATGGGGTGCTGGCGTCTCGGGCACCACGACCGGCGGCGGGCCAGGCAGAGTTCGTTCGCCGCCAAATCCGCCGGCTTCGCGCAGCACCCAGACTTCTGACAGTTCGGCAACCAGTGCACCTGACGTGTCGGTAAGGGTGCGGTGGACACGGAAGAGCGCGGGCTTGCCCGGGCCCTTGTCGGCAATCTCGGCGATGCGGCTGGTCCCGATGATCTCGCCCTGCGCCTGCAACGGGCGGTGGAGGGACAGCGACTGCTCGCCGTGGAGGATGCGCGGCCAGTCGAGACCTGCCGACGGGTCCATCAGCCAGAAGCCCGGCGTGCCGAGCACGAAGGCCATCGAAGGCAGGGCCTTGAGATTGCGTTCGAACACGAAGCCCAGTTCATCGACTAGCACACTCAGCCCCGCGCCTGTGCCCAGCGCATAAAGGATGGTGTCGCGCGCATCATAGAGATCGTGCGCTTCGGGGATCTTGTAGCGCTGCAGGCGCTCGACATCGAGGACCGGCATCAGAGTGCCAATGCGCGGGTCAGCGCGGCGCGCTTGTCGGCCAGCGCACGCTTGGAAACGGTAGCATCGGCTGCGATGACATAACCGTGCGGGCAGCCGGGATAGATCTGCAGTTCGGTCGCCACCCCGGCAGCGATCAGGCGCATCGCGTAGTCCACGTTTTCATCGAGAAACAGATCGAGCGCGCCGGTGGCAATCAGCGTTGGCGGCAAGCCTTCGAGCTTGGTCGCGCGCGCGGCCGCGGCGTAGGGCGAGACGTCGGGGCTGCCGGGTTCGGCGTTCAACAGGCAGCTCCAGCCAAAATGGTTGTCCGAAGGTCCGAAGATGAACTCGCCTGTCACCGGATTGCGCGGACGCACGCAGGTCCGGTCGTCGATCATCGGGGCATCGAGCAACTGGAACGCCAATGGATAGGTGCCGCGATCACGCGCCAGCAGCGCCAGCGATGCCGCCAGCCCGCCGCCCGCGCTTTCACCCATTACCGCGATCCGCGATGCATCAATGCCGAGCGCACCCGCATTGTCGTGCAGATAGGCAAGCGCCGTGTAGCAGTCCTCGATCCCGGCGGGGAACGGATGTTCGGGCGCAAGACGGTAGTCGACCGAGAGGACCACGATGCCGAGCTGGTGCGCGGTCGCAGTCAGTTCGGGCACGCTCATTTCGGGCACGCCGATGATATAGGCGCCGCCGTGGATGTGCAGGAGTGCCGGAACCGCGCCGGTCAGGCCTTCGGGCCGCAACAGGATCGCACGGATCTGATGGCCTTCGGGCGAAGGAATATGAATTTCACTGGCATCGACGGGCAGGTCCGGAACCGGCGCGCCTTTCAGCACCGGGTCCATCGCCGCGCGCATCGACGGCAGAGTCTCGCGCGTGGCCTGCAGCGAGGGGAAGGCTTCCAGCGCGGGCAGCACTTCGGGATCGACAAGATGCCGGGTCGTCATGGAATTCCTCTCCGCTTTTGGAAACTCTACACCGAAAAAGCGGCGCGCAAAGCTGCAAGATTATCGGCCTGCGCGCGGCGAGCAGGGGCGCTGTCGCGGGCCATGCCGAAGCCGTGCATGCAGCCGGGATAGACGTGCAGTTCGGTCGGCACGCCTGCGCGGATCAGCCGGTGCGCGTATTCGAGGCATTCGTCTACGAACAGGTCGAGTGCGCCGACAGCGATGAACGTGCGCGGCAAGCCTGAAAGGTCCGTTGCCCGCGCAGGGGCCGCGTAAGGCGAGGTGTCATCGCCGCCCGGCTCCTTGCCGAGTTGCGCGATCCAGCAGAAGTGGCTGCTGGCGCGCGTCCAAACGAATTCGCCGGTATGGGGATTGGGCGTTGCCGATGTGGCCGTGCGGTCATCGAGCCGAGGCTGTTCGAGGTGCTGGAACGCTATCGCGAACTCGCCCCGGTCGCGCGCCAGCAGTGCCAGCCCTGCGGCCAGCGCACCGCCCGCGCTCTCACCGCTGACCGCAATGCGTGTCCGGTCGATGCCGAGGTGGTCGGCCTCGCTGTGCAACCAGCGAAGCGCAGCGTAGCAATCTTCGAGCGCGCCCGGAAAGCGTGTTTCGGGCGAGAGGCGATAGTCGACCGACAGGATGAGGCAGCCAAGCGCATCGGCCCACTGGATCAGCGTTCCGGCGTTCATCTCGGGCATGCCGAGCACGTGCCCGCCGCCGTGCATGTGCAGGATGGCAGGCGCATTGTCCGCCATCGCATCGGGGCGCAGCATCATGCAGCGCACCGTGCGGTCCTCCTCGCCCGAGGGCACCAGCACATCGCCAATGGTGACCGGCAGATCGGGCAGCGGCACCGCCTTGATCATCGCGGGCAGGGCCGCGCGGATCATCGGCAGGCTGGCGTCCGACAGCACCATCGGCGGCATGGCATCGATCAGTGGCAACAGCCCCGGATCGACCAGATGACGCGTGCCCATCGCGGTCAGGACATCTTGCGTTCGTCGAGGCCCAGCCCGCGGCCGATGATCTCGCGCATGATTTCCGAGGTTCCGGCGAAGATCCGGCTGATGCGCGCGTCAGTGTACATCCGGCTGATGCGGTATTCTTCCATGTAGCCCGCGCCGCCGTGGAGCTGGACGCATTCGTCCATCACCCGGCCCTCGAGTTCGGACGAGAGCAGCTTTGCACCGGAGGCATCTTCCGCCGTCAGTTCGCCCGCGTTGAGGAGCAGCACCAGCTGGTCGATATAGGTCTGCGCGGCATCGAGTTCGGTGCGCATCGAGGCCATCTTGAAGCGCGTGTTCTGGAACGCGCCGATGGGCTTGCCGAATGCCTTGCGCTCTTTCACGTAGTCGAGCGTGATGTCGAAGGCGGTCTGCGCCGTCGCCATGAAGCCGATGGCCGCAACCAGACGCTCCTGCGCCAGGAACCGAGCGAGATAGCGGAAGCCCTGCCCCGGATCGCCCAGCATGTTCGCCTTGGGCACTTTGACATCGTTGAAGAACAGTTCGGCGGTGTCCTGCGCGTGCAAGCCCATCTTGGCGAGCTTGCGCCCGCGTTCGAAGCCTTCCATGCCGCGTTCGACCACCAGCAGGCTGAGGCCGTGACGGCTTTCCGGATCGGTGCGCGCGGCCACCACGATCAGATCCGACAGGATGCCGTTCGAGATATAGGTCTTGGCGCCGTTCAGCAGCCAGTGATCGCCCTTGTC
The DNA here is from genome assembly GCF_031846015.1 of Novosphingobium sp. MMS21-SN21R. Lineage (GTDB taxonomy): Bacteria > Pseudomonadota > Alphaproteobacteria > Sphingomonadales > Sphingomonadaceae > Novosphingobium. The sequence goes on along the minus strand of NZ_JAVRDU010000003.1, from coordinate 82,369 downwards.
CTCGGCGCGGGTCTTCATGCCCGCAAGGTCGGACCCGGTCGAAGGTTCGGTCATCGCCACGGCAAGGATCTTCTCGCCCGAGACAATGCCCGGCATCCAGCGATCCTTCTGCTCGTCATTGCCCAGCTTGGCGATGTAGGGCGCGACGAGATCGTTGTGCAGGTTGATGTAGAAACCGATGTCGCCGTGGCGCATGTTCTCTTCGATGATGATCTGTTCGAAGCGAAAATCGTCAATCCCCGCCCCGCCGTATTTCTCGTCGGCCCAGGTGCACAGCAGGCCCTGCTCACCAGCCTTGCGATAGAGCTCGCGCGGGACCATGCCTTCCTTGCGCCACGCTTCGGCGTGAGGGCCGACTTCGGCCGACATGAACTTGATCACACTGTCGCGGAACTGCTCGTGTTCCGATTCGAAGATCACACGCTTCATGCTGAGGTCAACTCCTTGGCAACGGTCTGGCCTGGGGCGGGATAGAACCCTTCACCCTTTGCCGCCTTGGCGCGCAACCATGCCGAAGGGGCAAAGCGCGGGCCATACAATTGCGCGAGCCGGTCCGATTCCGCCACGAATGCGGCAATGCCCACGGTATCGATGTAGCTGAGCGTACCGCCGGTCCAGGCAGGGAAGCCCCAGCCATAGATCGCGCCAAGATCGGCGTCCTCAGGCGTTTCCAGCACGCCTTCCTCGAAGGTCTGCGCGGTTTCGTTGGCCTGCGAATAGAGGAAGCGCTTCTTCAGCTCTTCCTGATCGGGCTGGGTTTCAGCCACGGGGAATTCCTGCGCCAGCCCTGCCCACAGATGCTTGCCGCCGGCCTGCGGATATTCGTAGAAACCGCCACCTGCCTTGCGGCTGCCCCGGCCCAGCTCGATCATCCGGCCGAGCACCTTCATGCCGCGTTCGATGGTGTACTTGTTATCGGTGTCGGCGGTATCGCGGGCGGCTTCGGCCACGATCTTGACCGGCAGTTCCATCGTCACTTCATCGAGCAGCGCGAGCGGCCCGATCGGGAAGCCCGCGGCCTTGGCGGCGTTCTCGATGCGCGCAGGCTCGACGCCGTCTTCAAGCATCGCCACGCCCTCAAAGATGAACATGCGGAACACGCGGCTGGTGTAGAATCCGCGGGAATCGTTGACCACGATCGGCGTCTTGCGCAGTTGCGCGATGAAATCGAGCGACTTGGCCAGCGTTTCCGGCGACGTCTGCTTGCCCACGATCACTTCGACCAGACCCATGCGGTCAACCGGCGAGAAGAAATGGATGCCGATGAACTGGTCAGGGCGCGACGATGCCTTTGCCAGGTCAGAGATCGGCAGCGACGACGTGTTGGTGGCAAACACGGCGGTGGTGGGGATTACCGCTTCGGCCTTGCGGGTGGTGTCGGCCTTGATCGCGGTATCCTCGAACACCGCCTCGACGATCATGTCGCAGCCCTCGAGCAGCGCGTAGTCATCGGTCGGCGTGATCCGTGCGAGCACGGCGTCGGCCTTGTCCTGTGTCAGCTTGCCCTTCTCGATCAGCTTGGCCTGCGCCTTGGCTGTATAGGCCTTGCCCTTTTCGGCAGAGGGAACATCGCGGTCGAGCAGCACGACTTCGATCCCGGCATTGGCCGAGACGAAGGCGATGCCTGCGCCCATCATGCCCGCGCCGAGCACGCCCAGCTTCTTCACTTCCGACTTGGGCACGCCTGCCGGACGGCGCGCGCCCTTTTCGGCGGCCAGTTTGGAGATGAAGGTGGTGCGGATGATGTTGCGCGCGACAGGGTCGGTCAGCAGCTTGGCGAAATACTTGCCTTCGACCGCGAGCGCCTTGTCGAACGGCAATTGCTGGCCTTCGAACACGGCGGAGAGAATCGCCTGCGGAGCGGGCGTGTTATAGCCCTTCTGCGCAATCGCGCCTGCCGCCATCATGTAGGCAGCTGAATCTTCCGGGACGGTCAGGCCCTTCTTCTGCGGCGGGACCCAGCCCTTGACGTCCCACGGACGCACCGGATCCGGCCCGGTGGCAAGCCAGGCGCGCGCCGCGTCGATCAGCGTGTCTGCGGACACGACTTCATCGACGATGCCGAGCTTGAGCGCTTCGGAAGGACCAACCGAGCGGCCCGACAGCAACAGGTCGAGCGCCTTCTTGTAGCCGACCAGCAGCGCGAGGCGGACGGTTCCGCCCGAACCCGGCAGCAGGCCGACATTGACTTCGGGCAGGCCGACCAGCGCCTTGGGATTATCGACCAGGACGCGGTGATGGCACGCCAGCGCCAGTTCGAACCCGCCGCCCAGCGCCAGACCGTTGATCGCGGCGACCCACGGCTTGCCCGACTGTTCGATCGCGCGGTGCATCGCCGTGGCGCGCTGCGAGAATGCGTAAGCCTGAGCCTTGGTCAGGGTGCCAAAGCCATTCACCAGCTGGGTCAGGTCAGCCCCGGCCATGAACGCAGGTTTGCCCGAGGTCAGGATCACGCCCTTGATGCTGTCATCGCCAGCGATCTTGGCGGTCGCCTCTTCCATATCGGCAAGGAAGGCGTCGTTGACGACGTTCATGGTCTGCCCGGCGGCATCCAGCGTCAGGATCGCGAAGCCGTCAGCGGTCGTTTCGAGTTTGAGGTTCTGCATGGGTTTTCCGCTTCAAAAGACGTGTGTTTGCGCGTCAGACGCGTTCGATGATCGAGGCCGTGCCCAGCCCGTTGGCCGCGCACAGCGTGATCAGGCCGGTCTGGAGATCGCGGCGTTCAAGCTCATCGAGCACGGTGCCAAGGATCATCGCGCCGGTGGCGCCCAGTGGGTGGCCCATGGCAATCGCGCCGCCGTTCACGTTGATCTTGTCGTCGGGGATGCCCATTTCACGCTGAAAGCGCATGACGACGCTGGCGAAGGCCTCGTTCAGTTCCCACAGGTCGATGTCGCTGCGGCTCATGCCCGCATTCTTCAGCGCCTTGTCCGAGCACGCGCCCGGTGCGGTCAGCATGATCGTGGGTTCGGACCCGATGTTGGCATAGGCGCGAATGCGGCCGCGCGGCTTGAGGCCGGCACGTTCGCCGAATTCCTTCGACCCGACCAGCACGACGCCCGCGCCATCGACGATGCCCGAGCTGTTGCCGCCGTGGTGGACGTAGTTCAGTTCCTCGATCTGCGGATACTTGGCCTTGGCCACAGCTTCGAACCCGCCCTTGCCGAAGCCTGCGAACGCGGGCTTGAGCTTGGCGAGGCTTTCCACGGTGGTGCCGGGGCGCATATGCTCGTCATGGTCGAGCAGGACTTCGCCCAGAATGTCTTTCACGGGCACGATGGAGTTCTTGAAGTAGCCATTCTCCCACGCGTGCGCAGCCTTGCGCTGGCTTTCGACGGCAAAGCCATCGACGTCTTCGCGGCTGAACCCGTCGAGCGTGGCGATGATGTCTGCCCCGATGCCTTGCGGTGCGTAGTAGTTGTGGAAGGCAACTGCCGGATCGGACGTCCATGCACCCGAGTCATAGCCCATCACGGTGCGGCTCATCGATTCCACGCCGCCGCCGATCCCGGCCTGGATCATGCCCGAATGGACCTGCGCCGCGATCAGGCTGACAGCATCAAGACCCGATGCGCAGAAGCGATGGATCTGCTGGCCCGCAACGGTCTGGGCATAGCCTGCCTGCAGCACCGCCGCGCGCGCCAGCACGCCTCCCTGTTCGCCGACCGGCTGCGCCATGCCAAGGATCACATCGTCAAGCAGCGAGGTATCCAGGTCGTTGCGGTCGCGCAGCGCCTGAAGCAGCTGGCTGGCCATTTCGACCGAAGTTACCTCATGCAGCGCACCATCGGGGCGGCCCTTGCCGCGCGGGGTACGGACATGATCGTAGATGTAGGCTTCCATGAATACTGCCCTGCAAAAATGGATGAGACCAATTAATGTACAGGGTGCAACTGTGCGGGAGGTCGCCGCTTCACACCTATCTTACGAAAGGCTGCCGGGAAGCCGGGAAAGGTGTGCAGCATCGTGACCCCCATGACCACGATGCTGCACCGGATCAGACCGCCAAGCCGATCCGTCTCCCGTCCTTGATCGCCTCGTCGGTGGCGAACACGCTCCAGCGCGCCTCGCGCGCATCGCCGATCAGGTGAACGACCGGCATCTCGGCAATCAGGTCGTGATAGAGGCTTTCCTGCGGCGGCTTCGAGGTGACCAGGATGGTGTTGTCGATGGCTTCGAGAACGCTCGTTGCGCCCGAGAACGTGCCGCGCAGATGAACGTCGGCTTCGTCGATGCGCGTGATCTCGGTAGTGGGCAGGAAGGTCACCTTGGGCATGAGCCTGCGCGCGATCACCTTGTTCAGGCCGAGTTCGGTGACCGACATCGCCATCGCAGAATCGATGGTGACGAGGAACACCTCCTTGCCGAGATCGGCGAGATGTTCGGCAATGCCGGGGCCGACTTCGTAGGAGGTGTTGTCATAGACGACGATGCGCTTGCCGATGCGTGCATGGTCGAGCATCACGTCTTCCGGCGTCAGCACGTGCTGCAAATGCGCGCCGGGAACGCCGGTCAGTTGCGCCTTGCTCGCGCCTGTCCGCGAATAGCGCGCGCCCGTGGCCACGATCACCGCGTCGGGCGCCAGCGCCTTGATCGAGGCCGCTGTTGCCTCGGTGCCGGTCTGGATGGTCACTCCGGCCTTGTCCAGTTGCAGCTTGAGCCAGCGGATGAGTTCGGCCCGGTCTTCCAGGCCCGGCAGCATCGCCTGCATGGTCACATGGCCGCCTATCCGGTCCGACTTTTCGAGCAGGGTGACCTTGTGGCCGCGCTGCGACGCAGTCAGCGCCGCCTGCATTCCGGCAGGCCCTGCGCCGACGATGACGACGTTCTTGCTGGTGGCCGCGGGCTTTACCGGCCCTTCATGCTCGAACCCGATATCCGGATTGACCGTGCAGCCGACCGCCTGACCAAAGCACGAGCGCAGGAAACAGCCTTCGAGATCGCCGATGCAGGCGCGGATTTCGGCGGTGTTGTCGTCGCGGCACTTGTTGGGCCATTCGGGATCGGCAATCACCGACCGCGCCACGAACACCATGTCGCAGCGCCCGTCGGCAATCGCCTGATCGGCGAAGGCTGGCGTCAGGACGCGCCCGCCGCTGACCACGGGCAGCTTGACCGCCTTCTTGACCGCCTCTGCCGCATCGAGGTGTGTGCCTTCGCGGCCCATATAAGAGGAGGGGTAATGATACTGCGTCATCTGCGGCTTCTGGCCGCGCGCGGTGATGCGCAGCCAGTCGACCATGCCGGTGTCTTCAAGGATCCTGCACTGGGCGATCCCGTCATCGATCCCGGCCGAACCCAACGTGGATTCATCGGCGTTGACCGCGATGCCGATGGCGAAATCTGGCCGCACGCGGCGGCGGATTGCCTCGACGATCTCGACGATTGGGCGCATCCGGTTTGCGAGGCTGCCGCCGTATTTGTCGGTGCGCTGGTTGTACAATTCAGAAGTGAAGGACCCAAGGCCCGCGCCGCCGCTGATCGGAAATTCGAAGCCATCGGCGCCTGCTTCCTGCGCGTGGAAGGCGGCAATAGCGTGAGCCTCGATCAGTTCCTCCACCTCGGCGGTCGTCATCGTGCGGGGCTGGGTATCGGACAACACAGTATGCGGCGCAATGCCCGAAGGCTGGGCGGTGGCGGGGTCGGCCATCATCCACACGCCCTGCACCGCGATCTTCGCGCCATGCTTGTGCGCGGCGTCGACGATCCGGCGGATCGCCGGGATGTGCTCGGGGTTATAGGCCTCGATGAACCAGCCCGGCGGCACCAGCGGCGCGGGCACCACCTGACAACTGGCGATCACCATGAAGCCCGCACCGCCCTTTGCGCGCGCTTCGAAATAGCCGACCTGCCGGTCAGTGCCGATGCCGAGCCCGACCATGCCGTGCGGCGACATGAACACCCGGTTCTTCACTTCGAGACGCCCGATCCTGATCGGGCTGAACATCGTTGGATACTTGGTCATGCAAAAATCCCCTCCAGCGTGCACGCTTTGCGCAGGGCCACGCGTTATTGATTGTCGGTGAAGTGTACCGCGAAGATCGTTTCGGCAGCGGCGTGGCGGAGCGGGATCGCCTTTTGATAGGCGTCCGAATTGTACCAGGCCATTGCCGCTTCATTGGTGGGAAACTTCATCACGACGACGCTGGTGCCGGGCGCGTCGCCCTCCAGCACGTCGAGATTTTCGCCCACGATCACTTCGAACGGCAGGCCTTGCAGCGAAACGAAGCCTTGCGCCGAATACTCGCCGTATTTGGCGAGATCGTGCTTGTTCATCATGCTCATCACATAGGAAGCCATTGGTCCAACCCCTCGGTTTATGCGTTCTGGTTCATCGCCATGACGTCGGCGTAGTAGGGCGAATGGTGGACGATACCGCCGTCGGCGCTGAACACTTGCGCGGTGACGAAACTTCCCGCGTCCGACGCGAGGAACAGCACCGGGCCTGCGATGTCCTCGGGCTTGCTCTGGCGCGGCAGCAGCACGTGGCGCTGGATGAAATCGATCTCGCCCGCAGTCATGATCTCGCGCGCGCCCTTGCTCAGGACGAGGCCCGGCAGCACCGCGTTGCAGCGGATGTTGTGACGCCCGAGCTGCGCCGCGACATTGCGCGTCAGCGTGTGCAGCGCGCCCTTCGATGTGGAATAGGCCGGGTGGAACACATCGCCGAGAATGGCCGAGCCGGAGCCGGTATTGATGATCGAACCGCCGCCGCCCGCGATCATGTGCGGCGCGGTGTGCTTGATCATCAGCATCGGCCCGCGCGTGTTGATCGCAAAGGTGCGGTCCCACACCTCTGTGGTCATTTCAGGGATCGACTTGTCCTGCGCCATGAAATCGGGGCGGGTATCGGCGGCGTTGTTGTGCAGGATATCGATGCGACCGTATTTCGCCACGGTCGCGGCGACCAGATCGATGATGCTCTGTTCTTCGGCAAGATCGAGGTAATGCGCCATCGCGCTGCCTCCCGATGCGACGATAGCGGCGGCGACCGCTTCGGCCGCGCCCAGATTGATGTCGGCGACGACCACATGCGCCCCCGCCCCGGCCAGCGCCTTGGCACAGGCCTCACCGATATTGGCGCCCGATCCGGTCACGATCGCCACGCGCTCGTTCAGATTTCCAAACAACATCTGCATCCTCTCAAGTGTTTTTTATCGTTCTGTCGGAAGATCGTCGCGGCGCAGAAGCCGAAGCGCTGCGGCGCAGGCGTTGTGTTTAGGTCGCGGCGGAGTTATCGCCTAAGGCAATAATTCAACGCTTGGTCAGGGTGCGGATTCCTGGCCGGGAGAGGGTGAGAAATGCCAGAGAGCGGCGAATGCCACACTGCTGAGCCGCCCGCGATCCGGGGACGGCGCGCGTCCAATGCCACCACGATTGCCGACATCGTCGACGCCGCAAAGGAAGAGTTCTCCGCCCACGGCTTCGATGGCACGACGGTGGATTCGATCTGTCGCCGCGCCAGAGTGTCCAAGCAGCTTCTGTATTACTACTTCGGCAGCAAGTCGGACCTTTACACGATCATCCTGAAGGAAGCCGCCGAAAAGACTGCCGCCTTCATCGCGTGCACCGAATATGCCGCGCTCGCCCCCGAAGAGGCGCTCAAGCAGTTCATGCACAACATGTTCCGCGAATTCGTCGAGCGCCCGCAGATAGTGCGGATGACGATCGACGAAGCCCAGCACGCCTTTGCCCACGTCGGCAAGACCAGCCCGCTGGCCGCGATGCTCAGGACGCTGATCGACGAGGTGTTGCGGCCCATTGTCGAGCGCGGCTGCGCGGAGGGCATTTTCCGCGCCGATTGCGATGCGGATCAGTTGTTCTGGGTGATTCACAGCCTTGTGACCACGTGGTTCGCGCATTCGCCGATGATCGCGCTGGTCACGCGCACGCGCACTGGCGCAGATCTGGACGCCGCCGCGTGGCGCGCCAGCAGCACCGAATTCGTCCTTGCAGCGGTACGCAGGCGGAGCTGAGGTCAGCGGTCAAGAATGGGCTGAAGATTGGCCGCCGAAATGAACGCCGCCGGGCCGCAGCCGCGCAGCATGAATGCCTGACGCTGCAACCAGCGGTGGAAGTGCTGGACCAGCGCGGCGTCGGCCTCGGGCCCTGCCTGTGCGACCCATTCCGACAGCGCGGCCTGCGCCTGCTCCCAGGTTTCGTGGCGCACGCCAGTCAGCGCGGCAACGTCTGCCAGATCGGCGGCTTGCACTGAGAGGCCGTAGGTATTGAGCCGGCCCATGTAGAAGGCCTGATGCGCGGCGGAATCGCGAGCGTAGTTTTCCGCAAGCGTGCCGTCAGCGAAAGCCTCGATATGCCGCACCAGATGGCGCGACGCTTGCTCGAAGCCGAGCGGCTGCACGCGGGGTTCCGGTGGGTCGACCAGCGTGACGCCCATGTGATCGGCGATGGCGCGGATCATCCAGCGGCTCGTGCCGACGCAATAGTTGAGATAGGCGATGAAGTCCTGTTCGGGCGCGCTGTCGAACATCAGTGGCCACATCAGGAACCCGTTGACCGCACAGAACCCGGCGGTGTGGAATTCAATCAACTGGCGCGAAATACGGTCACCGGTAAGGGCTTCATAGCGCGCCACCAATGCAGTCAGGTCGCCCAGCGGCTCGGACGTATCACGCAGGCGCATGCCCGAAAGCTCCGCCGCCGGATCGCCGAGCGAGGACACCTCGAAATCGATAAGGCCGGTGACCGTGCCGTCATCGCTGAACAGGAACTGCCCACCATCGTAGTTCACGAAAGTGGCGCGGGTGCGGTCCTGCGGAATGTTGCGGTTGAGCCAACCCCACGCAAATTCCATCAGCGGCCACGGACGGCCCGCGATGCGCTCGCGGAAAATTGCGTGCGAGGGCGTGTAGAGATTGAGCGCGATTTCCCTGGGGCTTTGCGGCACCGGCAATTTTGCGGCGGCAAAGGCCTCTACCGGCAAACGGTGTACATCGGCCACGATTCCGATGAACCGCTCGCGCACTTGGGCCTGAACCTCGGGGTTTTCAATCGATCCGCTGTTGATCCGTCCCGGCAGCATTTCCATGACGATGCACAGCGGATCGGGGATCATCCCGCGAACGCGCGGCGCGGGGATCCCGTGGCGCTCGAAAACGTGATGAATTTCGGCTTCCTGAAACATGTCGACCGGCGAGGCATACGTGTCGCCGCGCGGGCCGCGCACATAGAGAGGTGCGCCGCCCGCCACCACGTTCCAGCCCGGCCGCCAACGCGGCTGACGCTCGAACGCGGTGACCGGGCCGATATTGGCGATCAGCCAGTCGTAGACTTTGGCATCGGTGGGGTCGGCGGGAGGCTGTACTGCTTGCGAGACCATTGTTCTCTCCCTCCACCGACCGCGCCGGTTTTCAGTTCAGGCGATATCCGGCTCAGCTGCCGAAGCGATAGCGCAGTTCGACGCCGACAGTGCGCGGGGCACCGAAGAAGCCGCTCTGCACGCCGAGCAGGTTCGATCCGACGTTGCTCGATGCCAGGTATTCCTTGTCGAACACATTGCGCACGAACACGCTGGCATCGAGGTTTGAACCGCCAATGCTGCTGATGTCGAGCCGCGCGTTGACGATGCTGTAGGCGGGCAGCACCGCGTCCGACGACTGGACGCTGCTCGTATGGTAGAAGTCGCCGCTGAACACGGTCTTGCCGATGCTTTCGGGCACCGGCAACGTCCAGCGCACGCCTGCGGTGATCGTCTGCTTGGCAACGAGGTTGAACGGCACCGCCAGCACGCGCAGGTAGGATTGCAGTTCGGCCGGCACGGTCAGCGAGCGTGTCTTGAGATCGAGGAATGTCGCGCCTGCCTCGAATGCGAGAGTCGAGGTAGGTGCGATGCGGGTGGACAGGTCGATGCCTGCGACGCGGGTCGAACCGGCATTGACCAGCAGCGTGCCGCCGCTCGGATCATTGTTCGGGTTGCAATCGCCATCGGGCGATTTCGGCGCGGCGGTGCCGCCCGGCGCTGTCGTGCTGCAGGTCGCTTGCGTGTTCAGGCCCGAAACCGGCACCTGCACATTGCTGTACCAGCCGACGAACGGCGATGCGTTGAAGCGGATGGAGACATCGCCTGCATTCATGTCCGAACGGATGCCGACTTCGATATCGTCAACCTTTTCCGGACGGAACGACTGGAACTTGGCAAGGCGTCCGGCGAGCGTCGGGCTGTTGATCCCGCCTGCGCGGTAGCCGTGGCGGGTGACGGCGTAGAGGAACACCGAGTCCGAGGCCTGATAATCCAGTCCGATTGTCCAGGTCGGTGCCTTGGACGAGGTCTTGTTGATGCTGCTGTTGCGGATGGTCGGGACGGCATTGTTGCAATCGGCGGGCGACAGCACCGGATTGGGCGAAGTGCCGCCGCCGACGCAGGCGGTGATCTCGTCCCACGTGTGGCGGAAGCCGGCGCTGAAACGCAAGCCGTCGGCAATGCCGTCAAGCTTGTAGGTCACGTTCCCGAACAGCGCCTTGCTGGTCTCGGTGAAGAAGCCATAGTTGAATGGCGCGTTGGTGAAGCCGGGCAGGATGAAGATCGGAATATAGGTTCCGGTCGGCCCCTTGGGCTTGCTCTTGAGGTAGAAACCGCCGACCAGCCATTCCAGCTTATCGTCCGCCGCCTTGCCGCGCAGCTGCAGTTCCTCGGTGAACTGCTCGACGTCAGAGGTCTGGCGTCCGCCGACGACCATGACCGGCAGGAACTTGGGGATTGCACCGGTGCCGTCCGAAATAAGCGTGGGCAGCCCGTCGACGCTGGAGAAGTAGTCGACCTTGGTGTGGCGATAGCCGAAGATGTTGACCAGTTGGATCGCATCGGAAAGCGTGGCTTCGGTACGGTTGGTCACGCCAAAGCGCTCGGCGCGTTCGAATGCATCGATGTCCGAATTGATCACGCGGACGCCGCGGGCGCGCTGCGCCGCAAGCTGGGCCTGCGCACCGCTCAGCGTACCGGTTGCAGTCAGGGCGTTGGGACCTGCGAAGACATCGACCAGCACCGAAGCGCCGCCGGTGGAGCGGTTGCGGTAATAGTCGACGATGGTCGTGTTCTTCAGCCCCTCGACCGGCTCGAGCAGCAGCGAGCCACGGATTGCGCGCGAATTGAGATCGTCTGCATCGTTGCCCACGCCGATGTTCTTCGTCCAGCCATCGCGCTTCTGGTACTGGCCCGAGATGCGCAGCGCGACCTTGCCGTCAACCAGCGGCAGATTGAGCGCCGCTTCTGCAATCTTTGAATCGTAGCTGCCGTAGGAGGCCTGGACATAGCCGCCGAGCTCATAGTTGGGTGCGGTCGGGTAATACAGGATCGCGCCGCCGGTGGTGTTGCGGCCGAACAGCGTGCCCTGCGGGCCTTTGAGCACCTGCACCGAGGCGAGATCGTAAGTCGGAATGCTCGACCCGAGCGTGGGCGCGGGCACATCGGCGAAATAGCTGATCACGCCCGGCGCGCTGTTTCCGGCAAGCGCCTTGGACTGGCCACGGATCGAGAAGTTGGAGTTTTCACGCCCGCCGCTGCCCGCCAGGAACACGCCCGGCGTCTTGAACAGCAGATCCTGCGTATCGCGGACCTGTGCCTGACGCAGCGATTCCGTGCCGAATGCAGTCACCGAGACCGGGGTGGACTGGATGTTCTCCGCGGTGCGGCGCGCGGTGACGATGATATCGCCATCGGTCTGGCCCGAAGCCTGATCGGTTTCAGCGGTGGACTGAGGTGCAGACTGCTGGGCAAGCGCAGGCGTGGCCGTGCTGACCAGCAACAAGGCGACGAGGCTCTTCGTGCGGACGTTCGAAATCATCGGTTTTCCTCCCTGGTGAATCGGACGTTTTCGTCCTTTACGGTTCCGATTTCGTCGCTCGGTGTGACGGGGGTGCCGCCAAAAAACCTGCCGCAGGGAAGGGTGGCGAAACTGGCACATGGACTGGCGCCGGAAATTTCGTGCTCTGTGGTTCGCACTTGTGCCGCGACAAACTCCGGACGCCGCCAACCTTTCGGCAGGTAACCTGAAGCTCGAAATCGCGCCTCTGTGCAGGCCAAGCGCCATCAAGGCGACAAGGAGCACGGAACCATGGCGAGGCTGGCAGACAAGGTCTGCATCATTACCGGGAGTGGCAGCGGAATCGGCCGCGCCAGCGCGCAGATGTTCGCCGCTGAAGGTGCAACCGTGATTGTCGCCGACATTCGCGCCGAACCCGCAGAAGCCGTGGCGCAAGCGGTCATCGATGCAGGCGGCAAGGCCCGCGCGATCACCGTGGATGTCAGCAATGAGGCCGATCTTGCCCGGATGATCGACACCACCATCGCCGATTTCGGCCAGATCGACGTCCTGTTCAACAACGCGCTCTACACCAACACCGAACACGCCATGCGCGACATGGATTTCCTCGCGTTCGATCCCGAAATCTTCTTCGCCAACTTGCGCGTCAACGTGCTCGGCGCAGTGATCGCGAGCAAGCTGGCGATCCCGCACATGCTCGAACGCGGACGCGGCTCGATCATCGCCACCTCGTCCGGCAGCTCGATGGGCGGCGACATTACCGCCTACAGCTATGGTTCGTCCAAGGCCGCGCTTAACTGGTTCGTCCAGGCGATTGCCGCGACTTATGGGAAGCGCGGCATCCGCAGCAACGCGATCCTGCCCGGCCCGACGCAGACCCCGGCCAAGATCCAGTGGACCACGCCCGAAATGGACCGCTTGTTCCTCGACGTCCTGAACACGCCCTTCATCGGCGAGCCTGAAGACATCGCGGCGATGGCGCTGTTCCTGGCGTCGGATGAATCGCGCTACGTCAACGGGATGCTCTATCCGGTCGACGGCGGGCAGAGCTGCACCGTGCCGTTCATCAGCGTCACCCGCGCGCTGTCTGCAGGCAACTGAATCTCAAGGAAAACATCATGGGTATCGAACTGGAAAACAAGGTCCGCACGATGCATGACGCCTGGGGCGACGGCAGCGACGAAGTGCGGCCCGATGTCGAGAAAATCCTGTCGTTCTTTGCCGACGATGCCGAATGGCAGCTGTGGGTTCCGGGCGGCCCGGTAATCAAGGGCAAGGACGCGCTGCGCGCCGAAATCCTCAACCAGATGACCTTTGCCACCAACAACAAGTGCAACGAAGTCAACATCGTGTCGAACGACCGCATGGTGATGCAGGAACGCTCGGACACCGCGATCATCATGGGCCGCCCCTGCCCGCACCAGATGGTCGCGATATACGAATTCAACGACGCCGGGCTGATCGTCAAATGGCGCGAGTATCTCGACATGGACGATCTCAACCGCAAGATGGGCGTGACCGGCGAGAAGAACCCGGCGGGTAACCCGGAGGCGCTGGCGCAATGACGTTGGCAGCGGCCATCGCGCCGGGACACTGGGCGTTCGTTACCGGCGGATCGGACGGCCTCGGCCTCGCCTTTGCGACCGAACTGGCGGGCCACGGCATGAACTGCCTGCTGATCGCGCGGCAGGAAGACAAGCTGGCCGCAGCCGCAGCCGCCGTGCGCGCGCTGGGCGTCGAAGCGCGCACGCTGTCGCTCGATCTCGGCGCGGCCGATGCCGTCGCACGGATCGAAGCCGCCACTGCCGACCTGCCGCTGACGCTCGCCGTGTTCAATGCAGGAGCCGAAGCCTCGGGCACGCAATTCGTCGATCTGCCTTATGAAACATGGGCCGCCACGATCCAGCGCAACGTGCTGTTCCTCACGCAGGCGCTTCACCATTTCGGGCAGCGTCTGGTAAAAAGCGGCGGCGGCGGGCTGATCGTGGTTGGCTCCGAGGCGGCTTTTGGAGGCGCGGCGCTTTCGGGCATCTATACCGCAACCAAGGGCTTTGCGCTGAACTTGTGCGAAGCGCTGTGGGCCGAACTCACCCCGCGCGGGGTGGACGTAGTCACCTTGCTCTTCAAGATCGCCGATACCCCGATGCTGCGCCAAACCCTGGCAAAGCGGGGGATCCCGGTCGAAGCCACCGGTGCATCGGACACGGCATCGCTGGCGCGCGGCACGATCGCGGCGCTGGGGTCGGGACCGATCTACAATCCCGACGAAGTCTCGCCCGACGATCCGGTGACGTCCAACGCCGCCCGCCGCGAACGGGTCGTCACCAAGAGCGAGTTGCTCAAGTTTTTCTACGGATGACCCCGGTCATCAGCCGCGCAATCAAACGCCTTTGGAGAGAGCATCGATGAAAATTGGCATCAGCAGGCCGTTCGCCGATCCGGGCGCGCCGATCAACGACGTCGACATGGGCGAAATCGGGCGCATGGCCGAAGCGATCGGCTTTGACTGGCTGACCTCGGGCCATCACACGGTCCGGCCCCTGCGCGAAGAGATCAAAGGCCCGCACACCCACGGCGTGCCGTTCTACCAAGACCCGCTGATCGGCGCCGCGCGCGCCACCGCGATGACCACCCGGCTCGAAGTATCGACCGGCGTGCTGATCATGCCGATGAAGCACCCGGTCGATGTCGCCAAACAGGTGGCGTGCATCGACGCCTACAGCAACGGCCGCTTCATGCTGGGCCTCGGCACCGGCGGCGCAAGCCGGATCGAGATCGAGGCGAGCGGCGGCAGTTTCGAGCGGCGCTGGGCCTATACCATGGAAAGCATCGCGGTGATGAAGGGCCTGTGGACGCAGGACGCCTTTGCCTTTGACGGCGAGTTTTTCCAGTTCCCCGAAGTGCAGATGTATCCACGCCCGGCGCGCAAGCCGCACACCCCGATCCTGCTGGGCGGTTACAGCGATGCCGTGCTCGAACGGGTGGGCAAGCACTGTCAGGGCTGGGTCCCCGCTTATGCCGGCACAAAGCTGCTGTCGCTGACCGAAACCGACTTAACCGGGCCGGACCATGTCCGTCAGGGCCGCGCCAAGATCATGGCGCACGCACAGGCCGCCGGGCGCGACATCGCGCACTTCGAGATCGGCGTGATCCTCGCGCCCGGTGACGACGCGCTCGACTTGCGCAATGTCTATGAAGACGCAGGCGCAGACCGCCTCGCCTTCAGCCTGCCCCACATCGCCAGCGTTGAAGACGCGCGCATCGCCCTCGAAAAGATCGCGGCAAACGTCCTTTAACGGCGCCCCGCTGCCACGGAGAACATGATGAGAGCCGTCCAGATCACCGCCTATGGCGGCCCCGAAGTTGTTGTGATCAACGATGTGCCAAGGCCGGAGCTTGCCGCAGGGCAGTTGCGCGTTTCGGTGGCTGCGACGGGCGTCAATCCGGTCGACTGGAAGATCCGTGAGGGGCACATGGAATTTCTTCAGGCGCCGTTCCCGTTTACACTCGGCAACGAATTTGCCGGGACCGTTACTGAACTGGCCACCGGCGTCACCGGTTTTTCGCTGGGCGATGTGGTCTATGGCTCGGTCGGCCCGATTGGCGTTTTTGCTGATGAACTGGCGGTGGACGCAAATGCCGTGGCCAAGGCGCCCGCCAGCCTGTCGCTGATCGAATCCGCCGCACTGCCTGTTGCCATCGTTACCGCGCAGGCCGCGTTCGATGCCGAACCGATCGGGCCGGGAACGCGGCTGCTGGTCCATGCCGCAGCGGGCGGGGTCGGCAGCATTGTCGTGCAACTGGCCAAGGCGATGGGGGCTGAAGTCACCGCGCTGACCTCGCCTGCCACTATGGACTTCGTGCGCGGATTGGGCGCTGACCACGTGATCGACCGCACCACGGCTTATGAACAGGCCATCGGCGATTTCGACGTGGTGCTCGATGCGTTCGGACCGGCTGCACAGGCGCGTTCGTGGGGCCTGCTCAAGTCCGGCGGCATCCTGATTTCGCTGGTCGCCCCGCCCGATCAGGACGAGGCCGCCCGCCACGGCGTCCGCGCCACTATGACTTTCGGCACGCCCAACGGCGCTGCATTGGCCCATGCCGCAGCCCTTGCCGATGCGGGCAAGCTGAAGCCCACAATCCAGCGGACCTATCCGGTGGAACAAGCGGTTTCCGCAATGGCCGACGTCGAAGGCGGCAACGTGCGCGGCAAAATCGTGCTGACGTATTGACCGATGTCGGATCAATCCCAAACCCTCGATCTGGTCGGCGGCTGCAATTTCCGTGACCTTGGCGGCTATCCTGTTGCTGGTGGCGGCACAGTTCGGCGCGGGCTGGTCTACCGATCGGGCGTGCTGACTTATCTGACCGATGGCGACCATGCGGCCATCGCCCCGCTCGGTATCCGCACGATTGTCGACTTGCGCCGCGATGACGAGATTGCATCCGAACCCACCCACTGGGCTGGGCCAGTGCAGAAGCTGTCGTGGCAGCTTGATGAATCCATCGCCTCGTCACAACGCGGGGCGGCGTGGGAACAGGTGGCGACCGGCCCGGAACTGCGCGCTTGGCTGATCGGGTCCTATCCCACCATGCAGGACTGGCTGGTGCGACCGTTGCGCGGGTTGTTCGGTGCCTTGCTGGATGACCAGACACCGCTCGTATTCCACTGCGCGGCGGGCAAGGACCGCACCGGGTTTTGCGCCGCGATCATTCTGGGCCTTGCAGGCGTGGACGAAGACACCATCCTTGCCGACTTTGCGCTGACCGACACGGCGGTCGATCTCTATGCGTTCACGCGCGTGCACCGCGCCGCCCGCATGGGCCTGACCGATGGCGAACATCCGTTCGAGAAGATGGCACCCGATGTGCGCGATGCGCTGATGCGCGCCGATCCCGCTTATCTGAAAGCCGCGCTCGACAGCGTGGCCGAGCGGCATGGCTCGATTGCCGGATACGCGCAGGCAGCGCTGGGCCTCGATGAAGCCCAGATCGCCGCCATTCGCGAGCGCTTGGTGGAAGGTTAGTCAGCCTCAGCCAACCCCCACACCCGTTCATCCTGAGCCTGTCGAAGGATGCGCGCACAGCGCCTGACCAACACCCTTCGACAGGCTCAGGGTGAGCGGGGAATATGGGGGCTTGCGGGAAGGCCCCCACCAGCCCCCAACCAATTCAGCGTCCGACCGGGTAGGTGATCGTCTTTTCCTGTTGGAATTCACGCATCCAGTCCGGGCCATATTCGCGCCCGATGCCCGACCGCTTGTAGCCGCCGAACGGGGCATAAGCCATCTTGCCGATGCCACCGTTGATTGCGACATTGCCAGTGCGAAGTTGCAGCGACATTTCATAGGCCTTGGCGGAATCGGCGGTCATGATCGCGCCGTTGAGGCCATAGCGCGATTCATTGGCGATGCGGACCGCCTCATCATCGGTATCGTATCCGATCACGCAGCCGACCGGGCCGAACACTTCTTCCTGCGCCAGCGTCGACTTGTTGTCGACGTTGTCGAACAGCGTGATGTCCACGAAGAAGCCTTTGGACAGGCCTGCCGGACGGGTGCCGCCCGCGACAAGTGTCGAACCTTCGTCGCGGCCCGACTGGATCAGCCTTTCAACCTTCGCGCGCTGGGATTCGCGGATCAGCGGACCCATCAGCACCGATGGATCGGACGGGTCGCCCACCTTCCAGTGCGCCGCAACCGCCTTGGCCGTTGCGACAAAGCGCGCCCGAACCGAATTGTGAACGAGGAAGCGGGTGGTGATGGCGCAGCCCTGCCCGGCATTCACCGACAGCACCATGATCGCCATCGTGGCCGCCGCCTCGACATCGGCGTCTTCGCGTACGATCATCGCCGACTTGCCGCCCAGTTCCAGATGGACGCGCTTCAGCGTCGGCGCGGCCTGCCCCATGATCGCGGCGCCGACCGCTTCGGAGCCGGTAAACGTCACCATGTCCACGCGCGGATCGGTGGTCAGCTTCGAGCCAACGTCCGGCCCGCCGGTAATCACATTGAGCACGCCGCGCGGCAGGCCGATCTCGTCCGCGATCTGGCCGAGCATCAGCGCCGAATAGGGCGTGAACGGCGATGGCTTGAGGATCAGGCTGTTGCCCGCGAGCAGGGCCGGCGTCACCTTGGCAAGGTTGAGCAGGAACGGAAAATTGTAGCCCGTGATCCCGCTGACCACGCCGACAGGTTCGCGCACCACGGTGCCGCCGCCCAGAATGCGCGGGCCGGTGGGGTTGATCATGTTGGCGTTGGACGCCACGGGGATCTGGCGCGGCTCTTCGCGCAGTGAATAGTCGATCGCCGATTGCAGGTGCTCGAGCGGCGCATCGACCTGCACATTGTTGGTCACGGCCTGCGCGCAGCCCACTTCCTTGATGATCAGGTCCACCAATTGCCCGCGCTTGGCGAGCAAGGCATCATGGAACTTCTGCATCATCTGGGTGCGTTCGGCCTGCGCCATGCGTGGCCATGGCCCGTTTTCGAACGCATCGTGGGACGAGGCAATCGCCGCTTCCGCCGCCGCCGCATCGCCCACAGGCGCTTCGCCGATCACGTCTTCGGTGGCGGGATTGAGCACGGCTTCGGTGCCCGCACCTGCGTGCCATTCGCCATCGATGTAGAGGTGGTCGATATCGGTAAAGGGAATGGTCATGGGGGGCCTCAAGCGGTCTGGAGGATGATTTCGGCCGCGCGCAGGCCTACGGCCATGGCGGGGGCGTTGGTATTGCCCGATACAAGCGTCGGGAAGATCGAGGTGTCGCAGACGCGAAGGCCCGACACGCCGCGCACGCGCAGCTGCGGATCACACACCGACTGATCATCCGCGCCCATCCGGCAGGTGCCTGCGATGTGGAACGCCGTGCCGCCAAGCGCGACCGCGTTCTGCAGGATGTCGTCATCGGTCTTGACCATATCGCCGGGGAACTGTTCCTCGACGATCCAGTCCTTCAGCGCAGGCTGCCGGCCCAGCGCGCGCAGCCAGTTGAACAGCGATACGGCAGTGGTCCTGTCGATCTCGGCGGAAAAGTGATTGGCGTCGATCAGTGGCTGCGCGTCGGGATCGGCCGACTGGATGCGCACTTCGCCTTGGCTTTCGGGCCGGGTGAAATAGCCCAGGATCGTGAGCCCGTGATGCTTGTCGGGCACCACGCCCTTGTCGGTCTGGGTCAGCGAATAGAGGCTGACGCCGATCTGCGCGTCGGCATGGTCAAGGTCCGGGCGGGTCTTGACGAAACCGCCGACTTCGTGGGCGCCATGCGTCAGCGCGCCCTTGGCGAACAGGCCATATTGCAGCACCGATTTGAGCAGGCCCAGCCCCTGATAATTCAGGTTCATGCTGTCACCCTTCACGCGGTACACCGTCTGGACGTAGCGGTGTTCGCGCAAGTTGCGGCCCACATCGGGGGAATCGACGATCACCGGCACCCCGGCGGCGCGCAGCACCGCCTCCGGCCCGATGCCCGACAGTTGCAGCAGCTTGGGTGAATGCACCGCGCCCGCCGAAAGGATCACCTCGCGTGCGGCCACAAAGCGCGTGCCGCGCTTGTTGCGCAATGTCACACCGGTCACGCGAAGATCTTCAATCTCTACCTTGAGCACGTCGGTTTCGACCATCACATCAAGGTTGGGCCGTTCCCGCGCTTCTTTCAGGAAACCCTTGGCCGAACTGACCCGCTTGCCCTTGTCGATGTTGCGTGTCTGGTAGCCCAGCCCGCCTTCGCGCACGACATCGACGTCGTTGACATCGGCCACACGCTCGACGCCCATCTCTTGCGCGGCGGCGAGAACCGCTTCGCACAACCCGTTGCGCGAAGGATGGACGCTGACGTGGATCGGCCCGCCGACCCCGCGCCATTCGGCTTCGCCCAGTTCGTGGTCTTCGAGTTCGACGAAGCAGCGCCCGATCTCGTCCCAGCCCCAGCCGGTGCAACCCGCTTCCGCCCAGCCATCGTAATCCATCGGCGCGCCGCGAATATAGACCATGCCGTTGACCGCGCTGGAGCCGCCGACGGCGCGGCCCTTCAGCCACATTTCTGTCGGCTTGTTGCCGCCCGGCGATACGTCATACGACCAGACGTGCGGATTGCGCGGATCGAGCAACTTGCCGATGCCGCGCGGCATCGCGATCAGCGGGCTGGTATCGTCCGGGCCGCTTTCGACCAGCAGCACCCGCGTTTCAGGATTGGCGGACAGCCGGTTGGCCAGCACGCAACCCGAAGAGCCCGCGCCAACGATGATATAGTCATAAGTGTCCGCTGCAGCGTTCGTCATCTGGAACCATCCTCTCGGGGCGCATTGCCTGACCGCGCCTGCCTGGGGCTCGCCCTCACCGGGACGATTCGCCTAAACCATAAAGATGCATTGCCAAGCTATAAGTGGAACTGCAAGTCCCATTTATAGCTTTCGGCCTCAATCGGTTTGGGGCACGAGCGCGCTGCGCTCACCCACCGCATGGCAGGGACCGCCAATGCCGAGCATGATCAGCACAAAGCCGCGCTCGAACACGACATCGCTAGTCTCGAAATCACTGCCTTGTGCGCTGCCGATCATGTTGCAGGCGATGAGGATGTCCTCGGTCGTCACATCGGCGCGCAGCAGCCCGGCGGTTTTTGCGCGGGCGATGGGACCGGTGAACAGTAGCGCCGTTTCGCGCGATGCCTGCAGCATCATCGCCTTGCCTGCCGGGCTTGCCAGCAAGGCATCGTCCATCGCGCGGTAGATGAAGGTGAGCTTGGCGACCGTGCGCATCAAGCTGAACAAGGCATCGGTCCGCTCGCCCAGCCGTGCGCATTCTTCGGCAATCGCCTCCTGCTCCACCGCCTGGACGGCGCGGATCAGGTCGAGCCGGTCGGCGAAGTTGCGGAACAGCGTGCTCCGCCCGACCTCGGCCTTGGCCGCAATGTCTTCGAGCGAAATGTCGGCGGCGCCTGCGCGGAAGCATTCGCGGGCCACGGCAATCAAGCGATCCCGATTGCGTGCGGCGTCCTTACGCATTGCGCCTTCTACCCCGTTACCTCGCCCGACCGGCCAGACGTGCCGTATCGGGCTGCCGGGATAATGGCAATCGGGGGCGCCAGGCCCTGACCCGAGCGCCCCCTATCCGTTTCAGTCCCACTGCAGTTCGAGTTCGGGCACATGCATGATGTTGCCCACGAAGTACTGCACCTTGAAGCCGTCCTTGATACGCCATTCGGGCAGCGTGGTCAGGAATTCCTCAAGCGCGATCTGCAGCTCCATGCGTGCCAGGTGCATGCCGAGGCACTTGTGGATGCCGCCGCCCAGCGAGATATGCGGGGCCTTGCGATCAAACTTCACCAGTTCCGGCTGGTCGTAGTATGTCGGATCGTAGCCCGTGACCGGCGTTGCCACCGAGACATATTCGCCCGGCATGATCTTCTGGCCGCGAATTTCGATTTCCTTGGCGGCGATGCGGAACGCGGTCACCGGCGCATAGGCGCGCAGGAATTCTTCGACCGCTGTCACGATCAGGCCCGGCTTTTCGCGCAGCTCGCGCTGGCGCTCGGGGTAACGGCCAAGGAAGCAGAAAATGTTGCCGAGCAGCGACGTCACTGTGTCCAGCCCGCCGATATACAGGTTGAAGCAGTGGCCGAACACCTCGGTGACGTTCCACTTGCGGCCATCGACTTCATTGTCGAAGATCTGGCTGATATAGTCGTCGCCGGGGTTCTTCTGGCGTTCCTCGATCACCCCCATCAGATAGGCCTTCACCTTTCTGACGGCATCACCGCGCACCTGCCAGTCATTGGTGTGGAGCATGTCCTTTTCCCATTCGAGAAATTCGGCCATGCGGTCCTGCGGCAGATCGAGCAGATCGAGCACGATGTTGATCGGATACTTTTCCGAGAACTCGTCGACGAAATCGCAGGAACCCTTGTCCTTGAACTTGTCGATCAGCACCCGCGCGCGTTCACGCACCCCGTCACGCAGCGCTGCCATCTTCTGCGGCGCGAACTTGGGGTTGAGCGCGGCGCGATAGGCCGTATGGATCGGCGGATCGGCCTCGGTCGGGATCACGATCCAGTCCTCGCCGATGTTCTGCGCCCACTTGCCCATCCCGTTCTTGGTGAAATTGTCGGGATCGCGCAGCATGGTCATCGTGTCTTCATAGCTGGTCAGAAGCCAGCCGGGCTGATCGCCGGGGAAGATGTTGGTGACATAGGAAATCGGCGGCAGGGTTGCCTGCAATTGCGGGATCAGCGTTTCTTGCGGACATTCGTCCACACGCTTGCGCGCATACAGGGGCAGGGTCACGACCAGTTCCTCGGGAACATGGGCGGGCCGCGTTGCGGCGGGGGCAGTGGCCACGGCAGGTCTCCTCATTTTTGCCGCCGATTCTGCAAACCGGCTGGTCACGCACATAACAGCGCCACTGCAAGAAATAGCGCCAGCGCAAACTCTGTCGCCAGCCAGCCAATCTTTAGGGCGTGACGAACCTAGACAAGGATAGGTTTGCAGACCGGGCCGGGCGCGCACCACTGCTCGCGGATACCGGGAGAACAACAGTGCCGTGGGATGAGGTTTTCGATGTCGTGTGTGTGGGCTCGGGGCTGGGCGGCATGTCCGCCGCGCTGACCGCAGCGCAGCGCGGCGCGAGCGCGCTGGTGGCGGAGAAATTCCACCTGCTCGGCGGCGTTTCGGCGCTCTCGTCCGGGCAGCTCTGGCTCGGGCCGAACCACTTGCAGGAACCCGACGGGATGGAGGATAGCGACGCCGCTGCCGACGCCTACCTCACCCATCTCTCGCAAGGCTACGCCACGCCCGACCGGCGCAAGGTTTTCATCGAGCGCGGGCGCGAGGCACTGCGCTTCATGACCGACACTATCGGCATCGAACTGACCGTGGTGAAGGGCCTGCCCGATTACTATTACCCCTCGGTCACCGGATCGAAGGCGCAGGGCCGCTATGTCGAAGTGCTGCCGTTCAAGGCCGAACGGCTGGGCGATCTGGCCGATACGGTGCTGACCTCGCCCTACGGCGATGGCTACAGCTACACCACATCGAACGAATGGATCGAAATGCAGGACGGCGGCGAACACGTCGGCGCCTGCCTTGAACGCCATGTGGCGGCGGGCGAACGCTGCGCGGGCGCTGGCCTTGCCGCCGCGCAAGTGCTGGCCGCGCGCGAACTGGGCGTCGATATGCGCACCTCGACCGAAGTGATCGACCTTGTCGTCGAGGACGGCGAGGTCACCGGCGTAGTGCTGCGCGGGGAGCAAGGCACCAAGCGCGTTCGCACCCGGCTCGGCGTGGTGCTGGCCACCGGCGGCTATGACTGGAAGCCGTCATTCGTCAGCGCCTTCGATGCCCTGCCGCAAGCGGGCAGCATGGCGCCGCCCACCGTTACCGGCGATCATATCGTCATGGCGGCAAAGGCCGGGGCCATTGCGATCCCGGCGCGCGCACCTGCGCAAAGCCCGATCTTCATCGGCTACAAGGTGCCTGCCGAGACGATCTACGGCCAACCGTCCTATCGCATGTGGCTGCCGGGCGCGCCGCACAGCATTGCGGTAAACCGCTATGGCCGCCGCTTTGCCAACGATGCGTTCTATCCCGATGTCGCCACCAAGGTCGCCCGGTTCGATGGTCAGGAGCAGGGCCAGCCCAACTGGCCCGCGTGGATCGTGTTCGATCAGAACATGGTCGATAAATACGGGTTGATGCCAACCTGGCCCGGCCAAGCGCTATCCGAAGGTATGGCAACCAGTGCGGATACATTGAGCGAACTTGCGAACCTCATCGGCATGAATGCCATGGGCCTGGAACAGACCGTCCGCCGCTTCAACGGCTTCTGCGTCACCGGCATGGACGAGGATTTCTCGCGCGGGAGCGTGCCATGGGGCCGGATCATGACCGGCGATCCACGCCTGCTCAATCCCAACCTCGGCCCCATCGAAAAGGGTCCGTTCTACGCCGTGAAGCTGGAGCGGGTGACGATGGGCGTGCCCACCGCCGGGCTGCCGATCGACACCGACGGGCGCGTGCTGGGTGCCAGCGACGCTCCGATCCCCGGCCTTTACGCAGCAGGCAATTCCGCCGCCTGGCTCGACATAGGCGGCGGCTACAACAGCGGCATCGCGAACACGCGGGGGCTGCTTTACGGCTATCTCTCGGCGCTGCACATGACCGGCCAGCACGCCACACCACACCCCACGCTCGAGGAGGCCTGAGCCATGACCATCACGATCTACCAGCTTGAACGCTCGCGCTCCGAACGCGCCGTGTGGCTGATGGAAGAACTCGGCGCGCCTTATGCCATCGAGTTTTTCGAGCGCTTGCCCACGTGGCAGGCCGAACCTGCCTTCAAGGCGCTGCATCCGCTGGGGTCGTCCCCGGTGCTCGGCATTGGCGATGAAAAAATCGCCGAAAGCGGTGCGGTGATCGAATACCTCGCCACCACGCAAGGCGGCGGCAAACTGGCGCTGGAGCCGGATTCCCCCGACTATGCACAATACCTCTACTGGTTCCATTTCGCGGAATCGACGCTGATGCCCGCGCTGGTGGGCGAGATCATGGCCCAGTTCGGCGGGGTCGAGGCGGACCATCCGTTCCGTGTCAGCGCCCGCGCCCGTATCGCGCAATTGCTGACCTTCACCGATGCGCGGCTTGCCGCCGTGCCGTTCATAGCGGGCGACCAGTTCACTGCCGCCGACGTGATGATGACATTCCCCTTCACCATGACGCGCCAGTTCGTGCCAGTCGATGTCGAAGGCCACCCGCATATCGCCGCCTATGTCGAACGCATGGAAGCCCGCCCCGGTTATCAGCGCTGCCGCGCCATCGTGGACCGTGAGAGCAGGGCATGACACCGGAAGAATCCCCCCAAAGCACCGCCGCCGCGCAAGACGACGCGAAGATCCGCGCATGGCTGGCCGAGAACATCGGCGGCACGATCACCGCGTTCGAGCGCCTGCCGCGCTGGCGGCCATCGTGGCAGGTGACGGTCGAGCGCGGCAGCGAAACGCTCGAACTCCACGTGCGCGGCGACCGCGCCAGCGGCCTTGGCATCTGCCCGCTGCGCCGCGAATACGAGGTGCTGAGCCTGTTTGAGCGCAGCGGCATCCCGGTGCCGCACATCCATGGCTGGATCGCCGATCCCGAAGCCATCGTGATGGCGCACATGGCCGACACCCCTTTCCTGGGCGACCTTGACGGCGATCCGGCGGTGCAGCGCATGGTCGAGGAATACGCGGGCTACCTTGCCGCCGTCCACGCGCTCGATACCGCACCTTTCATCGCAGCGGGTCTGACCGAGGGGGCAACTCCCGAGGCCGTCGCGCTCGACTATCTGCTCCTGTCCGAAAGCCATTACGAGGCCGAAGACCAGCCCGACGCGCTGCTGCGTTTCGTCACCGGCTGGCTGCGCCGCAACCTGCCACTGCACCGCAACCACAATGTCGTGCTGATCGGGGATGCCCCGCAGTTCTTCCATAATGGCACCCGCGTCACCGCGTTCTACGATCTGGAACTGGCCAAGCTGGGCGATCCGATTGCCGATCTCGCCTCGATCCGGGTGCGCGACATCAACGAGCCGATCCGCGATGTGGCGGCGGTTCTGGCGCGTTATGTGCAGGACAGCGGCAACCAAATCGACTGGCCGGTGCTGACCTATTATACCGTGCTGCTGTTCATCGCCGTGCCGATGATGACCAAGGCCACCTTCCGCAAGGTCACCCCCCACCCCGCCTATGTCGAGTACCTGTCATGGGGCATGGGCGCCAGCCGCGCTGCGCTCGAAGCTCTTGCCGAGGGCAAAGGCTACGCGCTCGATCCGGCGGAGCCGGTCCCCAGCGTGGCCCCGCGCGATGCCTATGCATGGCGCGATCTGGCGGTGCAGTGCGGCACATTGCCGACCGAGGGCTTCTTCCGCCAGCACCCCGCGCAATCGCTGGCGTTCTATCTCCAGCGCCTTGCCGAAAGCGGCGATGCCATCGAACGGGCCGAACTGGACGACGCGCGCGATCTCCTCGGAATTGCCGATGCTCAGGCGGCAACCCTCGAAGCGCAGCTCGACGCCTTTGTCGAAAATGCCAGCCCGGACCATGACCGGGCGCTGGTACGCTATTTCCACCGCCGCCAAATGCGCCGGTTGCAATTGCTGCGCGATTACCCCGGCCCCATCGTGACGCGCGGCCTTGCCCCGCTGGATCACGTATTCCCCGGTGCCTACCCGCGCCCGACTGCCGGATAAGGATGCGCCCGCCATGCTGAAACTACACCACCTCAACCACAGCCGTTCGTTCCGCGTGTTCTGGCTGCTCGAAGAACTCGGACTTCCGTTCGAGGTCATCCATCACGAACGCCATCCCAAAACCCGCATGGGTCCGCCCGCGCTCAAAGCGGCGCATCCCATCGGCAAGGCTCCGGCGCTCGAAACCGAGCACGGCACCATCGTGGAATCGGGGGCGATCATCGATTTCATCCTGCGCCGCTATGGCAATGGCGCACTGGCGCCTGCCGACGACAGTCCCGACCTGCTGCGCTATCTCGAATGGATGAACATCGCAGTGTCGATCGGCACCACCCCGATCATGCTCAAGGTCTATGGACTGGCCGCGGGCCTCGCGGGCACCGAATTCGACCAGCGCGCCGATGCCGAATTTTCAGGCGTGTTGAACTACATCGAACAATCGCTCGAAGGGCATGACTATCTGGTGGGCGATGCCTTCAGCGCAGCCGATATCCAGGTCAGCTTCATTGCCGAACTGGCGCGCGCGCTGATCGGCATTTCTGCCTATCCCAACATGACCGCCTGGCTTGAGCGCGTCCATGCCCGCCCCGCCTTCCGCGCCGCTATAGAGAAAGGCGGCGAATACGCTTACGCTTCGTGATCTGATCCGCCCGCAATCGCATTGCCGGTCAGCCGCCGCGTGACATTGGTCAGCAGCGGCTGGCGCGCAATCGGCGCACCACGCACGCGCGGATCGTCGATCGTGCGCCAGATGTGCAGCGTATCGCCGAATTCCTTGTACTCGGTGATCAACCCGCCGCGCACCTGCAACTGGAAGATGTAGATGTTGCGGTAATCGGCTCCGCCGATGAGCTTCGCCGCGCTTTCCGCCTCGAACCACACCCGCTCACCTTGCGCCACCATCTCGCCGATCTCGAACACGATCGGCCCGTCCAGCGGCAGCACGGCAGTCTGGGCAAAGAACGCATCGACGTCCATCCACCCGCAGAACGGCATATCTCCGCCCACGAAGATCCGGCAATCGGGCGCAAACAGCGCGCGCAAGCCCGCTGCGTCGCCTGCCACCGCCGCCTCGATCCACGCAGTCGCAACGGCTTGCGGACTCATGCTGCAGGCGCCGCCTGATGGAACGCATCGGTCCCGGCAAGGGGCGGCGCATCGGTCAGCAGCATGATGCCCGGCTTTGCCGCGACCACATAAGGCACCGCGTGGATCGCGTGCATCGCGGTCGCCATGCAGGCGTCGTCGGTGGGCATCACGCTGTCCGACCCGATGTCGATCCGCGCATTGATCGTCGGCTCGCCCTCAAGGTCGATCAGCCAGCCGTGTCCCTGTGGCCATTCGGGCGCGAGGTCTTCGGCCATCCGCGTGAAGTGCTGGAGCACGATCCGTTCGCGCCCGCCCGAAATCACCCGCACGCCGAAGTTCATTGCGCCGACGGTTCCGGCAGGAATCGTACCTGCCGCCACATGCAGATCGCGAGGCGTAACTACCGTGTTGCGGAAGTTCTCGATCCGGTCGATCGGCAGGCCCAGAACATCGGCCACCAGCATCCCCGAATGGCGCCAGGTTTCGCCCACAAGTTCCACATTGGCAAAGGCCGGGGTCGGATCATCGGGCGCATAGCCGAAGCCCATCAGGTCGAACATCTGGTAGGTGCTGGGATACTTGTCGTACATCAGCGTTTCCGACGCGACCATCCGGTCCACCCGCCGCGACAGCCGGGCGAGATAGAGCGGCACCGATTCCGCCAGAAACCCGGGCATGATGCCCAGCCCGTGGAAGGTGGAGCCACCCGTGGCGCAAGCTGCGGCCAATTGCGCTTCCACCTCTGGCCCCAGCGATTTGGGATAGATGAAGTTGGCAGCCGTGGTCACCACGTTCTTGCCCGAAGCCAGCAGCGCGCAGATATCGGCGATGCTGCCCGGCACGTCGTTTTCCGCGCCCGCCAGAAACAGCACACAATCTGCTTCGAGCGCGAGGATAGCCGCACGGTCATTGGTCAACGCCACGCCCAGCGGGCCGGTCCCTGCCACGGTGCCGATGTCCTGCCCGGCCTTGTCCGGATTATAGGTAAATCCGCCGACGATCTGGTAGTCGGGGCGCTCTGCCGTGGCACGGATAACCATCTTGCCGGTGTGGCCGGTTGCCCAATGAATGATCCGCAAAGCCATGGCTTTCTCCTGTTATTGCGCCGTCCACCCGCCGTCGACAGGGAGGACATGCCCCGTCACCATCGCCGCCTGATCGCTGCACAGCCACGCGATCGCATCAGCCTGTTCGGACGTGGCGATGACCCGCCTGATCGGCTGGTTGGGCAGCAGGTGGTCGATCACCATCTGCCCCATCTCCGGTCCCGCCTTGTTGTAGGCCTCGGTCGGGGTAACCCCCGGCGCGATGCAGTTCACGCGCACGCCCCGGCCCGCGTAGGATACGGCGGCAAACTTGGTCAGCCGTACCACGCCTGCCTTCGACGCGGCATAGGCTGCACCTGCAGCGCCGACATAGAGCAACCCCGCCAGCGAAGTGACATTGCAGATCGCGCCGCCGCCGTGCCCGATCATGTGTGCAATCTCGTGCTTCATCGACAGGAACACGCTGCGCAGGCTGACGGCCTGTGTGTGCTCCCAAGACTCAAGGCTCTGTTCGTGAAAATCCGCACCCGACGCATCGCGGTGCGCATCGCCCACAATGTTCGCCGCGATGTTCAACGCGCCGAACGCTGCGACCGTGCCCCGCACCAGCGCGGCGACGTCGTCCTCATTGGTGGCATCAGCGCGCAGGAAGCGCACGTCATGGCCCTCCGCGCGCAAACGTTCGGTCGTGGCCTCGCCCGTTTCGGCATTGATGTCCGACAGCATCACCCGCGCGCCGCGCCTGGCAAAGCCTTCCGCCGTCGCCATGCCGATGCCTGCACCTGCTGCGGTGACCAGCGCGACCTTGCCGCTGTAGATCCCGCTCATCCCCAGACCACATGCAAGGCACGCGGCCCGCGCAATTGCGCGCCAACGATTACCGGCGGCGGCTGATCCGGGTCGAGCCGCAGGTTGGGCAAATCGAGCAGGGCGTTGAGCATCGCTTCCATCTCGGTCTTGGCCACCGGCATCCCCAGGCACATGTGCACGCCCGCGCCAAAGCCGACATTCACCTTCTGCGGTCGGTCGATGTCGAACTCGTCGGGGTTATCGAACACAGTCTCGTCGCGGTTGGCCGATCCCGAACACAGCGAAAGCGCTGCGCCTGCGGGCACCTTGACGCCGTGGAACTCCACATCGACGGCAGCCTGCCGCGCAAGGAATTGCGACGCTGTTTCCCAGCGCATTCCCTCGTTCACCGCCTTGGCCACCAGCGAACGGTCATTCCGGATGCGCTCAAGCAAAGCCGGACGTTCAAGCAGCGCGACCAGCATACTGCCGAACGACCGCGTCGTGGTTTCGGCGGCAGCGGGCAGCATCTGGCGGATCAGTTCGGTGATATGCGCATCGTCGAGCATTTCGCCATCGGCCTCGGCGCGCAGCAGATAGCCGATCAGGTCTTCCCCCACCGATCCTTCGGCGCGGCGCTGGCGCACCACCTCCAGCGTATCGTCATATAGTTCCTGCGCGGCGGCAAAGGCGGCGGCCATGCTCGCCTTCGCCTTTTCGGGATCGCGCTGCGGCCCCACCAGAATGCGCATTCCCCGCGCGGCAAATTCCTGCGTCTTCGCCTCGTCCTTGGGAAACCCGATGATTTCGTAGATCAGCCGCACCGGCAGCGGCAGCAGCAGGTCTTCCATCAGTTCTGCCTTGCCGCGCGGCTCGAGCCTCTCGACAGCATCGGCCACAACGGGCGTCAGCAGCGTCTTCCACCCGGCAATCGCCTTGGGCGAAAACGCCGGCGCAAGCAGTTTCCGCGCAACCTTGTGGGTCGCATCATCCATCCCGGTCAGCAGGAATCCGCCGAGGAACTGCCCCAGCCCCTCCTGCAACAGCGTGCTGGTGAAGGTCTTGGGATCGCGCAGAACCTGCAGCACATCGTCATAGCGGAAAAGCGTGAACACCTGCCGCCCGAGGTTGGAATAGTCCGCCTGCGACGGCACGTTCCACTTGGCCAGAATATCGCCAACCATGATCGGCTCGCGGCTGCGGGCTTCGCGATAGACCGCGTGCGGGTCTTCGGTGTCGGTCCCGTAAACGCTGCTCACTTCTGCAAAATCGCGGGAGATTTCGCTCACCTCGGACGGCTTGCCGGTCATTGTGTCACACTCCCTGCGGCAATCGCACATGTAGCGCCGCTTCGCCGATCGACGTGGGGCCGAACACCTGCAACCGCCGCCCTTCGATGGCCCCGAGCAAGGTCAATAGCCCTGCATCCTGATCAGGTCCGGCCGCCAGCACGAAAGCCTCCAGCGCCGCTTCGGCCTCGGGCCAGCGTGCAAAGTCCTGCTTCAGGAA
This sequence comes from Novosphingobium sp. MMS21-SN21R, assembly GCF_031846015.1. Taxonomy (GTDB): domain Bacteria; phylum Pseudomonadota; class Alphaproteobacteria; order Sphingomonadales; family Sphingomonadaceae; genus Novosphingobium. Next base: position 51,936 of record NZ_JAVRDU010000003.1, on the reverse strand, counting down.
TGCACTCACATCCGCGATATTCTGCGCCACCATCGCGGCCCCATAAGCATCGGCACGTGCGACCCATTCGATCAGCTCCGCCGCCTGTCCCTTCTGCCCCTCGGCCACCGCATCCTTCGGTGCGATGCCCGAAAGCGTGTCGGTCAGCTTGGCGATCAGAGTGGCGTTGTCCCCGGTCCGCTCCACCAGCGGCGGCAGTTCGGGCAGCGGCACCCCGGTCAGTTTCGACAGCGCCAGCAGGATCGACCGGCGCAGCGCCAGATCGAACTGGAGATAGACCGAATGCGGATCGGCAGGGCGCGGATCGGCGACCGTGCCGGTAAACTGCATCGTGCCGAGCAACGAGAACTGCAGCACATGGAACAGGACGGCATCATGATCGACCGGTTCCCCGCTCGCCTCGGCATAATAGCCGTAAAGCTCGGCCATCGGCGCGCCCATCGGCTCGATCGTATTGCGCATGCCCATTGTCGCAAGATCGACCATCGGATCGCCGATCATGCTGAATTCGAAGTCATAAAGCTGCGTCATGCGCTGCTCATGGACAAGGAACTGCCCGGAATCGAACTGGATGAAGGCGGCTCGGGTGCGGTGCTTGGGCACGTTGCGGCGTATCCACTGGATCACGAATTCCAGCAGCGGCTCGGGCCGCTTCTTGGTGCGCAGATATTGCGGCATGTAAGTGTTGAGCCCGACCAGCGCGACCTCTTCGGCGCCCTGTGGCACATTCATGTCACCAACGTCGGCGAAGGCATCCACCGGCAGCGCGTGCATCGCCGCCACTGCCGTCATGTATTCGCGGCCCACGATGCTCTGCTGTTCAGGCGTCAGGCCCGAAAGGTCGCGCGTGCCTTTGATCGATTCCATCACGATGCATGGCGGCTCGGCGAGATAGCCGTAGACTTCCGGCACCGGAATGCCTTGGCCGTGCAGCACGCGGATGATGTCCGCCTCACGCTTCAGATCGGGAAAGATCGCCACGTCGCCGGTGCGATCACCGCGCAAATGCAGTTCGACCAACTTGCCGCCGACGTCGACATCGGCGAACCACGCCGGACGCCAGCGCACTTGCTGTTCCATCCGCACGATTTTGCCGCCCATCGTCGCTTCGACGAAATCGCGGATGCGCTGAACGGCGGCATCGTCGTATTCGGGAACGCCGGTGGTCTCGGCCATTACGCGGCCCCGCCATCGGCAGGCGCGAACGCCGCAGCCGCCGCGCGCGTATCCATGTATTCCTTGCCCGAAACGATCAGCCCGTCGCGCACGATCAGCACATTATGATATTCGTTGCGGTAGACCGTGGTCGGGAAAGTCATTTCCCCGCGCACTTCCACCGCCACCCGGTCACCCTCGGCGGTGATGCCGACAATATCAGCCACGCGCCGGTTCGCGGTCAGCAGCCCGTCGCGCACGCTGTCGATGAAGGCCTGGCGCGTCATGTCGCCGAACCCCAGTATCCACCAGGTGCAGTCGGGGTGCTGTAGTGCCTCGACCGTAGCAATATCGCCATCGACCACCGCCTGCATATAGCGGCGTGCCACGTTCTTGTTCGCTTCGACGTCAGTCATTGTCAGGCTTTCCCATTTCCGTAGAACAGGTCGGCGATGCCGGCCGTGTAGTAGGCGATCTTGTCCGGCTCCAGCCCGTAATGCGGGATCACCGGGGTGCAGGCGTCTGCATGTTCCACCCGTTCGTGGAACCGGCGCAGCACTTCGTCCTTGGGGCCGACCAGCGCGATGCTTTCGACCATTTCATCGGTGCAGGCCGCCACCATTCCGGCAAGGTCGCCAGCGGCAAAACAGGCCTGCAACGCGCGCGCCGGATCGCCCATGCCGATGCCGTCGAAATAGCGCAGATACTGCGGCGACTGGCTGTAAAACGCGATGTTGGCGCGCGCATCATTGATCGCCTCGCGCTTGTCCGGGTTCAGCGCCACGAACATCTGCAAGTTAACCGTGATGGCCGAGCGCGGACGCCCCGCCTTGTCCAGCCCGCGCTTGAGTGCAGGCGTTGCCACATCGCGAATCCACTGCGCGTTCCACAGCGGGTGCCCCAGCAAGCCGTCGGTGATCTCGCCCGCCATTTCGCAGGCGTTCTGGAATACGGCGGGAAGGTAGATCGGGATCTCGGTGCGAACGGGGGCTGAAAGCGTGCGAAAATGCGTAAGGTCTAGCTTGTGGTATTCGCCCTCCAGCACGCCCAGTTCGCCAGTATGGCCCTTGGCGACTATCGCGCGGACAAGGCCGATCACTTCGCGCATATGCGCCAGCGGCTTGCCATAAGTCGATCCGAACGCGCCCTCGGTCAGGCTCTGCGCGCTCGAGCCCAGACCCAGAACCGCGCGTCCGCCGCTGATCAGGTCCAGATCCATGATGTTGCACGCCGTTTCCAGCGGGCTACGCACGAAGGCCAGCGCGATGCCGGTGCCGAGCTTCAGCTTCTCGCTGACCGCAGCGGCAGCGGACAGCGGCAGAAACGGTGCGCCGAACGTTTGCGAGGCCCAGATACCTTCCAGCCCGGCGGATTCGTACTGCTCCACCGCCGACACCAGTTGCTTGGCGGGCATCGGCGGTAACTGCGCCCAGATGTGCTCGCTTGCGGTCATGCCCCGGCCTCGTTGCTAAACGTCATAAAGTTCGTCAATTTTCAGATCCTTGGCGGCAACGCAGAACCGTTCGAGCGAGGGCAGCGTGGCTTCCTTGGGATTGATGTTGGACTGCCACGAAACCAGCCCCCACACGATCCAGCGGCGATATTCGGTCCACGCGGTGTCGAAATCGATCACGATGCCGTGCTGCGCCATCACTGCCAGATAGTGCTTGAGCAGATCGCGCTCACCCACGCGGCGGTCGGCAATCGTGATCGAACCTGCCACGAAGTAGCTGTAGTCGCGCCACGGATGGCCCTTGCGCACGATCTGCCAATCGAGGAACAGCCGTCCGCCGTCGCCCAGGCCATAGCTGTTGCCGAGATGCGCATCACCGTGGACGAGGCACAGTGGCGACGTATCGGCCATGTCGTGCGCGCACAGTTGCAACCACGCCTCGCGCAGCTGCTGCGGGTTATCGGCATACCACGCCGGGAACATCGCCACCCGTTCGGGCAGGCGATTCACCTTGTCGTAGTGCTCGGCCATCATCGCCCAATAATCGTCGCCCGCATGATCCGGCGCCATCGCGCGCTGCAGCCATCCCGCCGCGTCCAGCCGGGGATCGGCCCATGTGCTGGCATGAAGCGTGGCCAGCGCCGCCACGCCGTGCATCGCCTGATCGATGGTGATCGGCTCGGCCGAAGTGCCGAACTTGCCGTCCCACCCTTCCATGTCTTCCAGCACCAGCAAGCCCTGCTTGCCGCCTGCGTCATCGTCCCAATCGGCATAGAAGCAGTGCGGCGCGGGCAATTGCAGCCCCTCGCACAAGTCCTTGTAGAACCGCGCTTCGTTGACATTGGCTTCGCCGCTCAGCGGACTGCCCGACCAGTTGGACTTGAGGCACAACCGCCCCGGCAGCACCGCCGGATCAGGCCCGGCAATGGCCACGCGCACTTTGGTGGTGTGGCCCTGGATGATCTCCACCACCTCCATCGCGGTGATCGCGATGTCTGGATAGCGGTGGCGCAGCACGCTCTGGAGCCAAGCGGCATCCACCGCCGCAAGGTCGGTTGGAAGCCGCTCCTCCCGCGCCGGATAACCGCGCGCCGTGGCTGTGCCCACGCTCACCCCTGTTGCCCGGAGGCGTAATCCATCATGTCCATTACATGGGCATGATGCGCCGACATGCCGCCATCGATCACAATGACCTGTCCGTTGATATAGCGCGATTCCGCTGAGCCCAGGAACGCCACCAGCGCGGCGATATCAGCCGGTTCGCCCAGTTCCCCCATCGGCATATGCCGGGCGATAATATCAAATTCCTTGCCCGCCACGCTGCGCGAATGCGGCGTGACAATCGGGCCGGGCGCAATCGCGTTGCAGCGGATCTTCTGCGCGCCGTGCTGCGTCGCCATGTAGCGCGTCATCGAAATGACCGCCGCCTTTGACGTGCCATAAGCAATCCGCGCGGAATCGCCCAGCATCCCTGACCCCGAAGCCAGATTGACGATGGCCCCGCCGCCAGCGGCTGCGATATGCGGAATGGCGTGACGGCAGCAGTATAGGTAGCCGGTGGCGTTGACGTGCAGCGTGCGCTCCCACACATCGTTGGCAATGGTCACGGCGTTGGTATCGCCCATCATCGTGGCCATGTCGGTCAGCGCGGCATTGTTGACCAGCACATCGAGCCGCCCGAACGCGGCAATGGTGCCATCGATGGCGGCTTTGACCGCGTCTTCGTCGCCGATATCAAGCGCAAAACCAGCCGCCTTGTCGCCATAAGCAGCAGCAACCTCCTTGGCCGCATCGCCGACAATATCGGTCACCGCAACGCGCGCGCCTTCGTCGATCAGGCGCTCGACCACGGCCTTGCCGATGCCGCCCGCGCCGCCGGTCACGAAGGCGACCTTTCCGTCAAACCTGTTCATGCGTGGTGATCCTCTTCCATGGCGGAGGCCCGGCGATTTCCTCCGCCGTGGCCGTCCAGAATGCTTGTGAAAATCAGACCTTGGGCATGATCTCTTCGGCCACCCAGCGCAGCCGTTCGATATATTCCGACTTGTCGGTAATCCCCGGCGGCAGCGGCACGATGGTCTCGGTAATGCCGAGGTCCTTCAGCCAGCCGATCTGGTCGATGATCTTCTGCGCATCGCGCGTTCCCGGCGCGCGCGGATCATCCATCACTTCATGATGTGCGCCCACGTTCAGCATTTCGAGCGCGAAGAACACCTCGATCGGACGGCCATCGTATTCGGGCTGCGACTTGATCAGGTCGATGCAGGCGGGGAAGGTTTCGGGCGGCGTGCGGAATGGCGACCAGCCATCACCGAACTTGGCCACGCGCTTCAACACCGGTTCGGCATCGCCGCCCAGCCAGATCGGAATGCGCGGCTTCTGGATCGGCTTTGGCTCGAAGCCTGCGTTCCTGAAGTTGACGAACTCGCCCTCGAAAGTCGGGCTGTCGGACGTCCACAACTCGATGATCGCCGCCAGATACTCGTCCGCCATGCGCCCGCGCTTGTGGAAATCCACGCCGAGCATGTCGAATTCGTCCTTGAGCCAGCCCACCCCGAACAGCGCCTCGGCGCGGCCTCCGGTCAGCCAGTCGAGCGTCGACCATGCCTTGGCCTGCACGATCGGGCTTTGCAGCGGCAGGATCGAAACCGACGACGACAGCCGCAGGTTCCTGGTGCGGCCGCCGAGATACCCCAGCGCCACGACCACGTGGAAATAGTGATAGCCGGACAGGTCATAATGTTCGGGCGGGATCACAAAGTGTTCGCCCAGCATGCACTTGTTGAAACCCAGCGCATCGCCTTCGGCAATCAGGTCGCCAACGTCGGCGCCTGACAGCGCAAATTCCCAAGGCTGCACCATCGCCTTGACGTGCATTGAATTGGGAACGCCCATGTTGAGCTTCATTGTCTGTCCTCCGCCGGTTCGCGCAAGGCCCTCATGGGGCCAATGCTCGTTACGAAAGGATCATGCGCAGACGGGCCTTGGTCACCACCTTCCCAAAGGAAGGGCACCTCGCGCGGCGGCAATATCGTCTGCCGTATCGATGTCGATTGCCAGCCCGTCGCGCCGCAGGACCGCCGCATGGGGCAGGCGCTCAAGGTGCCGCACCAGACTGTCTGGCCCGAAGGTGAAGCCGACGCCAGTGGCTTCACGCATGGCCAATGCGTTGGTGCCCATACCGTGCCGGTCGGTCGCAATCGCTGCGCCGGCACCTTCCGCTGCTCCGAGCAGCGCGTTTATGTCGTCAGCCGTGAGCAACGGCAGATCGGCGTGGACGATCACCATGCGCTCACCCGCCAGCGCAGCACACACGCGGTCCAGCTCGGCGTTCAGCCCCTTGCCGTGATCAGGCTCCCAGATGGTGCCGGGAATGTCGCCCGATTCAGGCGAAAGCACGCGGATCGAAGCGATGGCCGGAACGTCCGCAAGCGTGGCGATCACGTGATCCGCCATGCCTTCTGCCAGCGCCGCCTTTTCCGTACCATCAAGCGCGCCCGCCAAACGGGTCTTGCGGTCCGCTGCCGCCTTCAGCGGAACGATGGCGGTCCAGTTCATCGCCCTGCAATACTGGCGGCAAGGTCCAGCGCCGCCTGCGCCACGCGCGCCTTGTCCTCGTCGTCGCGCATCAAAGTGGCGGTTCGCGCCACGGCCATGCCGTCCGGCGCATCGTCGCCCTGATCGATCACCAGCCCATCGATGAAATCGGCATAGTGCGCGGCGATGGAGGCGTTCGCCAGACGGATGCCGAGTTCATCCATCAGCTTGGCCGTCGGACCCTTCACCGCCTTGCCGCCGATGATCGGCGATACTGCCACGACCGGCGCTTTCGTCTCCGCCAAGGCGCTGCGAATGCCGGGCACGGCCAGCAGCGGATCGATGCTCAGGAACGGGTTGGACGGCGCCACCACCACCGCGTCGGCGCGCGCGATTGCTTCCAACACTCCGGGTGCAGGCAACGCGGCCTCCGCCCCATCAAACAGAATACGGCTCACGCGCGGAACACACCGCCGCGCCACGAAATAGTGCTGGAAATCCAGCAAGCCCTCGTCCGTTTCAAGCTGCGTCGCCACCCGCGCATTGGCCATCGGCAGGATCGCAGCGCCAATGCCGAAGCGGACCGTCAGATCGGCGGTAATCGCATCCAGCCCTTCGCCCGCCGCGAGCCGCGCGGTGCGCAGCACGTGCAGGGCCACATCACGGTCGCCCAACTGGAACCAGTCCGGCCCGCCAAGATCGCGCAAGGTTTCCAGAAAGCTCCAGCTCTCGTCTTCACGGCCCCAGCCCTGCGCCCGGTTGGCCTTGCCCGAAAGCGTATAAAGCAGCGTGTCGATATCGGGCGAAACGTGCAGGCCGAGATGGCGGAAATCGTCCCCGGTGTTGACGATGGCGGTAACGTCGGCTGCGGGCAACACGCGCAGCAACCCCAGCACCAGCTTGGCTCCGCCCACGCCGCCGGTCAGTACGGTCACTTTCACTGGAACAGATCCTCGGCCAACGGGCGCGTCAGGTCGGCAGCCGGGCGCGCTGCGCCTGCCACGGCGTAGCCGCGCACGATCACGGCAGGAATCCCCTCGCCGCCCTCGCCCATCGCCAGCGCCGCCGCGCTTGCCAGCAGGTCGGCCACCGCGATCTGCGTCACTTCCAGCTTGCGCCCGTCCCGGTCGAGCAGTCCGCGCCGGTCATCGATGGCGGGAAGCCCCGCCGCGCCAATGCCCACCGCGACCACGCCCATGCGCCATGGCCTGCCGAAACTGTCGGAAATCACCACCGGACAGCCCAGCGCTGCGGAAATCCGCGCCGCCGAGGCATCTGGATCGGCTGGCAGGAGCAACGCGCGCTCGTCGTCCCCAGCACCGATGTTTGACCTGTCGATGCCCGCATTGGCCATGACCAGCCCCAGCTTGTGCCGCGTGATCAGCACGTTTGGCACCGCGCGCACAACGTCGCTTGATTCTTGCAGAACCAGTTCCACCAGCCGCGCATCCTTGCGCGTCACTTCGGCCAGCCGCAACGCTTCCGTCCCCGGCACGACCTCCGCCAGCGTCACCGAGCGGCCCTCGGCCTTGGACACGATCTTCTGCGTCACGATCAGCACATCGCGCGGCCCCAGCTGCGTGCCGGCGCTGGTCACCGCGCTTGCCAGCGTTGCGACGAGGTCTTCGCCTGGACGCACTTCACCGATGGCAGACAGCGGAATGATCTCGATGGCAGACACGGCGCGCGGTTTCCTACAGGGTTCTGACTCTCCCACTCAGTCAGCGGGGGGAATCAGCTCTCCTGTGATGCGAATCCCTGCGCCGTCAACCTTGTAGGTCTTGTTCATGAAGATCAGGATCGACGTCATCGCCTCGGCAGCGGCGGAATTGACCAGCGCGCCTGCGTGCAGTCCGCGCAGCCCCATCGCATCGGCCAGCGCCACAACTTCGCCGCGTGCTGCCTTGTCATCGCCGAACACGAGCACATCGCAGCCAACGTCGATATCCTGCGCCAGCTTGTGCGCGGCCACGTTGTGAAAGCCAGAAACCATCGTCACGCCTTCGCCGAGCAGGCCCTGCGCACGCACCGCTGCCGATCCTTCGGCGGGCAATTGCACGCGCATCACCTTGGGCGGCACCAGCGGCACCGTGGTATCGACCACGATCTTGCCCGCCACGTGCGGCTTGATGTCGGCCAGTGTCGCTTCCTGCGCCGAAAACGGTACGGTCACGATGATCAGGTCGGCCTGTGCTGCGGCATCGGCATTGGCCATGCCGACAAGGCCGTGGCCCAGTTCAGCCGCCTTTTCCTGTGCCGCCTCGGCCTTGCGCGATCCGATCAGGACCGTGCGGCCCGCACGCGCCAGACGCCACGCGATGGCAGCGCCCAGATTGCCGGTGCCGCCGATGACGCCAATGACCTGCCCGCTCATGCCGCACCTGCCGCAGCGTGTGCCATGAAGCGCTGCATGTCGGCATAAACGCCCGAATGCGCGGTAAACCCGCCATCGGCGACAATCGAAGCGCCGGTGATATACCGCGACTGGTCGGAAGCCAGGAACGCCGCCACTTCGGCAATATCGTCGGGCGAGCCAAGGAAGGGCACAAGGTTGTGCTCCATCATCAGCGCCTGCGCTTCGGGCGGCAGGTTCTCGTCGAGCGCTTCGGTCATCACAAGGCCCACGACGATCACGTTGGCGCGGATGTTCTGCTTGCCATATTGCGTGGCGACATAGCGCGACAGGCCCAGCAGCCCTGCCTTGGTCGTGCCATAGGCCGGGTAATCGAGATCGCCCGCGAGTCCCTTGCCCGACCCGGTAAAGATGATCGAGCCTCCGCCCTGTTTCTGCATGTGCGGGATAGCGTGCTTGGCAGCCAGCATCGAACCGGTCAGGTTGGTGGCGAAGGCCTTGTTCCAGAATTCCACGGTCATGTCGGTGATCGCGGCATCCTCGAACATCGCGCCGGTCTGCGCGGCGTTGCTGTGCAGGATGTCGAGCTTGCCGAAAGTGTCGACCGTGCGCGCGATCCCGGCGGCAATCGAATCCTCGCTCGTCACGTCCATGCCGATGGCGAGACCCTGGCTTCCCAGCGCCTCGATTTCGGCGACAACACCTGCCAGCTTGGATTCGGTCCGCCCGGTAATCGCCACTTTGGCGCCGCGCGCGGCAAACATCTTGGCGGTTGCCCGCCCGATGCCGCTGCCGCCGCCCGTGATAATCGCAACTTTGCCCTCAAGCGGACGGCTCAAATCAACCATTTCCTTACTCCGTCATTGCCGGATGATTGTCCGGCACCAATTCATAAAGCGTCGTGCGCTGGCGCGCGGGGCGTCCGGCGCTGCGGGCCAATGCGATCATTTCCGCAGGTCCGAACTCCTGTCCGTTGACACCGCCCGCCGCGCGGGTGATCGATTCGTCCATCAGCGTGCCGCCAAGGTCGTTGGCCCCTGCCGCCAGCACCGCCGCAGCCGCGTCCGGCCCCAGCTTGACCCACGAGACCTGGATGTTGGTCAGCACCGGATGCAGCACGATCCGCGCGATGGCGTGCATCAGCACCGCCTCGCGGTAGCTCGGGCCGGAGCGCGCCAGCCCCTTGCGCCAGATCGGCGCTTCCATGTGGACGAACGGCAGTGGCACGAATTCGGTGAACCCGCCGGTTTCCTCCTGCAGGCTGCGCACTTGCGCCAGATGGCGCGCCCAGTGGCGATATTGCTCGACATGGCCGAACATGATCGTCGCCGTGGTGCGCAGGCCGACGCTGTGCGCCGCGCGCATCACTTCGAGCCATTCGTGCGCGGTGACCTTGTCCGGACACAGGATTTCTCGCACTGCGGGATCGAGGATTTCCGCCGCCGTTCCCGGAAGCGTCGCAAGGCCAGCGTGCTTCAGCCGCGTCAGGAAATCTTCGAGCGACAGCCCCAGCGTCCGCGCGCCGTGCATTACTTCCAGCGGCGAAAACGCATGGACATGGATGCCGGGCGCAGCCGCTTTCACTGCGGCCACGATGTCGAGGTAGGTGTTGCCGTCGTAATCGGGATGGATGCCGCCCTGCAGGCACACCTCGGTCGCCCCGCGCTCCACCGCTTCGGCGGCGCGCCGCCCGATCTCGGCAAAGTCGAGCCGGTAGGCAGGCCCGCGCATCGCCTTGGTGCTGCCCTTGGAAAAGGCGCAGAACCCGCAGCGATAGAGGCATATGTTTGTATAATTGATGTTGCGGTTGACCGCGTAGGTCACCGTCTCGCCCACAACCTCGGCGCGGAGTGCATCGGCCTGCGCGCAGACCGCGTCGAAATCATCGCCATCGGCGGTGAACAGTCTGGCCATCGCCGCTTCGTCCAGCCGCTCGCCATCGCGTGCCCGTTCAAGAATCCGCGCAACCGCTTCCGTGGCGGGCGCAGGCGCCAGTTCAGGCACGGCATCGCCGTGGCCCACTGCCCAGTCGCTGTCCTTGGGCAAGCCGCGCCCGTCCACTGCGCGCAGCACCGCAGGCGCGATGCGCGGATCGCACCACCGCGTCGCTTGTTGCGCATGGCGCGGGCCGATCGCCAGACGCTGACGCAAAGCGCGCCCGGCGTCTGCCGTGGCGTCGGCCAGCACTTCAAGATGCGGCCAAGGCGCTTCGGGATTGACGTGGTCGGGCGTCAGCGGAGACACCCCGCCCCAATCGTTCACGCCTGCGCGGATCAGCTCGCCCAACGCCGAACGGTCATGCAGGTTGGGCGGCGCCTGAATGGTCATGTCAGGCCCGAGGATCAGGCGCGCCGCCGCGATCGTCCAGACATGGTCTTCCAGCGTCGGCTCTGCGCGGTCCGCCATTTTCGTGCCAGACTTCGCGCGGAAGTTCTGGATGATGACTTCCTGGATGTGGCCATAGCGCTCGTTCAGATCGCGGATCGCCAGCAGCGCCTCGATCCGTTCCAGCCGCGTCTCGCCAATGCCGATCAGCAGCCCGGTGGTGAACGGAACACCCGCCTCGCCCGCCGCAGCAATCGAGGCCAGCCTGCGCGCCGGCTCCTTGTCGGGCGACCCGTAATGCGCCTCACCCTTCGTGCACAGCCGGTCGGAAGCGGACTCCAGCATGATGCCCATCGAGGCCGAATGGGGACGCAAGGCCGCGTAATCGGCAGCGTCCATCAGTCCGGGATTGAGGTGCGGCAGCAGCCCGGTCTCGTCAAACACCAGCGCCGCCACTTCGGCAAGGTAGGAAAGCGTCGTCTCGTGCCCCAGCGCGGCCAGAGCCTCGCGCGCGGCGGGATAGCGCGCCTCGGGCCGGTCACCCAACGTGAACAGCGCCTCACGGCAACCCAGCGCTGCGCCTGCACGCGCAATTGCCAGCACTTCATCGCGGCTAAGGTAGGCCGCGGCAGCTTTCGCAGGCGTTTGCGCAAAAGTGCAATAATGGCACACGTCGCGGCACAATTTGGTCAGCGGAATGAACACCTTGCGCGAATAGGTGACGATCGCGCCGTGGCCTTCAAGCGTCAGCGCCTGCGCCTCGGCGGTCAGCGCGTCCAGCGGCGTCGCCTCGAACGCAGCCAGCAATTCGCCAGCACTCATCGCAAGACGCGTTGGCGAATTGCCCCTGAGGCTTCCTACGCCAAGCTCCATTCACTCCGCTCCTACCCTTCGGCCGCATCATGCAGCGCAGCCGAATTCTGCATTACCAGCAGACTTGGGCAATTGCGCGCTGCTCCTGACCCGCCAAAGGATAGGTAGTGAATTTATGCCAACAAACAGTGGGATCATTCGTCCCAGGGCGGAATCTCGCCCGATCCGACCTGGCTCGAAATGCCGAGCAGAAACCCGCCGTAAACCTCGGTGGCATTGGGATAGCGCTGCGTCATGAGCGCGGCGAGTTCCTTGGTGCCCTTGGTGCGGCTGCGCGCGTCGACGAACGATTTGATATAGGCCCGTGTCCACGCGATGCTCATGTTGTCGTCGGGCAGTCCCGGCTGGCGATGTCCCGCGATGATCCGGTTCGGGCCCATTGCTTCCAGCTTGTCGAGCACGGTGAGCCAGTCGGCATAGCGCGCCGGGGTATGCTCGCCCAACCATACATAGACGCCGTTATAAAGCACATCACCGGCGATCAGCGTCTTCGTCTCGGCGTCCCACACCACGGTCGAGCGCACGTGATCGCCCTGCATCGGGCCGATCACCTGCAGCTTGTGACCTTCAAGATCGAAGCTGTCGCCACTCATCGCCACCGGATAGACCGCGCGGCGCGGGGCATTGGTGCCAAGTTGCCCGCTCCAGCGCTCGAACTTGATCGGGATCGACCGTGTCATGTCCTTGACCGCCACCGGATGAGCGATGATCTGCGCGTTGGGGAAGGCATCCTGCAACACGTCCAGCCCGAAGAAGTGATCGGGGTGATCGTGGGTGATGATGATCGCCTTCAGCGTCTTGCCGCTGTCGAGCACTTCGGCGGCCACGCGCATGGCATCGGACCGCGCGAACGGCACATCGACCAGCACCGCGTCCTTCTCGCCCGTCACCAGTGTGATGTTGGCCACCATGCTGAGCGGGCTGGTGGGAATGACCTTGTAATCAAGCGGTTTCGCGTCCGCACCACTTGCAGCAATCGCCGCCAGTCCGGCCAGCGCCATCGTCAATGTCCTGCGCATTCTCTCTCCCCTTTTGTTAAGAGGCTATGCAACGGCAAGACACCTGTCGATTGGCTCAGCCAGCACAGTTTCACCCTGTGCAGCAATCGGCAGTTTAGGACCCGTCGGTGATCAGCGTGCCGCCATCGACAACGAGGTTATGCCCGGTCACGAAGCCGCCTGCGGGCGAGGCGAGGAACACCGCTGCGCCTGCTACTTCCTCGGGCGTGCCGGGCCGCCGAAGCGGGGTCATCGCCATGCGCCGCGCCATGAAGTCTGGATTGTCCAGCAGCGGCTGCGACAGTTCGGTGGCGATGAATCCCGGCGACAGCGCATTGACCCGGACGCCGCGCGGTCCCCACTCCACCGCCAGATTGCGCGCCAGTTGCGCCACGCCTGCCTTGGCCAGCGCATAGGCATTGATCCGCCCATTGCCGCGCAGGCCGGACAGACTGGCGACCAGCACCACTGCTCCGCCGCCAATCGCGGCAATATGCGGCAGCGCCAGATTGCACAGCACCACTTGGCTGCGCAGGTTGATCGCCATAACCTTTGCGTAATCGTCCATGTCTATATCGGCGAAAGGCCCAGCCTGTCCGGTGATCCCGGCATTGCAGACAAGCACGTCGACGCGTCCCAGTTCAGCAACGCTGAAATCGACAAGACGCGCCAGCGCCGCATCGTCCGAAACGTCGCAGGCCATCCCCGGCATGCCGAGTTCCGCCGCCACCCGCGCCGTATCGGCGGCATCCTCGCTGGAGATCACCAGCCTTGCGCCCGCAGCGATCAGCGCGCCCGCAATCGCGCGGCCGATGCCTCGGGTCGATCCGGTGACGATGGCTGCTTTGCCCGCAAGGTCGAACAATCCGCCCATGATCAGTGTGGCTTGTCCTCGGGCAACGGCTGCCCATCGTGCAGATAGGCAGGGGCCTCGATCAGGATGAAGGCGATGCGGCAGACTTTGTCCGAGGTGTTGCGCCACAGATGATTGGTGCCGCGCTGGATAATGATCCCGCCCTGCCCCACGGTGCGTTTCGCCCCGTCGTCCAGCTCCAGCTCGATCTCGCCTTCGAGCACGATGCCGTAATCGATGGAATTGGTGCGGTGCATCGGGCTTGCCTTGCCCGGCAGCATGTCGACGATGCGGATCACCGACCCGCCCTCCAGCGTCAGCCCCGCCTCGCGGTGGCGCCCGTCGATCTCATCGTTGTTATCCGCCGGAACCGTGGCCGTGGTCCACACCAGCAGGAACGATGCATCGCCGCTCGGGATCATCTTCGTCGGCGTCACGTCCTCGGACTTGAACACCGCGCGTCCGTCAGCGTTGTGGCCGGTAACCACGCGCTGGATCGGGGGCAGGCCGGAATCGGAAAGCAAGTCGCTCATGCCCGCACCACCTTCTGCTCAAGTGCACCGAACGGCGCGCGCCCGGCGGTATCGACCGCTTCCATCCGCACGGTGTCGCCAAAGGCCATGAACGCGGTTTTCGGATCGCCCTGGTCGAGCACTTCGATCCCGCGCCGCTCGGCGATGCACGATGAGCCGATCTCGCGGAAATTGGGATTGGAGACGGTGCCCGACCCGATCACCGTGCCCGCCACCAGATCGCGCGTGCGCGCGGCGTGAGCCACAAGTTCGTGGAAACCATGCCCCATCGGCTCGCCATTGGCCGCGCCGAAGCGCTGGCCGTTCCAGTCGACATTGAGGTTCAGGCATACCCGGCCATTCCGCCAGTCCGCGCCCAGTTCATCGGGCGTCACCGCGAACGGAGCCATGCCGCAGGGCGGCTTGGCCTGCACCCAGCCGAACCCGGTCTTCATTTCCGGCCCGGCCAATGTGCGCAGCGACCAGTCGTTGATCTGCACGACCAACCGGATGTGCGCCATCGCGTCCGCGGCGCTGATGCCCATCGGCACCGCATCGACGATGACGCCGAACTCGCCCTCGAAATCGATGCCCAACGCCTCATCGCCGAATTTCACATCATCACGCGGCCCGTAGAACTTGTCCGAGGTGCCTTGATACATCAGCGGCATATCGGTCTTTGGCTTGGTAATCCCCAGCACCGCGTCCATCAGGTCGCCGTGGCTCTGGAAGGCCGATCCATCCAGCCATTGCCATGCGCGCGGCAGCGGCGCGGCAAGCTGCGCGGGATCGAGCGCTTCGGGAAATTCGGCAATCGCCGTAAGCTGCCCGGCAACTTCGTCCCAGCGCTCCATCGCTTCCTGCAACGTGCCCACCGTAGCCGCAGCATAGGCGTTGCCATCGGGCGAAACCACGATCAGCCGCCCGTCTTTCGTGCCATCGCGCAGCGTCGCAAGTCTCATCGGCAATAGTCTCCCGCAAAATCGTTCTCGATCCTGCCGTTAGCCAGCCCGCCTGCCCAGAACAAAGTCATTCGGTTGATGATCTGGTATTCACGCAATGCGTTGGTGCGCGCGAGCGCCCTTTGGCTATGCAGCACCCGAGTGCACAGCCGCATAAGGGGGAGATCCGTGGCCACAATTGCCGAAAGTGCCGTCGCGCTCGATATCGACCCGTTCGATCCGGCGTTCCTTGCCGATCCCTTTGCCGCGCACCCGGCCTTGCGCGATGCAGGTGCGGTGGTGTGGCTCCCGGCCATCGGCTGCTTTGCCATGGCCCGCCACGCCGAAGTGCAGGCCGCGCTCAAGGATCACACCACGTTCGTTTCGGGGCGCGGTGTCGGCCTTGCCGATTTCGCCACCGAGGAACCGTGGCGTCCGCCCTCGCTGCTGCTTGAAGCCGATCCGCCGCTGCATGACCGCACGCGCACCTTGATGAACCGCGTCGCCTCGCTCGGCGCCTTGCGCAAGGTCATGCCGCAGTGGCAGGCCAAAGCCGACGCACTGGTCGATAGCCTCCTTGGCTCTGGCCCGTTCGATGCCGTACCTGCGCTGGCCGAAGCGTTCCCACTCGCCGTCTTCCCTGATCTGATCGGCCTGCGCGAACAGGGCCGCGAAGCCCTGATCCCTTATGCCACTGTCGCGTTCAACGCCTTCGGCCCGCGCAATGCGCTGCTTGCCGAAACGATGGAAGCTGCGGCGGGCGCCACCGCATGGGTCGCGCAAAGCTGCAAGCGCGAGATGCTCACGCCCGGCGGCTGGGGTATGCAGGTTTATGAAGCCGCAGACCGGGGCGAATGCACGCAGGACGAAGCCGAACGGCTGGTCCGCTCGTTCCTCACGGCTGGGGTCGATACCACGGTCAACGGCATCGCCACGCTGATCCACGCCTTCGCGCAGTTCCCTGATGAATGGCAGCGCCTGCGTGCCCAGCCCGGCCTTGCCAAAAAGGCTATCGAGGAATCGCTGCGTTGGGGCGGCACCGTGCAGACCTTCTTCCGCACCACGGCCCGAGAAGTCGAAGTCGCCGGCGTGCAGATTCCCGAAGGCGCGAAAGTCCTGCTGTTCCTCGCCGCCGCCAACCGCGATCCGCGCAAGTGGCAGGAGCCGGACCGCTTCGACATTGACCGCACCGCCAGCGGCCATGTCGGTTTCGGCTTCGGCATCCACCAATGCCTTGGCCAGATGGTCGCGCGAATGGAGGCCGAGGCGGTGGTTCAGGCCCTGCTCCCGCGCGTGGCCGAAATCCGCGCCACCGCGCCTGCGACGCGCCGCCTCAACAATACCCTCCACGCCATCGGCACCCTGCCGGTCGAACTCATTCCCGCCTGAAGAAAGTCGCCCATGTTCGAGCCATTTCCCGGTAACTACGTCTGGAACCTTGCCACCAATCTCGCGCTGGTCTGCGGCGGCAATCATGGCGAGATCGACGAGGCCAACCGCCCGATCATGGAAGCGTCGAAGTCTGGCGCGGATGCGGGTTCGGCGCAGATGTTCGACAGCTGGATTCGCGTCGCCGATCAGGTCGCGGCCAATGCAGCCGCTGACGAGGCCGAGGGCTATCTGCTGTCAGCGGGCACGAAATACCTGCGCGCCTCGGGCTATTACCTTGCCGCCGAACGCATGCAGAGCCGCGACTACGCTCCGCGCTGGGCCGCCTATGACAAGGGCCTCCAGCTTTACCACAAGGGCAGCGCCATGCGCGGGCTGCATGTCGACAAGGTAGAGATTCCCTACGAGGGCGGCGCCTATACCGCAATCTTCGTCCACGATGGCTCGGGCACGCCGCGCCCCACGCTGGTATCGGTCAATGGCCTCGATTCGATGAAGGAACAGGTCAACATGGCGGGCCACGGCGCATCGAACCTCGAACGCGGCATGAACACGCTGTTCCTTGACCAGCCCGGCACCGGCGAGGCGATCCGGTCGCGCGGCCTGCCCGCCGTGTTCGACGCCGAACGCTGGGGCAGCCCGGCCTTCGATTACCTGCTGACCCGTTCGGACGTCATCCACGCGAAGATCGGCATCTTCGGCCTTTCGTTCGGCGGCTACCACGCCCCGCGCATCGCCGCGAATGATGCGCGCTATGCCCTCTGCGCGGTGATGGGCGCGAACCACGTCTGGGGTCAGCGCCAGCGTGAGCGTGTCTCCAATGAGGGCGAAAACCCCGTGCCGCATTACTGGGACCACGTGATGTGGGTGTTCGGTTTTGAAGACCGCGACAAGTTCCTGGAATACGCCGACCAGATCACGCTTGACGGCCAGGTCGAGAAGATCCGCGTGCCGTTCCTGATCACTCATGGCGAGAATGACCGCCAGATTCCTGCCTACAACGCGCAGATGTCTTACGATCAGGCGGTGAACAGCCCCAAGCGCACGCTGCGCATGTTCACCAAGGCCGATTTCGAGGTCGAGCATTGCGGCGCGGACAACGGCACCGGCATGCGCGATTACATCGCCGACTGGTGCGCACAGACTTTTGCAGAAATGGGCTGACACACATGGATCGCTACTTGCGCAATTGCTGGGTCATGGCGGGCTGGGCCGACGAGGTGGGCGAAGCAGGCCTGGCACGCCGCCTGCTTGGCAAGCCGGTGTTCCTCTACCGGCTTGAAGACGGCACAATCGCCGCGCTGCTCGACCGCTGCCCCCACCGTTTCGCGCCGCTCTCCAGAGGCACGCGCGATGGCGACCGGGTGGTTTGCGGCTACCACGGCCTCACCTTTGCCGCCGATGGCCGCTGCGTGCACAACCCGTTTTCCGACCGCATTCCCGCCGGATCGACCGTGCCATCGTTCGCCGTCCACGAACGCGATGGTATCGCCTGGCTGTGGGCGGGCGACCGTGATGATGCCGACCCCGCGCTGATCCCCGATTTCGCCTTTGTCCCCGATACGCCGCACAGCCGCACCGTACGCGGCTACACGCTGATGCAGGCGAATTACGAATACGGCACCGACAACCTGCTTGATCTCAGCCACATCGAATTCGTCCACAAAGGCACCTTCGCGGGGCAAGGCGTGATCTTTGCGGGCGAACATGCGGTTCAGGTTGAGGGCGAGACGCTTCATTCGAACTGGTGGATGCCAAACATCGCGCCGCCGTCGGTCGCGCAAGGCGCGTTCCCGCCCGATGCCCGCGTCGATCACTGGCTCGACATGCGCTGGAACGCGCCTGCCTCGATGCGGCTGAATGTCGGCGTCTCGCCGCACGGCGCAGGGCGCGAGGCCGGTTTCGAAGTGCCGCAAGCCCATATCCTCACGCCCGCAGACGAGCACACGACCCACTACTTCTGGTCCTCGACCCGGTTCAGCGATCTGGACAACCCGCAAGTCGACGCCATGCTTCTCACCCTGTTCGGCGAAGCTTTCGATCTTGAGGACAAGCCGATGATCGAGGCTGCCTATGCCAACGTGCGCGGAAAGGATTTCTGGAAGGAAAGGCCGCTGTCGCTCGGCATCGATCAGGGCGGTGCGCGGGCGCGGCGTATGCTCGAAGCGATGATCGCCAAGGAAGCGGCGGGTGGCTGATTTCACTTTCCACCACGGCGGCGTTTCGGTCCCGAACCTGGACGACGCGATAGACTGGTACGAACGCGTGCTCGGCTTCACGCTGGAGAAGCGCTTCTACATCGAAGCCGCGCGCAGCCACACCGCGATGGTCCGCAAAGGCCCGCTGCGCTTCGAAATCTTCGAAGTCGAAGGTGCCGCCCCCCTCCCCGAAGACCGCCGCCATGTCCCACGCGATGTCCAGACCCACGGCAACAAGCACGTGGCCTTCCGCGTCGACAACCTCGACGAGTTCCTCACCGAGATGAAGCAGAAGGGCGCGGACATCGCCTTCGTGGTGCGCGAATCCTTCGGCAAAGGCTGCTTCCTGCGCGACTGCGCGGGCAATCTGATCGAGTTCGTGGAAGAAAGCGGGGTGTAGCGCGCCCCGCCACCACCACTCGCACACCCTTCACAACACCACACCCGTTCGCCCTGAGCCTGTCGAAGGGCGCGCGCCAAGGCTCGTATTGCGCGGAATAGCTCTTGGGGATGGAGTATCGCGCGTCCTTCGACAGGCTCAGGACGAACGGAGATTGGGTGTTTGGGGTGCCAGGGGGGAATCCGAAACCTGCCCCCGCACCCGACCCTCAGATCGCGTGCTCATCCGCTTCCGTCAGCTTCGCCAGATCGCCGCCGATGGGTTGCTTGCCCGGCTTGGCGCGGCGGAACGGATCGAAGCTCTTGCGGTCGTGGTCGAACGCCATGTCCCACGGAATGTCATCGCCCCGGAAGATGGCGGGCGCGTTGTGCGACCATAGCAGCGAGCCGAACTTGAAATCCCACGCGCGCGGCACCCAGCCATCGTCCACGTAATCGGTGTCGGCGTGATATTCCGCCTCGCCCGCATGGCCGGGAATTTCGCAGTAATAGTAGATCGCGCTGGAAATGCGGTGGCGTGAAATGCCGCCGCTGGTGTTCATGGTGGTGTTCTTCCAGCCCTTGTTGTCCATGATGTTCGCGCCGAGCATGACTTCGTCGATGTCGTCCATCCCGAACGCAATGTGCATGAACTTGAAGTAATCGGGCGCGATCGGCAGGTCGCAGTTCACCCAGAAGATCGAATGATGCTCGAACGTGCCGCCCGCCCGCGCAAAGATGCCAGTGCCCTTGGAATGATCGACATAGCGGAAGCCCAGATGCCGTTCGTAGAACTCGAAGCTGCCGACATAGTCCGGCGAAAAGAACACGACATGGTTGATTGTCTTGGGAATTGCTCGCTTGCGCCAGATGCGGTGCTGGTTGAAGCGCGGCCAGCTTGACGGCGTGTTGACCGGGCTGGTTTCGGAGACCACCGGCCGCTTGTCCCACACCCTGAGCGCGATGGGCTGGCCGTCCGGGCAGACGCAGTGGACGGTGCCATCGCTGTCGCGCGTCACCGCCACTTCGCTGCCAAGGCTGGCGGCAATCCGTTCAAGATTCGCCGCCGTGTCCACGCCCCACACGGTTTCCTTCAACCCGTCGCCCGCAAAGGGATCGGGCACCGGCAGGCGCGCATCGCCGTGGCGCAACAGCACCACGCGGCTGCCCGATTGCAGGCGGAACACCGCCTCGTCTTCGCCCGCGCTTTCCAGCGGCAGGCCGAAATCGGTCCAGAACCGTATATTTTCAGCAAGGTCGGTCACGCCGAATACGACGCTTTCGACGCCAAGCACGCTGTCAGGACCAAGAACAGGCATGGGATCTCCCGGATTCATTCAAGCCACCCTCATGCCGCCCCCCGGCAAAGTCCGGAAACCGAAGTTTCCGGACCGATGCTATCGACGCTGCGGATAGAGCGGATCAACTCCGGCGGAACAGCAGCGTCAGCAGGAACAGGAACGTCCGGAAATCGATCAGCTTCAGCGCCGCGCGCGCCTCCTCCGGCGTCAGCTTGGCCACCATCGGCATTGCGCCGAAGATCTTGCCGCGAATAACCAGCGTATTGCCGTCGCGTTCCAGCTTGCGGATCGCCATCAGCTCCTTGCCTTGCGCGTCGAGAATCTTCGCCACCGGCACTTTGGCCTTCATGTTGCTCATCACACCGGTCCCCCGCACACCTTGTCGTAATCGAGGCCGATGTCGTCCATCATCTGGATTGCGGTGGCGCGGCCTGCGCCGAACACCCCGCCGCCCGGATGCATGAACGGCCCCGCCAGATAGAGTCCCTCAACCCCCGGCACGCGGAACGATCCGAGGTCCGGCGTCGGGCGGTGCCCGGCCGACTGGTAGAAGAACGGCGCGCAGCCATGCGCATCGCCCTCGACCATCGAATTGGGACTGCCCCGCTCATGGTCGAGCGGCGAACATACCTTGCGGCCAAGGATGTTGTCGGCGCCGAGATTCTTGTAGAACTTGCGGTACTGATCCAGCGCGCGGTCGGAATGCTCCTCCTTGACCGCGTCCCAGCTTTGCGGGCCATCCGGGTAAAGCCGGTAAGGCCCGAAGTTCACGCCGTAGAACACACCTGCGCCTTCGGGCGCGCGGGTAGGGTCGAAGATCGCGTTGTCGCCGCCCGCGATCAGGCGGTGGCTCACCTCGCCCCGGCGCAGCTTGTCATATTCCATGCACATCTCGCGCACCGAATAGAAGTCCATCAACTCGGTCATCATCGCGTTGCAATCATTGCCGACGCGCAATTGCAGCCGCTCCTTGAGCGCAAGGTGCGTGAGGTTGATCGAGAACGTCGATTGCGTAACGCGCTCGGCCCGCTGCAACACCGGCTCGGGCGTTTCGCCGACGAATGCACGCAGTTTGTGCGGATGGATCTGCGCGATCACGCCTTCACGCGCCATGATCGTCTCACCGTCGGCCATTACCACGCCCGCCGCCTTGCCGCCCGATACCAGCACCTTGGCCACCGGCGCATTCACCCGCACCTCGCCGCCGAAATGCTCGATGGCGCGCACCAGCGCGTGGGACAGTTGCCCCGACCCGCCCTTGGGCATCGAACAGCCGAATGTGTGGATAATCCCCGGCATCACGAACGCACCCATGCCGGTGCCCAGTTCATCGGGCATCTGCAGGTTCTCGGTGACCATGCGCACGATGTGCAGTTTCAGCAGGTCGCTGTCGAAATAGGCGTCGACGATGTCGAGCGCGGTGCGCTGCATCAGGTCGAGCAGGAAGCGCCCTTCGTCGGACTGGTCCATCATCGCAACGAACGCGCCCAGCGGAAACGGCGGGGAATACATCCCGCTCATCAGCATCGGCAGCGCGGTCTGGCTCATCTTCACGAACTTGCGATAGGCCTCGGCGTCCTTCTCGGACGTGACGCGCGCCAGTTCCTCGCAAGTCCGGTCCAGATCCTTGTAGGAACGGATGACCGTGCCATCCTCCCAGATCGAAACGTGGACCAGATCGGGGTAGATATATTCCAGCCCGAACTTCGACAGCAGACCCAGCTCGTCGTCGCGCAGCAGCGGATTGCCCTGGATCATGATGTGCACGTTGGAATGCTCGTCATGCCAATATCCCGGCATGATCAGCTCGCGTGTCGAAACCCCGCCGCCGTAATAGGGCTTGGCCTCGACCACGAGCACCGACTTGCCCGCCTTGGCCATGTAGGCCGCTGCGGTCAGGCCGTTATGCCCGCCGCCCATCACCACGATGTCATACTGGCTCATGCCGATTCCCCCGAAAAGAAGCTGCGAAATCCGGAAATTCCCGGCACATGAGACGCGCCGCCGCCATCGCAGACGAGCACTTGCCCGGTGATGTTGCGCGCGGCATCGCTGGCGAGGAACGCCACCGCCTCGGCAATGTCCTGCGGATCGCCCAGTTGATCGCGCAGCGTCTCGTCCTCCACGACCTTGCGCAATGCAGGCGGGAAGGCCTCTTTCAGCGCGGGCGTCATTGTCATGCCCGGCGCCACCGCATTGCAGCGCACGCCCGCCTTGCCGTGGCTGGCGGCAATCGCGCGGGTCATCTGGATTACGGCAGCCTTGCTGCTGGAATAGGCGGCCTGGATGATGTGGCCCTGCAGCGCCAGATTGCTGACGGTGTTGACGATGTTGCCGCGCGTTTCGCGCAAATGCGGCAGAGCCGCGCGGCACGCGATCATCGTGCCGCGCACGTTCACCGCATATGTCCGGTCCCACAGGGCGGTGCCCATGTGCTCCACATCGCCGTCGGCCTGCGCAATCTCTGGACTGAGCAGGGCCGCGTTGTTGTGCAGCACATCCAGCCTACCGAAGTGCGCCACCGTCGTTTCGATCAGGGCGAGGATTGAATCCTCCTGCTCAAGATCGAGCGCCACGGCCAGCGCGCCCGGTAGTTCGCCCGCCACAGTCTGCGCCCGGTCAACGGCGATGTCGGCAATCACCACGTGCGCCCCGCGCAACGTCAGCAACCGCGCCGTCGCCGCGCCGATCCCGCCCGCGCCGCCGGTGACGATCGCCACTTTTCCGTCCATGCGGATTGCGTCTTGTGCCACACCCATCTCCCGTCTTTTATCGCTTGCGATCACGTCGTAAGCCGGGCAGCGCAAAGCGGAAGACGGCACTTTTTTGTGCCTTGCCGGAAGGGGGAGGCAACATTGGCGGAACCGGTGGACAATCAGGCCATCACCGCGCTTGCCGCCGAAATGGCGCGGCACGGCCATGACCGAGAAGCCCCCGCGCGCGAGGTCATGGGTCTGCTCGGCGATCGCTGGTCCACCCTGATCCTGCTTGTGCTGGCCACCGGCGAATGGCGCCATGCGGACCTTCGCCGCACCATCGTCGTGCTGTCATCCGAACAGGCGATCTCGCAGCGCGTTCTGACGCTGAAACTGCGCACGTTGGAACGCGACGGCTTCGTTACCCGCACCGTCACCGCCGACATTCCGCCCAAGGTGACCTATCGCCTGACGCTGCTCGGCACGGACTTGCACGCGCAGGCACGCCAGCTGATCGACTGGATCAACGCGCGCGAACCGGCCATCCGTCAGGCCAGAGCCACCTTCGACGCCGCAGCCGACTAAACACCCTTTCAGCGCTGCGGGTGGTTCATCCGGTATTCGACCTCGATCGAGGTGCGGTCCATTTTTCCGCCGCTTTCCAGCGTCACGACATTGCCCGGTTCGGTGCCCGTGGCACCTGCCGCTGTTTCAAGCCGATCCACCACCCAGCGCAGGGCGCGGTCGTTGTTGTTGGCGATGTTCCACTGCACCGCCTCGCGGATCGGCGGAATATCGAACGGAATCTCGCGCATGACCAGCGGCTGCGTCCGCACGACCAGTTCGGCCATGCGCCGATGCATCGTGGCAATGCGGTTCGTGCCCAACACCAGCCCGGTCAACGACAGGAACGATGGGGCCACCACTTCGACCCGGCGCTGCTGCTTCTGGCGGCGCACGAACCAGTCCTCGAACGCGGGCACGCGCGATTTGCCGAAGCGCGCGGTGACATGGCCCAGCTCGAAATAGAGCTGGCGGGTGATCGGACCGGCCAATGCCGGATTGGCGGCATCGCCCACCACCACATAGTCGTCCTCGAACAGGATCTGGCTCGGGTGATCGGCGGAAATCGCGTAGTCAATGGTCACCAGCAGGTCGATGTAGCCGCGCTCGATCGCCTCGATCGGGTTGTCGTGCATCGGCTGGATTTCAAAGCGCATGTTTGGCGCATCACGTTCAAGATCGGCCAGCACGCCCGCGAGCAGCACCTCGGTCGAATAGTCCGATGCCATGATCCTTACCACGCGGTCGGCGGTGGCGGGATCGAACGGCGGGGCGACCGAAACCGTTGTGCGGATCTGCTCCAGCACCGCGCGCACCGGTTCGATCAGTTCCTCGCCGCGCGCGGTCAGGATCATCGCCCGGCCCTTCACCACCAGCAGTTCATCGCCGAAGTATTCGCGCAAGCGGCCCAGCGCGCTGGATGTGGCCGATTGCGAAAGGCATAGCCGGTCCGCTGCAAGGCTGACGCTGCGTTCGGTCAGCAGCGCGTCAAGCGCCACCAGCAGATTAAGGTCGAGCCGCCCGAACCGCATTGCCATCTCCCGCCGCCTCTCAGATGCTCGAGAGTGCGTTGGCGACGAGTGTAGCAGGATCGCCGTCATGCGCAAAACCGGCGCGCAGGGCGGCAGGGGTGTAAAGCGGCGGCTGCGCGGCGAAGGCCGCTTCCAGCGCCGCATCGGGAGCATACGTCACCAATTCCGGCGATACGCCGCACTGTCGCGCAATTTCGGCCGCCAGATCGCCCATTGTTAGACGTTGCGCGGGCAAAGTCACCGCCCGCGCCGGTGGCAGCAGCGCGCAGTCCAGCGTCAGCGCGTGCATGAAATTTTCCGCGCATCGGCGCACCGATTGCGCCCAGATCGTGCCCGCCGCCGATACCGGGCAGGTAAACGTCTCGCCCGCTTTCAGTGCGTGAAACAGGTCGGACATGAACGCCGATTTCATCCCCGATGGCCCCTTGGGCCGCGCGAGGATGCCGGGCAGGCGCACAGTCACCCCGTCGATCAGCCCGCGATTGGAGAACATCGCCACGGCGTGTTCCATCATTGCCTTGTGCCCGCCGTAGATCATCTTCGGGCTGAGCGGCGTGGCGTCATCGACCAGCGCGGGCAGCGGATCGCCCAGCACCGCAATCGAACTGGCATAGACCACCCGCAAGCCGGGATTGATCACGCCTGCCTCAAGCAGCAGGTCGTACATCGCATCCACGTTGATCCGGCGCGATGCGGCGGGATCGGCCTCTGCCGCGCCGCCCGGCACGGTGGCCAAGTGGACCAATGCGTCGCACCCGCCTGCCAGCGCATTTGCCCGCACGGCGGCATCACCGAAGTCGCCCGCAATCGCGCGCGCGCCTTCGGGAATGCCGCTTTCATGGGTATCGATGCCGGTGACGTGGTGGCCGGCTGCCAGCAGCTTGCGGACAAGTTCGCGCCCGACAAATCCGCCAGCCCCTGTAACCACCACGTTCATCATCATATGGCCCTCAGAAGTTGCCTGAAAGCCGCAGGCCATAGGTGCGAGGCGCCGAATAGTGGCCGACCGCAACACCCAGAGGCGAGGCTTGCGGCGCCAGATTGCGGCGCTTGTCCTCGATGTTGCGGACGAAGCCGGTCAGCGCCCAGGTGCCACCTGCGTCGCGGATGGTCAGCGAGGCGTCGGTCGTCCAGTAGGCAGGGATACGCTCGAAATCGAGGTATTCGAACGCGCCCCACTGGCTGTCACGCCATGCGGTATCGACGTTCGCCACCAGTTCGAGACTGTCGCCCACCGGCACAACCTGCTGCGCGCCAATGTTCACCGTCCACTTCGGGCTGAACAGCAACGGATTGCCCGAGCAGTTGAAGTCCTTGACCGGCGCGCCGCCTGCCGTTGCCCCGGTAAAGGTGAACGGGCAACCGAAGTTGTCGCGCGGCGCGGCGGTATAGAGATGCAGTTCGTCGTACTTGGTATCGAGGTACTGCACCTTGGCGTTCAGCGTCGTGCCGCTGGTCGGCTTGACCACCAGATCCACGTCGAAGCCCTTGATCGAGGACTTGCCCGCGTTCTCGTTCGAACTGATCAGCGTCCCCGATGTGTCCACGGTGAAGTAGGTGATCTGCTGGTCACGGTACTTCCAGATGAACCCTTCGAGGTTCAGCTGCACGTGGTTGTCAAAGAAGCGGTTCTTCGATCCGATGGTGTAGGCGGTGATGAACTCGGGCTTGTAGCTGGTCTTGCTCTCGGTCATCTGCAAACCGCCTGCGCGGTAGCCGCTTTCGACCGTGGCATAGACGAGGCTGTCCGGCGACACATCGTATTCGGCCGAAGCCTTCCACGTCACCCGCGAATAGCCCTTGGTATCGGCCACCGCGTTATAGGTCTTGAGGATCGCGCCCACGCCGTTGAGCAACGGGAACACCTGATAGCCCGGCTGATCGCTGCTTGCGCCCGAAATCCAGTTGTTCGCCTTCAGCCAGCCTATCGTGTCGCCCGTGTTCAGGAAGTTCGGGAAATGCGGGATGGTGCCCGGCGCCGCGCAACCTTGGGCGAACGATCCCGGCGGCGTGATCAGGAACGGGGGCGGGCCGCCGCAGAACGTGATGAAGTTGTTGATCAGTCCGTCGATCGACTTCTTGTCATGCGTATAGCGCGCGCCGCCGATCAGGCGAAGCTTGTCACCAAGATGCGCTGTCAGCTGGCCGAACCCTGCATAGCTGTCGGTCTTGTGCGCATAATTCTGGATCGGCAGCACGAACTCCTGGTTGTACTGGTTGTTCGCCTTGATTTTCTCGTTGAAGTAGAACGCGCCCAGCACATAGTCGATCATGCCCGCGCTGCCCGAAAGGCGCGCTTCAAGGCTGGTCTGCTTGACCTTTTCCCTGGTATTGGCGGTGTTGAACGCCGGGCCATAGAACAGCGAATCATCGCTGCTTTCGCGGTATGCCGGGATCACGGTCAACTTGCCGATGCCGGTCTGCCAGTTCAGCTCGGCATTCACGCCCCAGTAGGTGCTGTCCTGCCGCTGATCCGCGTTCATCGGGTTGAGGAACGCAAACGCCGGCGCGCCAAGGTTGTGGCTGCGAAAAGCGTTGGACGCGGGCGAATTGAAGCCCTCGCTGTCGCCAAGGCCCGCAGGGAAGAAAGTGTAGCCAGCAGGGCCGGGAATGAACCCGCCGATGTAGCTGCCGCCCACGCCCTTGCCGCCGACATGCGTGTAGTCCGCGCCGATCCGCAGCGACAGGTCGCTCGATGGTTCGACCAGGAACTGCGCGCGCAGCGAACCGCGCTTGGCGTCGTCGGTGCCATCGATGTTATAGCCGTTGCGCGTGGTATAGGCCGCGCCCAGGCGCAGCGCGCTGTTCGCGCTCACGCCCAGATTGACATGCGCATCGGCGTCGACCGCGTCGTAGTTGCCGTAAGAAGCATTGAAGCCCATCGAATTGCGGCCGATTTCCGGACGCGCCGGAATGATGTTGACCGCGCCGCCGGTGGCATTGCGGCCATAAAGGATACCCTGCGGCCCCTTCAGCACTTCCACACGCGCCAGATCATAGAACGCCGCACCGAACACGCCGCCGCCGCGCCCCAGCACCACGCCGTCATAGCTCGGAGTCACTGCGGGATCGTTGTAGCTGCTGGTGGTCACGTTGCCCACGCCGCGAATGAAGATCGAGGCGATGTTGCCGCCCACTGATGGCAGCGAAAGCGCCGGAACCGCTTTGGTAATGTCGGTTGCGTTGGAAATGCCGCGCTCTGCCAGATCAGCGCCGGAAACCGCGTCGATCGCGATAGCCGCCTTCTGCAGCGATTCCTCGCGGCGCTGCGCGGTCACGATGATTTCGGCAATGCCGGTGTTATCGCTCGCTTCGGCTTGCGCTTCCTGCGCCAGAACCGGTGTTGCTACTGCGAGTGCCAGTACGGCGCTCGTCCCCAAAAGTGCAATGCGCATCAGATATCCTCCCCTATGCACGGCTTTTAACCTTGTGCCCCGGATAGCCAGCCCGTGCCCGAACGTCGCACCGTTTGTATCAATGGCTTGCTATCCACAGTTCGGATTTGTGCGCTTGCCCGGCATCGCTAGGTCATGGCTCCATGACTGGGGAAAACATCAGCAGTATCGCAGCGGCGCTTGTCGTGGGCGGGGGAATCGGCGGCATGGCAGCGGCAATCAGCCTTGCCGAGCGCGGAGTCAGGGTCGATCTGATCGACCTTGATCCCGATTGGCGCGTCTATGGCGCGGGGATCACCATCACCGGGCCAACCTTGCGCGCCTACAAGCGGCTGGGCCTGCTCGATGCGATCAAGGCCGCTGGCGCGATTACCAGCAAGACTCGCCTGTTCCGCTTTGATGGCACCCACATCCTCGATCTGGATGAGCCGGTGATCGAGGAGGGCCTCCCCGCAACCGGCGGAATCATGCGCCCGACCCTCCACCGGATCATGCAGACCCGCGTGCGCGAACTGCCTATCGACGTGCGCCTCGGCCTGACCGTCACCACACTCGAAAACCGCGATGACGGCGTCGAAGTGACTTTCTCCGACGATACGACCGGCCGCTACGATCTCGTCGTCGGCGCAGACAGCGTAGCGTCCACCGTGCGCGCCATCGCCTTCCCTCACATGGCCCCTGCCGTGCCGACCGGACAGGGCTGCTGGCGCATCTCGATCCGCAAGCCGCCGGGGCTGGAGATGGGCGAGTTCTTCCTCGGCCATGCCAATCCGTGCGGTATCACTGCGTGCGCGCCGGACATGGTCTATATGTGGATGCTCACCGCGCATGAAGAGCGCGAAACCTTCATGGACGAGGAGGAACTCTTCGTCACGCTCAAGGCGCATCTCGCCGATTTCGGCGGAAATGCGGGCTGGATTCGCGACAACATGACGCGTGCGGACTGGATCAACTATCGTCCGCTCGCCGCCGCGCTGCAACCCGCTGACTGGTTCAATGGCCGCATCGTTCTGCTGGGCGACGCCGTCCATGCCACCACCCCGCACCTCGCCTCGGGCGCGGGCATGGCGGTGGAAAGCGGTATCGTGCTTGCAGAGGAACTGGCGCGGACAGGCGATGTTACCGCCGCGCTGCGGGCCTATCAGAACCGCCGCTTCGACCGTTGCCGCGATGTGATCGAAACCAGCGTTGCGGTCGGCAAGCTGCAACTCGAACACGGCGACCCAAAGGTACACGCGCACATGCTCGAAGGCGCGCTCGGACGGCTCAACGCGCCGTTCTGACGTTTGCGACGCAGGCGGCGGCTACCAGGCCGTCGCCCCGCCATCGACCGGAACATCGGCCCCGGTCACATAGCGCGCCTCGTCGCTCGCCAGCCATACCGCGCACATCGCGATATCGACAGGCTCGCCCAGACGCTTGAGCATGTTCTTCGCCAGCACCAGCGCCTCGAAACCGGGCACTTCGGCCATATGCCGCCGCGTGGCTTCGGTGAGAATGAAGCCAGGCGAAATCGTGTTGGCGCGGATGCCGTGGGGCGCCCCCTCCATCGCCAGTTGCCGGGTCATCGCCAGCACTCCGCCCTTGCCCGCGCAATGCGCCAAGGCAGCCGATCCATCGAGCGCATGGCGCGCATTGGCGCTGGCGAAATTGATCACTGCCGCCGCCCCGCTTGCCTTCAGGCCCGACCATGCCGCGCGCGTGGGCAGGAACACGATGTCGAGTTCGCCTGTCAGTGTGCGCCTCCACTGGTCGAGCGTCATCTCCTCGATCCACGCGAAAGTGGCAAAGGCCGCCGCGTTCACGAGTATGTCGATCCGGCCATGCTCGGCTACAATCCGCGAGAAGGCCGCTGCCGTTTCCGCCTCGCAGGTCAAGTCGCAGGCAAGGTCAGCGCCTGCCAGATCCACCCCGATCACGGTCGCACCCTCGGCCCGGAACGCATCGGCACAGCCCTTGCCGATGCCCGCGCCTGCGCCGGTCACTACCGCGATCTTGCCATCAAGCCGCCCGCTCATCGCGCACTCCCATCCCGTTTTTGAAATGCCAGTGTTTCGGCAATCACCAACCCTGTCCAATCGATTGACAAGCTCTTGCCCTATCGATGAAACCGGATGGGTAACCGCGGTTATTCCATAGCATCAGCATATGGAAACATCGCATATCAATACTTTTCCCTGTGGCAGAAATGGCGCAAGGCGGGCCGGGATACTTTGGGAGAGACCACATGACGACGCTCATCCGCGACGTCCGCATTTTTGATGGCGAAAGCCTCCTGCCGGGCACCCGCGCCGTGCTGGTCGAAGGCAATCGCATCGCCGCCGTGGGTGAAAGCGCCGAAGCGCTCGACGCCAGCGGTGCCGACACCGTGATCGAAGGCGCTGGCCGCACGCTGATGCCCGGCATGGTAGAATCCCACGCCCACCTCACCTGGGGCTCCTCGGTCGAGAAGATCTACCATCAGTTCATCCTCCCCGACGACGAATTGAAAGTCGCCGCATGGCGCAACGCCCGCGTCCTGCTCGATCACGGCTTCACCAGCGCCTATTCCGCAGGCGCGCTGGGTGATGGCATCGAGGTTGATCTCGCCAAGGCGATTGCGGCGGGCGAAACCCCCGGCCCGCGCCTGATTCCCTCCACGCTCGAACGCAGCCCCGAAGGCGCAGAAGGCGTCGAAACCGGCGATGTGTTCAACGGGCGCGGCGCGCAAGCGATCCGCCAGTTCGTCGCCTACTGCAAGGCGCAGGGCGTCGGCTCGCTCAAGCTGGTCGTCTCGGGCGAAGACGCGCTCAAGCCCGGATCGGCAGGCGATGTGCTCTATACCGACGAGGAGATGGAAGCGGCAGGGGCAGCGGCCAAGGACGCCGGCCTGTGGATCGCCACCCACGCCTATTATCCCAAGGCCATCGATCTTGCGCTGAAGGCCGGTGCGCGGATCATCTACCACGCCTCCTATGCCGACGAAGCCGCCGCAGACGCGATGGTCGCAGCCAGGGACACGACTTTCTACGCGCCATCACCGGGCGTCTCGATCGCCGCGCTCGAAGCCAGCCCGCCCCCGCACATCGACATGAGCCACATGAAGGCCAGCGCAGCCGAACGCATGGAACGCGAGGCCAAGCTCGTCCCCGCGCTCAAGGCGCGCGGTGTCCGCATCCTGATCGGCGGCGATTACGGCTTCCCGTTCAATCCCAACGGCCGCAACGCGCGCGACCTGCAAATCTTCGTCGATCACTTCGGCTATACCCCCGCCGAAGCGCTCACCGCTGCTACCAAGCTGGGCGGCGAACTGATGGACCTGCCTGTGGGCCTGGTCCGCGCAGGCTGGCTTGCCGACCTGCTCCTGGTCGAGGGCGATCCCACCGGGAACGTGGCGATCCTGCAGGACAAGGCCAATCTCGCCATGATCATGAAGGATGGCTCGCTCTACAAGGCCCCCGCGGAGGCGCTGGCATAATGTCCGAAGCCTTGTTCGATGTCGCGATCATCGGTTGCGGACCGGTGGGAGCAACCGCCGCCAACCTGCTGGGAAAAAATGGTCTTTCAGTGATCGTGCTCGAGAAAGAGCTGGATCACTACCCCCTGCCCCGCGCGGTCCATCTCGACCACGAAATGATGCGCCTGTTCCAGAGCGCAGGCGTGATCGGCCGCGTTGCGCCGGATATGGTCGCCACCGACGGCCACCTGCATATCGGCGCAGACCACGGCGTGATCCGCTACATGGGCACTGTCGGCAAGCCCAGGCCGTTCGGCTGGTCGAACGACTACTTCTTCTATCAGCCCGAACTCGAAGCGCATTTGCGCGATGCCTTCGCCGAAAACGGCCGCATCGCACTGCAGCTTGGCGCAGAATTTACCACGCTCGAACAGGATGATAGCGGCGTTACCGTACATTACGTCCAAAGTGGCCAGCCCCGCGAAGTCCGCGCCCGCTGGGTCATCGCGGCCGACGGTTCGCGCAGCCCGGTGCGCAAGGCGCTGGGCGTCGCGCTCGACGATCTGGGCTTCGAGGAACCGTGGCTGGTGGTCGATGCCGAAGTCGAAGGGCCGGTCACCTTCCCCGCGCTCACCGGCGTGCCCGAGGGCGCCGATCTCCAGCGCCTTTCGGTGATGATGTGCGATCCCGCCCGCCCCGCGACAGTGGTGCCGGGACGCGGCAATCACCGACGCTGGGAATTCATGCTGCTCCCGCACGAAGACGATGCGGTGATGATGCAACCCGAGAATGTCGCCGCGCTGGTCGGCGCGTGGATGAGGCAAGTGCCGCATCGGATCGTGCGCGCTGCCACATACCGCTTCCACGGACTCGTCGCCGAAAAATGGCAGGTGGGCCGCGTGTTCCTGGCAGGAGACGCCGCGCACCAGACCCCGCCGTTCTTCGGACAAGGCATGTGCCACGGCCTGCGTGATGTCGCCAATCTCGCATGGAAAATGGCCGCCATCGCGAACGACGGCGCGGACGAAGCCATCCTTGCCACCTACCAGCCCGAGCGCGACCCCCATGTGCGCGGCGTGATCGGCGCCGCCGTCGCCGCTGGCCGATACATCTGCGAACTCGATCCGGCCAAGGCAGCTACACGCGATGCGAACATCCGCGCGCAAGCTGCACAAAACGCAGGCGAAACTGCCGCCGATCTGATTCCGGCTATCACTACCGGCTTCATCGCGCCGGGCACGCCCGCAGCCGGGACGCGCTTCATCCAGCCCATCCTGACCGACGGGCGCAAGCTCGACGACCTGACCGGGCAAGGCTGGCGGCTGTTCGTGCACACAACTGGCCCCGAGGGTGCCATTGTCGCAGCCGATCTGCCCGATAACGGCGCAGTTATGGCATGGCTTGACACATATGGTGCTGATTCCGTGCTGGTCCGCCCCGACCATTGCGTGTTCGGCACCGGCAATCCCGCAGACCTTATCGCAGCGCGCGATGCGCTGCTCAAAACCAGACAGGAAATCGCGGCATGACGCTTACCCTTTCCGCCGCCCAGACCATCGCCAACGCCGCGCTGGCCGAAGCACGCTCCCGCAATGCCAAGCCGCTCGCGCTGATCGTGCTCGACGCAGGCGGCCACCCGGTCGCCTTCGCGCGCGAGGACGGCGCAACCACGTTCCGCTTCGACATTGCCAAGGCCAAGGCGACCGGTGCACTTGGCATGGGCGTCAACACCCGCGCAACGGCCGAACGCGCGAAGGCCAATCCATTGTTTTACCAGAGCGTCACCGCTGTGCTCGAAGGGCGCATCGCCTTCTCTCCGGGCGGCGTGCTGATCCATCATGGCGGCGCGGTTATCGGCGCGGTCGGTATCAGCGGCGATACCGGCGATTGCGACGAGGAATGCGCCATGGCTGGCATCCGCGCGGCAGGGTTTGATACGGAGGCGAAGGCGTGAAGCTGCGCAGTATCGAAATCGCCCTGCCCGATCCGGCTGGCGCCGCCGCTTTCATGGTCGACATCTGGGGCCTGACCGCCGCAGATCAGCGTGGTGAAACCCACTACCTGCGCGGCACTGGCCCGTTCCCCTACCTCGTCGCCTTCGAAAAGTCCGACGACGAATGGGTCCGCTCGACCACATTTGTCTGCACCCCTGAGGAGCTGACCGAACTCAAGGCCCGCGTCACTGCCAAGGGCTGGGCTGCCAAGCCCACGACTTCTGCCGATCCCGGCGACGGCCACGGCATTCTCGTCGAACTGCCCGAAGGCACGATCCTGCGCTTCCTCACAGATACCAGCGAAGTCGCCCCAATTGCAGGTTTCACCAAGGCCAGCAAGCGCGTCTCGCCGGTGAAGCTGACGCATGTCGTGTTCAACGCCGCCGATGCCGAACTGCTGGGTCACGCGGTCGAGGACGTGCTGTCCTTCACCGTCTCTGATCGCACCAAGGGCATGGTGTTCGTGCGCTGCAACGACAGCCATCATTCCACCGCGTTTGCCCGCGCGGGCTTCGCCAGCCTCAACCATGTCGCGTTCGAGATGGACGATCTTGATGCCGTGATGCGCGGCATCGGCTGGATGCGCGACAATGGCTTTGCGCCCGCATGGGGGCCTGGCCGCCACGGCCCGGGTGACAACGTCTATGCCTATTACATCGCGCCGTTCGGCCCGGTGATCGAATATTCGACTCCGGTCGAAAAGGTCCCTGCCGATTATGAGGCGGGCAAGCCCGACGACTGGACCTGGCCCGAGCAGCGCATCGACCAATGGGGCGTTTCGGACAAGGATTTCGACGGCCTTCGCGTCGCCGAGGAACGCTTTCGCAGCCGCCGCGACTGGCAGCCAGAACCACTTTGACTATCAACAGGCGTGGATTTGTCGGCGGCGCTGCCGCTCTTGCCTTGGCCGGGACGACCGGGCACGCAAGGCAGGTCCGCAGGGGAGAACACAGAATGGCCCGTTACATCAGCTTTCGCCGCCCCGACGGCACCCCCAGCTTCGGCCGCCTCGATGGCGAGACGGTGCACGACCTCGGTCCGCAGAACGGACGCGGCTGGCTCAAGGATGCGCTCGGCGGCGATCTTGCCGCGCTGACCGCAACCGCCAGCTTCGCTCTTTCCGAAGTGCGCCTGCTGCCGGTCGTGCCGAACCCTGACAAGATCCTCTGTGTCGGTCTGAACTATGCCACCCATGTGGCTGAAACTGGACGCGAACAAAAGGAATTTCCGGCGATCTTCACCCGCTATGCCGACAGCCTGATCGCCGACGGCGAAGCGCTGCTGCGCCCCAGGGAATCCGTGCGCTTCGATTACGAGGGCGAGCTTGCAGTCGTGATCGGCAAGCCCGGTCGCCGGATCCCGCGTGGCCGTGCACTGGAACACGTTGCCGGCTATTCGGTGTTCAACGATGGATCGGTGCGCGATTGGCAGCGCCACAACATCCAGTTCACGCCCGGCAAGACCTTCCCCGGCACCGGCGCGTTCGGCCCAGCGCTGGTCACGCCAGAGGAACTGCCCGACCTTGCCAGCCAGCGCGTGCAGACGCGCCTCAACGGCCAATTGGTGCAGGATCAGCCGATCTCGGACATGATCTGGGACGTGGCCTTCATCATCGAATATTGCTCGACTTTCACCCCGCTCAGCCCCGGCGATGTGATCGTCACCGGCACGCCCGGCGGCGTCGGCGACAAGCGCACCCCGCCGCTCTACATGAAGGCGGGCGATGTCTGCGAAATCAGCGTCGGCAAGGTCGGCACGCTGACCAATCCGGTGATCGACGAAGCGTGACGCCGCGCGCCGCCATCGCCGCAATGGGCACCACGCTGGGCTTGCCGGTGCTGGAGGCGTGCCGCGCGCTGTTCGACGATGAACAGCGGGTGCTGGCGGCGCGTGTGCCGGTCCTGGCAGTGGACTGCGCCTACGGCCCGCACGAGAGGCAACGACTCGATCTCTACCGGACGAGCACCGAAACCGGCCTGCCGGTGGTACTGTTCGTGCATGGCGGCGGCTTCAGGGTGGGCGACAAGGGCGGCGCGGAGTCCTGGCAGAACGCCGCCGTCGCCCGCACCATGGCCGAAGCGGGTTTCCTTGGCGCAGTGATGAACTACCGCCTCCTGCCCGACGCTCGCTGGCCCGAAGGCGGCGAGGACGTGGGCCTCGCAGTGGACTGGCTCAGCGCGCATGCGGCCGATTTCGGCGGCGATCCGGCGCGGATCGTGGTGATCGGCACATCGGCGGGCGCGGTGCACATCGCCACCGCGCTCAAGCTGTGCCCCGATTTACCGGCTGCAGGCGCGGTGCTCCTGTCCGGCCTTTACGGCCACACCCCGCTCGATGACCGCGACGAGCCATACTACGGTCCGAATGCCGACTACGCCGGGCGCATGCCCCGCGAGGCTGTGGCAGCCACCACAATCCCGCTGTTCATCGCCTGCGCCCAATTCGATCCGCCGCGCTTTCAGGCCGAATTTCTGGGCTTGATGCAGGACAGGCTCGAACGCCACGGCACGATGCCGCAGGCGACGATCATGCCCGGCCACAACCACTATTCGATGGCGATGCACATCGGCACGGCGGATCGGCGGCTGACGGATGAGATCGTGGCGTTTGTGAAGTCGACCGCCACCTAGCCCCGTTCGTGTCGAGCGAAGTCGAGACACTGCGCGCTAGTGTCTCGACTTCGCTCGACACGAACGGGAGTGGTTCCGCTACTCCGCGTCCGCCTGCCGTTCCGGCGCTGCCGCCACAAACGCCGGCAACGCCATGCACGCCGCCTCGATCTCGCTGATCCGGCCGAAATCGAACGTTGCCCCGAAACGCCGCGCGTTGCCCAGTTGCGGGACCAGCAGCACATCGGCCAGCGTGACCTGATCGCCGAAGCAATACGGCCCCGCGTTCCCTCCAATCAGCGCGGCACATGCCGCCAGCCCGCTTTCAATCACTTCTGCCGCCCAGGCATCTGTAGCGGCCTGATCCAGCCCACGCTTTTTCAGCATCTTGAGAACCTTGAGGTTCTGCACCGGGTGAATGTCGCAGGCGATCACTTGCGCGAAAGCCCGCACTTTTGCCCGCGCGAGCGGGTCGGCGGGGAGCAAAGGCGGCTCGGGATAAACCTCGTCGAGATATTCGCAGATCGCCAAGCTCTGCGTCAGCACCGCGCCTCCCACTTCCAGCGCGGGCACGAATCCTTGCGGATTGAGCGCGAGGTATTCGGGCGCGCGCTGTTCGCCCAGCCGCAGATGATGCGCGACGCCGCGCCATTCAAGCCCCTTGAGGCCGAGCGCGATGCGCACGCGCCATGATGCGGTGGAGCGCCAGAAGCCGTGAAGGATGATCGGTGTGTCGGTGGTCATAGTGGTAGCCTATCGCTTGGGCGCGCCATTGCAAAGGCGGGCGCAGTTCCGTTAGGATCGCTTCCCGATGACCGACCCGGCACAGCGCCTCTCTCCCGTCTACCGGGACATGCCTCTCACCATTTTCGAACACATGTCCGGCCTCGCCCGGCACTTGGGCGCGATCAACCTTGGACAGGGCTTTCCTGACGAACCGCCGCCCCCCGCCTTGCTGGACGCATTGGCCCGGGCGAGCGCGGAGAAATCGCACCAGTATCCGCCGATGGCAGGCCTGGCCGAGCTGCGCCGCGCGGTCGCAGACTTCTATGCCCGCACGCAAGGGCTGGCGCTATCGCCCGACAGCGTGATCGTCACATCAGGCGCGACCGAGGCCGTGGCGTCTACGATTCTCGCGGTGGTCGCACCGGGCGACGAAGTCGTGCTGTTCGCGCCTGCCTATGACGCCTATGCGCCACTGGTCCGCCGCGCGGGCGGGGTGCCGGTCTTTGTAGCGCTGCGGCCGCCGCACTGGGGCTATGACCGGGCCGCAATTGAAGCCGCGATCACCGCGCGCACCCGCGCGATCATCGTCAACGATCCGCTTAACCCCACCGGCACCGTCGCCAGTCCGCAGGACTTGGCGATGTTGGCGCAAGTCTGCGTGGCCCACGACCTGATCGCGATCTGTGACGAGGTGTGGGAGAATGTGCGCTTCGATGGCTTCGCCCACGCCTCGCTGATGATGCAGCCGGGCATGGCAGGCCGCACTGTCAAGATCGGATCGGCGGGCAAGATCTTCGGCGCGACGGGGTGGAAAGTCGGCTGGTTGATCACCGCGCCCGCGATGGCGGCGGTACTAGGCCGCGCGCACCAGTTCCTCACTTTCACCACTCCGCCGATGCTGCAATGGGCGGTGGCCGAGGGTCTGGACACGCCAGGGCTCGCGCAGTCCTGTACCGCGCGCTGGGCGCAGACGCGCGGCGTCCTGCTGGACGGTTTGATGCGCGAAGGCTTTGCCCTCCTCCCCAGCGCCGCCACGTGGTTCACCTGCATCGATCTCGCCGCCTCGGGAATTGCGCTGGACGACCGGACGTTCAGCGAACGCGCGGTGCACGAGGCAGGCGTTGCCTCGATCCCGATCTCGGCCCTGTGGGAAGGCGGCGGCGCGCCCACTGGCATCATCCGCCTGTGCCACTGCAAGCCCGAAACAACGCTGAGCGATGCCGTCGGGCGTCTGGCGCATTGGCGCGACGGTTTATAGATCGCAGTCCCACCCTCCAGTCAGACGAAGCGCAACTCACCTTGCGCAGGGCGCGGCTTTCCGGGCTTGAGCCGGGGGGGGCTCACCTCTCGAGGGAGCAGACAGCGCGCAGGGCCGAGCAGCACATAGACCGCGTGGCGCTGTCCACCGCGATTTTCATGGTCGACGGCATAGCCCGCGTAATAGCGGCGCAGCAGCCCCGCCTTTACCAGTTCTGACACCGCGCGGCTCAAGTTCGTCTTGCCCGAGGCGCGGATACGGTCGCGCAGTTCCTGTTCGACCAGCGCGGCGGATTTCGCCTGATCGGCCGGGAGTGTTCCGGCAGCAACGAGGTCAGCCTCTACGCGGGCCGCCAGCGCTATGCGGCGCGGATCGCGGCCACCCATCGGGGCAAGGCTGTCACATAACCAATCGCGCAAGGTGTGCTGTTCGCGCCCGCGCTTGACGAACGGCCCCGCCTCGCCATCGGCGCTGGCCACTTCAGCAATAAGGCTCAACACCATGAAAGCATAGCGTGGCCGCGTGCTGACATGGGCGAGCAGGTCGAGCAGCCGCGCCATCTCGCCCTGGGGGCCTTGCGCTGATGGAGGCGCGGTTGTGATTGCAGAGTGGAACATTACGGGATTCAAGGAAGCACATAACGGGATTCCCGTGAATCCCCTTTCTGCGCCTTTCGCCCCCTGATCCCACATTTGTCGCGGGTGACACTTTGCCCGAGGGTAAAGTGTCATTGGTGGTCCTTTGGTTTGCAGATGCGGCGGTGAGGGCTGGCGGGGCGCTAAGCCCTCACCGCCCCTGCCGCCCTGCGATCCAGTCGTTCAGCGTTTCGTGGAAAAAGCGGATGCGGGTTTCCTGATCGGACAGGTGTGCGTCAGTATAGCCGCGCGAGTGCATGCCTTCCTGCATCGCCTCGGCCAATTCCATGTCCTGATAGACGATCTGGCCGGCAAGCTCGGGCACGCCGCGTCCGCCATCGAACACGCGGTGTTCGCATTCGGCCACTTCCTTGAACGGACGCACGCCCGCCATGATCGATTCCACTTCCTTCTGCCCCTCCACCGGGAAGGCCATGCACCACAAGTCGAAGTAGGATCGCTCAGGGTTGGACGGGTGCGGTTCGCTTCGGAACAGGATCAGGTTGTCGGGCAGGAAGCTGATCGTCACGTTGGGGAACATCACCGTGTGCGGGCTGTCGGTGATCTCCTCGTCGTCCATGTGCTCGTAATGGAGATATCCGCGCTCCCGCCACAGCTTGCGCTTCGCGGCCTTGAGGTCCTTCCACCCCTGCAGCGCGAAGTCTTCATACGTGGCGTAAGCGGCGGGATCGATGTCCCACTGGCGCAGAATATGCGCAAAGACGTGTTCGGTGCCCTCGGCAGGGCGGTCGGTCAGCGATGGACGCATCGGCTGGACGGTGCGGCCATGGCCCTTTGGCCACATTTCATGCCGTGCGGAATCGACGTCCTGATCGATCCATGCGGGCACTTGAGGGTGCGCGGTGCGGGTGTGATAGCTTTCCGAGAAGTTGTCGGTGACGAACTTCCAGTTGGCGTCAATCTCGATACGATACCACGCCACCCGCACCGCCGTGTCCATCGGATAGTTGCGGAACACTTGCGGCATGGGGTCGAGGAATTCGAGCAGGCCGGGGCTGTCGTCCGACATCGAATACCACACGAACCCGCCCCAGGTATCGCAGCGCAATTCCTTGAGCTTGAGCTTGCCGCAAGGGTTGCCCTGTTTGAAATCGACATCGGCGTCCTGCGCATGCTTGAGCACACCGTCGATGCCCCAGCGCCAGCCATGGTAAGGACAGTGAAACGCCTCGACCGAGCTGGAATCGTGGACCATGCGCATGCCCCGGTGCCCGCAGGAATTGTAGAACGCGCGGATGGAGCCATCGTCCTGCCGAACCGCGATCACCGATTCCTTGAGGAAGGTGTGGACGAGGAAATCGCCCGCCTCGGGGATTTCCGCCGTGCGCCCGGCGATGTGCCAGATGCGCGTCCACATATTGTCCCATTCCGCCTTCGCGAATTCGGGCGAGAAGTAGCGGTCCCCTGTGATCGGATCGCCGCGCAAGTGCGAGGGATCGCGTCCGTCCATCGGGGTAGGGATGGCCATCGGGGTAGGGATGGCCATCGGGGTGGCAACTGGGCCGCGAAGGCTCATGGGCTGGTCCTCTCTCGAATCCGTGCAGCGGGTGGCTCCCGCATTCTGTCCGAACAGTGCGCCGGTTCGCGCCAAAATGCGCCCGGCCAAAGTGTCAGGTTTTTACAGGCAGCAGTGCCGGTTTTTTTAACGCCTTGCCCTGGCGCGAGGGTTGATCCATCTCCCCCGCACATATCCTTGGAGAAGCCTTGCCATGCACGCACGCGTCGCCCGCATCACCCGCACTGGCGGCCCCGAGGTGATCGAATGGGTCGACGCCGAGCTCCCCGCCCCTGCCGCGGGCGAAGTGCTGGTCGCGCATACCGCCGTCGGCCTCAACATGATCGACACCTATTACCGCCGCGGCATCTACCCCGCTGCGCTGCCCAGCGGGCTGGGCTCGGAAGCGGCAGGGCGCGTTGTCGCGGTTGGCCCGGGCGTGAGCGGCCTTGCCGAAGGCGACCGCGTCACCACGTTCGGACCCACCCTCGGCGCTTATGCCACGGCGCGGATCTACCGCGCCGAAACGCTGCTGCGCCTACCGGACGCAATCGACGACGTGACCGCCGCTGCTGCAACGCTCAAGGGCTGCACGGCGGAATTCCTCATCGAGCGCTGCGCCTGTGTGGAGGCAGGGATGCCGGTCCTGGTCCACGCGGCGGCGGGCGGGGTCGGGCTGCTGCTGGTGCAGTGGCTCAAGCATATTGGCGCCGAAGTCATCGGAACGGTTTCGACCGAAGCCAAGGCCCGTGCCGCGTTGGCGGCGGGCGCGGACCATGTGATCAATTACGCGACCGATGCGGTTGCGCCAGCGGTGCGCGATCTCACCGGTGGCGCAGGCGTCGACGTGGCCTTCGACGGCGTCGGACAGGATACCTGGGAAGCCAGCCTTGATTCGGTCGCATCGCGCGGCCTAATCGTCAGCTATGGAAATGCCTCGGCCCCTGTCACAGGCGTCGCGCTCGGCACACTCTCGCAAAAGGGCTCGCTCTTCGTCACCCGGCCAACGCTCTATCACTATTACGCCGATCCGGACGAGCGCGAAGCAGGCGCGGCGCGGGTGTGGGAGATGATCGCCAGCGGCGCGCTTTCGGTGACCGTGGGGCAGACCTATCCGCTGGAGGAAGTCGCCCGCGCCCACGCCGAACTTGAAGCGCGGCGCACGACCGGGTCGACCGTGCTCCTGCCATAAATTCGAGGCTCTAGAACGCCGCAGTCCTGGCCAACGCTTCGGACTCAGCAGCGCAAGTGGTGGGCGTGACCGGGCTCTTCGCACGCAATGCGGCCACTTCCGCACGGGCGGCGTCAAGATCGGCGCGGAACGCAGGATCGGCGTTAAGGCGCATGACCGTTGCGGCGGCAACATTGCGCCCTTCCTCGATGTCGCTCATCCAATGGACGTTGCATATACGGCGACTGTCGCCATAGGCCCGCCCCCGCGCGACCAACTGGGCCGCACGATCAGGCACGATTTCCGCAAGGATCAGGCCGAAGCCATAGCCAATCGCGCTGTGACCTGAAGGATAGGACCCATCCTTCCGCAGTCCACTATCCGACGTTGGCGTGCAACTTGGCCGGCCATTGACCATGAACGGCCGAGCACGGCTGTAGCGCTTCTTTACCTCGCTGGTCGACAACCCGAGATCAGCCAATGCACGGTCCAGCAATGCGTTCAAGGCCGGGGCATGATCATGATCAATCGGGAAGCCCGCCGCGCAGGAGAAAGCCGCCGAAGCGCGCCCCGGACGCAAATCGGCATCCGCTGCGGCCAAGTCCCAACGGGGGCCAGATTGCTGCTGGATCGCTGCTTCTGCACCGGCCAAATCGCGCGTTTCGCGAGCCGACCCGGCAACCGGAGGCAGAGGCACAAGTTCCAGGCCGCCCGGCAGTGGCTGACCACCAAGATAGCTGGCCTTGGGCTGAGCCGCCTGTGTTTGCCACATTTGCACCGGCCCGTCGGAGTTGCTGTATGCCGAACCCGCACCAAGCATAACCACGCCCGCCAGCACAATGCGCAACCCCAGTTTCATACCCGTACCTCTCACGACCTTCCGCTGCAGGCTAACACAGCCAGCCTATCAGCCAAAACGGGGCCGCCGCTTTTCCACAAAAGCGGTGGTGCCTTCGTGGAAGTCTGCGCCTTCGAAGGCTGCGGCGAAGAGGCGCAAGGAGGCCTCGTCTTCCGCCCCTTGGCCGTCGAGCACGCGGCGCACGAAGCCTTTCAGCGACCGCGCCGAAAAGGGCGAGGCGGCGCATATTTGCGCGACCAGCGCGGTTTCGTCATCCGCCGCTTCCTCGGCCAGCCCGATGCGGTGCGCTTCGGCAGCATCGATCAGCATGCCGGTATAAAGCAGCCGCCGCGCCTGTCCCGGCCCGACCAGATCGACCAGCAGTTTCACGTCATGCAGCGGATAGACCAGGCCCAGTTTGGCGGGTGTGATCCCGAAGCGCGCCTGCGGGCCGGCGATGCGGATGTCGCAGGCCAGCGCGATGCCGCAGCCCCCGCCGATGCAATCGCCTTCGACCATCGCCACGGTGGGCAGGGGAAAACGGGTGAGTTCGTATTGCGCGCGGTTGATCGCCTGCTGGTTTGCGCAGCGCCACCCGGCGTCGTCCTTGTGGCTGAGCATTTCGGCGATGTCGGCCCCGGCGCAGAACGCGCCGCCCTGAGCCGACTTGACCACGAGCACACGCAAATCCGGGCTGGCTGCGGCCTGGGCCAGCAGTTCGGGCAGCGCCTGCCACATATCGATGGTGAAGGCGTTGCGCTTGTCGGCGCGGTCGATCAGCAATTGCGCGGTCGCACCGTCCTGTTCCAGTCGCAAGCTCATCTGTGGCAGACCTCCCGTTCACCTCCCCTTTGTCGGGCG
This sequence comes from Novosphingobium sp. MMS21-SN21R, assembly GCF_031846015.1. Taxonomy (GTDB): domain Bacteria; phylum Pseudomonadota; class Alphaproteobacteria; order Sphingomonadales; family Sphingomonadaceae; genus Novosphingobium. Next base: position 8,940 of record NZ_JAVRDU010000003.1, on the reverse strand, counting down.
GCGAACGGGATGGCAAGCGGTTCAGGCGCTCTGCTTAGCCTTGGCCGCAACGGCGGCGTGGAACACCGACGGTTCGAAGTAGAACGGGCGGATCTCGCAGCACTTGCCGTCGCGGAAGCGGAACATCTCGCACAGTTCGGCAGGCGGCACCGATGGATCGGCAAAGCGGAACGACAGGATCGTCACCGCGTGATCCTTGCCCGCGGTCGTTTCCACCCGGTCAAGCGCTACGACATCGACCATCGTCATGACCTTGGCATAGAGTTCGCGCAGCGCGGTCTTGCCGCGATAGGTCCCCGCCATCGGCAGGCAATCGGCCTCGGTGATGAAGAAATCGTCGGTCAGCATCGTCTCGGCCTTGTCGAAATCACCGACCCCGGTGCTTTCGTAAAGGTCGTCGACGAACTTGATCATCTGCTCGGGCGTCATGGCTCTGGAGTCCTCTCGTGTTTGCGACAGGATCACCCAAGCCGGGCGCCCGTGAAACCTAGCGATATAACTAGCGCTTGTGCGCCGCGCCCACGCGCTAAGAGTGCGCCATGGAAACCACACGCCAGATCACGCTCGTCCGCCGCCCGGTCGGCATTCCCGTCCCCGGCGATTTCGCCCTGACCGAAGCCCCGCGCCCGGTGCCCGGCCCCGGCGAAATCCTTGTGCGGATGCGCGTAGGCTCGTGCGATCCGGCCATTCGCGGCTTTCTGGATGACCGGCCAAGCTACCTTCCGCCGGTGGCACTGGGCGCGCCGATCAACGGCATGTCGCTGGGCGAAGTGGTCGAGTCGAACAATCCCGACTGGCCCGTCGGCACCTTGCTGCGCACGTTTGCGGTATGGTCGGAATATTATGTCGTCGGCGGCGATGCGCTGGGGATCGAGAAAGTCGAAGCCGCACCCGGCGTGCCGCTGCAGCATTACATGGGCGCACTCGGCCCGGTCGGCCTCACCGCATGGGTCGGCCTGTTCGAGATCGGCAAGGCCAAGGCGGGCGAGACCGTCCTGGTCAGCGCCGCAGCGGGCGCGACCGGCAGCACCGTGGTGCAGTTGGCGAAGGCGGCGGGCTGCCGCGTGATCGGGCTTGCGGGCGGGCCTGACAAGGCGCAGATCGTGCGCGATCTCGGCGCCGATGTTGCGATCGATTACAAGGCCGTGGGTGATCTCGGCGCAGCCATTGCCGCCGCCGCGCCCGAGGGCATTGACGTCTATTTCGACAATGTCGGCGCCGAAACGCTCGAAGCGGTAATGCCGCTGATGCGCCTGCACGGCCGCATCGCCGTGTGCGGCATGATCGCGCAATACAATGATGCCGATAATCCGCACGGCAACCGCAACCTCTGGCAACTCGTCGTCAACCGCCTGACCATGCGCGGGTTCATCACATATGATCACCCCGAAGTGCTGGGCGAGGCACAGGCGATGCTCGACCGGCTCTTTGCCGAAGGGAAACTGAAGCCACTCGAGAACGTGCGCGAGGGTCTCGAAAAGCTGCCCGAAGCCTTCATCGAGCTGATGGGCGGCAAGACCACCGGCAAGACGCTCGTCCTGATCTGAGAAGGAAAAACAATGGGAGTGCTGGAAGGCAAGGTCGCATTCGTGACCGGTGGCGCGTCGGGACTCGGCGAGGCGATCGTGCGCGCTTATGCGGATGAGGGTGCCAACGTGATCATCGCGGACATCGATGCTGCAGGCGGCGAGGCGCTGGCCGCAGAACTGGGCGCGCGGTTCGTTTCGCTCGACGTGACGCAGGAAGCCTCTTGGGCCAAGGCACTCGCGCCGTTTGCGCGGATCGACGTGCTGGTCAACAATGCCGGGATCACCACGCTGGGATCGATCGAGGAGATCACCCTCGACCAGTTCCGCCACGAACTCGATATCGACGTGCTCGGCGTGTTCATGGGCACGCAGGCCGCTCTGCCCAGGATGAAGGCGCATGGCGGTTCGATCATCAACATGTCGTCGCTTTCAGGCGTGAAAGCGTCGTCCAACCTCGTTGCCTATAATGCGGCCAAGGCGGCTGTGACGCTGATGACCAAGTCCTGCGCGCTGCACTTTGCCGAGAGCGGCTATGGCATTCGCTGCAATTCGATCCACCCCGGCGCGATCCACACGCCGATCATCGACAAGGTGCTGGCGCAGTCCGACAACCCGGATGCGCTCTACCAGAGCTTCGTTGACGTTCACCCGGTGGGCCGCCTCGGCAGGCCCGAGGAAATCGCCGCGATGGCGGTCTTCCTCGCCAGCGACGCCAGCGCCTTTGCCACGGGCGCGGAATTCCGCGTCGATGGCGGCGCCTCGATATGACGGCACAACTCCCGATCCGCCAGATCGCGTTCTTCGTCGAGGATGTGCGCTTGGCCGCCCGCGCGCACCACGCGGCATTCGGGTCGGGGCCGTATTTCGTGGCGGACAATATCCCGCTCGCGCGCGCGGTGCATCGCGGGGTGGAGCGCACCCTCGATCACACCTCGGCGTACGGGCAATGGGGCGAGATCATGGTGGAGTTCGTCGCGCAGAACAATCCCGGCCCCTCGCCCTTCCGCGACGTCTATCCCGAGGGATCGGGCCGCTGGGGCGTGCATCACGCGGCAGTATTCGTGGAGGACGTCGATGCAGAACTGGCGCGGTTGGCAGGCCAAGGCGCGCCTTGCGCCTTGCGCGCCGAAATGACCGATGGCTTCGTCTTTGCCTTTGCCGATACCACCGCCACGCTCGGCCTGATGACCGAACTTTACGCGCCCGCCCCGGTGCTGGTTGATTTCTACGCGATGGTGGCGCAGGCCGCGCAGGACTATCGCGGGACCGACCCGATCCAGACGATACGATTCAATTGAGGACATGACGCACGTGAGCGAGACCTGGCATTCCGTGATCCCCGAGGCCGAATTCCCGGCAGAAGGCAAACTCGCCGCCAAGCTCGGCGGCTGGCACGTGCTTGTGGCCAAGACCGACGAAGGCCTGTTCGCGGTGAACGACCGCTGCACCCATCAGGCCGCGCTTGTCTCGACCGGGCGCATCCGGCGCGGCGCGGTGATGTGCCCCCTCCACGGTGCACGCTTCGAAATGGCCTCGGGCCGCTGCATCGGCGGCGCGTACAAGGACTTGCGCACATTCGCGGTGCGCGTCGAAGGCGGCCAGATCGAGGTTTGCGTGCCCGATGAAAAGCCCGGCATGGACGAACTGCCCGTGGTGATGTGATCGGGATCAGTCTGGCGGCGGCGCGCGTCCTTCGACAGGCTCAGGACGAACGGTATTTTCCCGGGCGTCCACTCCCACAGCCGCTCGTCCTGAGCCTGTCGAAGGACGCGCGCAGACATGTCCATGTTGAGTGCGGACCCCCTCATCTATCCCACAGGTTCGCAAGGGCCGACGTGCGGTTAGTCTCCTCCCAAAGCCAACAAGAACCGGAGAGACCCCCATGCCATTTACCGGCCCCGCCGAAGACCGCCTCGCCATACGCGAACTGCTTGAGACTTATGCCGATGCGGTAACCCGCGTCGACGCTGACGACTGGGCCGCGACATGGGCCGAGGACGCCGAATGGTCGCTGCCCGATTATCCGGAGCTTGGCACGACGCAGGGCCGCCCGGCGATCAAGGCGATGTGGGTCGAGGCAATGAAGCACTATCCCGGCATCATGTTCGAAGCCTGGCCCGGTTCGATCGAAGTCTCGGGCGATACGGCCGTGATGCGCAGCTACACTTCCGAAGTCTACGACCAGAACGGCACGACCATGCGGGATCGCGGCGTCTATGACGATACCTGCGTCAAGGTAGACGGCAAGTGGCTGTTCCAGTCGCGCACATTCCGCAACATTCACCGCCAGCACGCGCCCAAGGGCTGCTGACTAGCGCAGCTGCGGGCGCAACTCGGCCAGATCGTTGCGGATGGCGGTCGCCGCCACCGCTGCCTCGCCCATGGCGTGGCTGATCTGGTCGAGTCCGCGGGTGACGTCGCCCGCAGCATAGAGCCCGGCAATACTCGTGCGCTGGTGCGCGTCGACAGCAAGGCACCCCTCATCATTGGCCTTCGCGCCCAGCCTCAGCGCCAGTTCCGAACGGATGTCCGATCCCAGCGCGGGATAGACCGTCTCGAACTCCAGTTCCGCACCGCCCGCTTGGACGACGATACGATCCCCGCGCAAGCTGAGCGGCAAGACCGGACCAGCTGACAACGCAATGCCCAATTCGCGCGCCTGATCGCGCTGTTCTGCCGTCAGGACGTGTGCGTCAGCCGGTGCGATGAGCGTGACGTCAGCGCTGTAGGCGCGCAGGAACAACGCCTCGCCGAAACCTCTTTCGCCAGTGCCGATCACGCCGATGCGCTTGTCGGTCACCTCATAGCCATCGCAGACCGGGCAATAGCGCAGGAGGCCGCGCTGAAGCGCTTCGTCATGGAGCCCCGGCGGCATCGGTGGCCGGTGATTGACCACGCCGGTAGCGAGCAAAACAGTGCGAGCGGTCCACGTGGCATCACCGGCACTGGCGAGAAACCCCGTGCTGCCAAGGGTCAGAGATTCAATCGCGGCACGTTCAGCCGCAACCCCGAACTTCCCTGCCTGCCGCGCCATCAGCGCGAGCAGTTCGGTGCCCGCAATCCCGCCGGGATATCCCGCATGGTTGTGCGTGCGCGGGATCATCGCAGCGCGGCTCTTCCCTGCATCCACCACCGCCACCGTCAGGTGGAAGCGCGCGAGATAGATCGCCGCCGTCAGCCCTGCAGGCCCGGCGCCAATCACGAGGCAATCGAGCGGTTGTGTTCCCATGCGTGCGCAAACACCGGAGGGGCGAATGGTTCCGCAAATGCAGCAGGAATGGCACGGAACCGAAAAAGGCGGAGCGCAAGCCCCGCCTTTCCGATTTCCAGATCAAGGCAAAGCCCGGATCAGAAGCGCTTGGTCACCGTCACCTGCACGGTGCGCGGCATGCTGCCGAAGCCGAGCTGGTCGGCGCGAACGCCTGCTGCTGTGCCGGTGCCGCCGCCGGTCGAAGGACCATCGACAACGCCGCTGACGAAGAAGCGGTTGGTCAGGTTCTTGCCGATCAGCGCGATCTGCCAGTTGTCGTCCTCGGCGCCGAAGCGGATGCCCGCGTCAAGCACCGCATACTTCTTCTGGACCGAGAACGGATTGCCGAAGCCCGAAGCCAGGTAGCTGCCCGAATAGCGCGCGTCGACGTTGATGCCGAACTTCATCGCATCGCCCACTGGCGCGTCATAGCCAACGCCGAAGGCACCGGTCCACTCGGGCGCAACCGAGAGCGGCTTGCCGTTGAGGTTCTGGCGCGTGACACCGGCCACGGTGTTGCAGCCCTGTGCCGGGGTCTGGCCGGCAAAACACGGTGCCAGGGGGAAGTTGGTGTACTTCGCCTTGGTGTAGTTGACCGAACCGTGAACGTTGAGGCCATCGAGTGCGCGCGGTGCGTATTCGAATTCGGCTTCGACGCCCTTGGTCCGCGCATCGGCGGTCAGGGTCTGGAATGCGAAGATCGGCGAGTTGAAGAAGTCGACCTGCAGATCATCATAGGCATAGCTGAACACGCCCAGATTCAGGCGAAGCTGGTTGTCGAGGATGGTCGACTTGATGCCGCCTTCGAAACCGCGGGCCTTCTCGGGGTTGAAGGTCAGATCCGCCAGCGGGTCTGCCGAGAACTTCGAGTTGATGCCGCCGTTCGAGAATCCGCCCGACTTGTAGGCGGTCTTGTAGGCGCCATAGACGAGAATGCCATCGGCCGGCTTCCACGTCAGCGTCACTTCAGGCGACCAGTCGTCGAACGTCTGCTGGGCGGTGATTTCGCCGAAGCCATCGGGGTCCAGCTTGTCGCGGAAGATGCCCTGCACGCCGACATTGTTGTATGGCTGCGTGAAGTAGCTGCTCTTCGTTTCGTGGGTGTAGCGCACGCCGCCTGCCAGTTCGAGACGGTCGACCAGTTCCCAGGTCACCTGGCCGAACAGCGCGGTGGTTTCGCCATCGGTGAAGCTGGTCTTGGTCGTGGCAAGGTAGCGGTTCTGCGCCGATACCGTGTCGTCACGAAGGCCTGCGAACATGATGTACTGTTCGAAGTCGCGCTTGGTCTTCTGGTACAAGCCGCCGATCATCAGGTTGATCGGACCGTCGAACGACGTCTGCGCGCGCAGTTCCTGCGAGAACGCCTTCCACGACGAATTTTCGGTCGCCCAGGTGCCGGCATTGCTCGACTGGAAATCGCAGGCACAGGCCCAGCGGTTGTTGTTGGTGTTGTAGTTGGTGACCGCGCTCAGCGTCACGTCATCGCTCAGCGAATAGACGAGGTTGCTGTTCACAGCCCATGAACGGTAGCGGTTGTAGAGCTGGCCGTCGGTCTGCGAGAACGGGAAGTTCGCTGCGATGTCGGTCGGGATGTTGTTCTGGTGCGTGACAAAATCGTTGCCACACTTGTAGCCGGTCAGCTGGCTGACGCCGCTGGCAAGGCCGCAATTGTACGCGCCGTAGTTCCACGACGAGTTGTTGACCTTGCTGTAGTCGAACGCGCCCTTGACCGTCCATGTCAGGCGGTCGCTGGGCGTGTACTTGAGAGTCACGCGGCCGATGAATTCGTCTTCACCCGGTGCATCGGTGGCAGCTGGCGTAGCCACGTGGCCCGTCGCATTGCCGGCACCGCCCGCAAGCAGGTTCTGGATGTCGACCGTGGTGTAGGTGCGGTTGACCGAGACGTTCTTGTAGAAGCCCTTGTCCATCTTCGAACCGCGCACGGCGACGCGCACGCCGAAGGTGTCCGACAGCGGAACCGAAGCGATCAGTTCCCCCTGGTACTGGTGCGAGCGGAACTCGTAACCGGCCTTGGCCAGGAATTCACGGTCATTGCCCGGATCATTGGTGGTCAGCGAAATCACGCCGGCAGTGGCGTTCTTGCCGAAGAACAGCGCCTGCGGGCCCTTGAGCACTTCAACCCGCTTGAGGTCGAAGAAGCCTTCCTGGATCACGCGGCCCTGACCGTAGTAGGCGCCATCGACGACCACGGCGACCGACTGTTCGATACCGATCGAGGTCGACGACGAACCGATGCCGCGCATGGTGAGCTGTGCGCCCGAGCCGTTCGAGGCACGGCCGACCGACAGGTTCGGCGTGGCCGCAGCGATCTTTTCGATGCTGGTGATATCGCGCTGCTGGATCGTCTTTTCGGAGATCGCGGTGACGGCGACAGGAACGGTCTGCACCGATTCCTCGCGCTTGCGCGCGGTCACGATGATTTCCTCGAGGCCGCCCGAATTGGCGCCCTCTTGCGCCGCATCCTGAGCGAGAGCCGGTGCGGCTGCGCCGAATGCGCAAGTCGCCAGTAGAATTCCCTTAAGGGCACGCATAACGTATCCTCCCGTTATTGTTGTCCAAGTCGCGCGTTTACTGTTCCGGCCCGCGATTACCGCCTCACGAATGGGTTAGCCTCGCCATTTGGCTAGGTGTGGCGCGCCGGATGCGGCGGCACCCCTGCCCCCGAGAGGATTTTTCATGACCGCAAACCGCTTCTGGCGCCTTGATCGCCACCCCGAAGGCAGCGACTTCGCCTCGGCGCTGTCCTTGCAGAGCGAGGACCTCGCCCCGTTGGCTGAGGGCGAAGTGCGCGTCCACGTCGGCTGGCTTTCGATGGACGCGGGCACGCGCATGTGGATGAGCCCGCGCACCGACGGCTATCAGCCGCCGCTGCCGCTCGGCTCGAAGATGGCCGGGCTGGTGCTGGGCCGCGTGAGCGAGAGCCGCGATCCGGCCTTTCCCGTAGGCACGCTGGTGCGCGGGTTCGGACAGTGGGCAGACTACGCCACGGTCATACCTGCCATGGCGGGTCTTGAGGCGCTGGACGAGAGCGTGCCCGACATTCGCCAGCACTATGGCGCGCTCGGCATGAACGCCTGGACCGCCTATGTCGGCGTCAAGGAAGTGGCGGCGGTGAAGCCCGGCGAATGGCTGGTCGTATCGGCGGCGGCAGGCGCAACGGGTTCGATGGCCTGCCAGGTCGGGCGTAACCTCGGCGCAAAAGTCATCGGTATCGCGGGTGGGCCGGACAAGTGCCGCTACCTCACGCAGCAACTCGGCGTGGACATGGCGATCGACTACAAGAACGAGGATGTTGCCGCGCGGCTCGCCACGGTGGAGGGCGGAGTTCACGCCTATTTCGACAACGTGGGCGGGCCGATGCTCGATGCGGTCCTGCCCAACATGGCGCATTACGGGCGCGTGGCAGTCTGCGGCATGGTCGCTGCCTACGACAACGACGCCCCCCTGCCCGGCCCGGCGCGGTTCGATCAGGTGCTGATGCGGCGGCTGCGGATCGAAGGGTTCTTCATCCCGGATTTCCTCCACCGGGGCGCGGAATTTCTTCCGACCTTGCGCGCATGGGTGGATGCCGAAACACTGACGGTGAACCTCGACGAGACGACAGGCCTGGAAAACACGCTCGTCGCCTATGACCGGATGCTTTCGGGCAAGGCCATCGGCAAGGTCATCGTGAAAGTCGCCGCCTGATGCCGATCATCAAGCACCGCGCGCCGCTGCAAGCCCTCGTCGCGGTGCGCGGCCATCCGTTTGACCGCACCGCCTTCGACGCGATGTTCCAGGCAATGGACGGAATCGCGGCAACCATGGTCGACCAGCCCGCTGCCGCGCGGCTGATGAACCCCGAAGGCATGCGCGGGTTCGATGTGCTGGTGCTCTACGATATGCCGGGGCTGGACTTTGAAGCCCCCGAAAACGCGCCGCTTTACCGCGAACCTGAAGCGGACTTGAGGTCAGGATTCCGCGCGCTGCTAGAGCAAGGCAAGGGTGTGGTCGCGCTGCATCACGCGCTGGCCGGCTGGCCGACCTGGACCGACTATCACGAGTGGCTCGGTGGGCAGTTCTTCTACCATCCGGGCGCATCGCGCGGCGCGCAGTAGCGGACAGCGGCTATTGCCACGATGTGCGCCACGACATTTCAGT